>JBKPNV010000359.1:0-20162 GCA_046732795.1 Acidobacteriota bacterium
CGTTGGCGTGGTCGGGGACGTGAAGCAGTATGGACTCGACGTCGACGGACGCATGGTCATGTACTTCGCTCATCAACAAGTCGCAGCCAGCAATGTTTATGTCGTCATCCGCTCGGCTGCCAACCCTGAGGCGCTCACTGAACCGGTGATCAGCGCCATCCGGTCTATCGATCCGCGCGTCGTCATATACGACGCGGCGACGATGGATCAGCGACTATTCCGGTCGCTCGCACGGCAGCGGTTCGCGATGGTCATGCTGAGCGCGTTCGCAGGATTCGCCCTGCTGCTGGCCACAGTCGGCATCTACGGAGTGATGTCACACCTCGTCTCGCAGCGGACACGTGACATCGGCATACGCATGGCACTGGGCGCCGAGAAAAGAGCGATCCTCGGGATGGTTTTCAAACAAGGTGCCGGGCTGGCGACTGCCGGGATCGTTGCGGGACTACTCGGCGCATCCTTCCTCACGCGGCTGATGACGACCCTCCTCTTCGGCGTGAGTCCGACAGACGTCGTGACGCTGGCATCGGTAGCCGCGCTACTGGGGGGCGTCGCCGCCGCGGCGAGTTACCCGCCGGCGCGACGTGCGACACGCGTCGATCCGCTCGTGGCGCTCAGAGATGAGTAATCGCGAGCACTCATTTCAGCGTACAGCGCAGGCTTGAGCCTGCGCGCGATCACTGACGCGGGGGCTGAAGCTCCCGCTCTCCGGGAGCCGGGAACCCAACCTCGAGTGCCGGATCCCGAGCCCCGAGTCCGGATCCGAGTCCCGAGTGCCGACGCCCGAGCCCCGAGTCCAGGGAACCTGCGCTTCACGTTGATCGTCACATCTTGACAATCAAGATGAGAACTCAGTATCGTCGCAGAGTCTGTAAACTCCATGGACACACCCAACACCGACGTCATCCAGGGCACGCTCGACATGCTCATCCTCAAGACCGTGAGCCTCGAGCCGATGCACGGGTTCGGCATCACTCGCCGCGTCGAACAAATCTCGCGCGGCGTATTCAAGGTGAATCCAGGTTCTCTGCTCACGGCGCTGAACCGCCTCGAGCGGGCCGGCTGGCTCGATGCCGAGTGGCGTCAGACGGCCAACTCCCGACGCGCCAAGTACTACAGCCTCACGCGGGCCGGACGAAAGCAGCTCGAGGAGGAAACGTCCAACTGGTCGCGTCGAGCGTCAGCCGTCGCGCGGATTCTCAAAGCCGAGGCCTAGACGATGTCCTTATGGCGTGAGCTCGCGCGCGGCCTGCGCGGCCTGATCAATCGATCGGCCGCCGATCGAGACATCGCCGACGAAGTCGACCAGTACCTCGAAGAGGCGGTGGCATCGTACGAAGCCGGCGGGCTGTCGCCTGAAGAGGCACGTCGAGCGGCGCGCAGGGAACTCGGCAGCGTCACAGCAGTGCGCGAGCAGGTGCGCGCGTACGGCTGGGAGAATATCGTGGAGACGACCGTCGCCGACGTCCGATACGCAACCAGGCGATTAGCCCGATACCCCGCTCACACCTCGATCGCGGCCGTGACGCTGGCGCTCGGTATCGGTGCCAGCACGGCGATCTTCAGCGCGGTCAATCCGGTCCTGTTTCAGTCACTGCCGTATCGAGATCCAGGGCGTCTCATGATGATCTGGGACGGTCAGGGCGGCGCTCGACTCGACGTCACGTTTGGCACGTATCGCGAGCTCACCGCACGCAACCGCTCGTTCGAATCGATGACCGTCATGCGGCCCATGCAGCCAACGCTGACCGGCGTCACGGAGCCGGAACGCCTCGACGGCCAGTTCGTGAGCGCGGACTTTTTTCGTGTGCTCGGCGTCAGGCCAGCACTCGGGCGCGATTTCGAGGCCTCTGACGACCAACCCCAGAGTCCATTCGTCGTCATGCTGAGCGACAGGTTGTGGCGCAGGCGCTTTGGAGCCGACGTTGGAATTATCGGCCGTCACATCGCGCTGAACGAAACTCCGGTAACCGTCATCGGCGTCCTTCCACGCGGTTTCGAGAATGTTCTGAGCCCGTCAGCAGAAATCTGGTCGCCCTTGAAGTACGACCCGGCACTTCCCTTCAACGGGAGGGAGTGGGGGCATCACCTCCGTCTGGTCGGTCGCGTACGGCCGGACCTCCACCCGAATCGTGCCAGACAGGAGCTCGAGGAAATTGCTGAAACGCCGTCGCCAGATTTCGAACGACCGGACTGGGCGGCCCTGAGGGATGGCTTCATTGCCCATTCGCTGCAGGATGAACTCACCCGCAGCGTGAGGCCTGCACTCTTCGCCATTGCCGGCGCCGTCATCCTGCTGCTGACGATTGCCTGCGTGAACGTCACGAACCTGCTGCTGGCGCAAGGAGCCTCACGGCACGGTGAATTGTCGGTGCGAACAGCTCTGGGTGCGTCACGATCGCGGGTCATCAGACAATTGCTCGCCGAGACGCTCGTGCTCGCGTCGATCGGCGGCGCCCTGGGAATCATTCTCGCGCACACGACGGTGGACGCGTTGGTGGCGCTCAGCCCACCCGAGTTGCCCCGCAGCAGTGCAATCGCTGTCGATAGGACGGTGCTTGCCTTCACTGCGGGCATGACGACGGTGATTGGCCTGCTCGTCGGCCTTCTGCCCGCACTCAACGGGTTGCATGCGTCCGTACCCGGCGGCGCGCCCCAACAGTCGATGCGAATCGCCAGAGGACATCAACTGACGCGCCGCTCTCTTGTCGTGGTGCAAGTGGCGCTCGCCTTGGTTTTGCTCGTCGCGGCCGGACTCCTGCTGCGAAGCCTGCAGCACCTTTTCGCCATGCCGCCTGGTTTCGACCCGACCGAGCGATTGACGATGCAGGTCCAGGTGGCGGGCCAACAGTTCCGCAACGCCGGGACGTCGCATCGATTCTTCGATTCTGTTCTCGAAGCGGTGCGGCACGTGCCTGGTGTCACCGCTGCGGCATTCACAAGTCAGTTGCCGCTGAGCGGCGACGAGGAGGCCTACGGCGTTCGTTTCGAATCGACTCCGCCGGCAGCGGCCGAAGAAGGCGGGGCCGCTTATCGGTATGCGGTCAGTCCCGGCTACTTCGCCACGATGGGCATCCCCTTGCGGTCAGGTCGGGCGCTCGACGCCCGCGACGATGGCAGCGCACCGCTGGTCGCCGTAATCAATGAATCACTCGCCCGCCGTCGCCTGCCGGGACTGAATCCGATCGGTCAGCGTCTTCGTATCGGTCCGGACTCCGGACCATGGTTCACCGTCGTCGGCGTCGTTGGCGATGTGACGCAAACCTCTCTTGCGGTCACCCGACCTGACGCTGTGTACGTGACGGCTCCGCAATGGCGCTTCAGTGACAACGCACGATGGCTGATCGTCCGCTCACACGTCGATCCTGCGGCGCTCGCGCCAGCGATTCGGCGAGCGATCGCGGCAATCGATCGGAATCAACCGGTTCTTCGCGTTGCCACAATGGACGAGCGCGTGAGAGGGTCCGCCGCCAATCGACGGTTCGCGCTGCTCCTGTTCGAAGCGTTTGGAATCACGGCGCTCATCCTGGCCGCAATCGGGACGTACAGCCTGTTATCGGGCAACGTCACCGAGCGCACGCGAGAGATGGGTATCCGCGCCGCCATGGGTGCATCCCGTTCCGACATCCTCGCTCTCGTGTTGCGGCAGGGAATGACCCTCGCGGCGCTCGGCATTGCGATTGGGCTCGTCGCAGCCAGCGTCGCCAGCCGTGCCCTCGTCACGCTGCTATTCGGGGTCACACCACTCGATTCGGCTACCTACACTGGCGTCGCAACTCTGTTGGCGATCGTGTCGATGCTCGCGTGCGCCATGCCTGCCTGGCGCGCCGCGCGAGTGCGTCCGTCGGTGGCGCTACGATTCGAATGAGTTCGACACTTCGACGAGGCAGCAAACAACTCTGCATCGATCCGTGCGTTCTTCTAGCTAAGGTCGCATGAACCAGGCGGTGATGCGGCCGATGCGGTCGTAGGGACGGCTGATGTGCATGCCGCCGGTCACGGCGTCAGGCTTGCCGTCGCCGTCGAGATCGCCAACCGCAAGGGTGAGCAGGTGCGTCGGTGAGCTGGCGATCGGATGCATCGTGAACTGCATCTTGCCGTCGTTCTCCAGCCACAGCAGGCTCGGCGCCGCAGGATTGTCCCAGTCGTTGTTCGCGTTGACGAGCAGCACATCGAGATCACCATCGTCATCGAGATCGGCCGCCTCGGGACTGGTGACTCCCTGCTGATCGATCATGCGATGGAGCTCGAATTTCAGGTCACCGCGATTCTCGAGCCACTGCACTCCCTGCCACGGCCGGCTGTTCGGCGGCGCGTATTCGAATGCATCGCCATTGGCGTAGAGGATGTCGGGATCACCATCCCTATCCATGTCGACGATCGTCATCCAGCTCGAGCCGAAGTCGGGATTGGTTGACCCCCACAGCATCCGCGGCGTGAGCTTGCCTCGGCCGTCGTTGATGAAGGCCCAGATCTCTTCCCACTCCTGGCTGACCAGCGCCACAACGTCCAGGAACGTGTCGCCGTTGATATCCACAGGAATCGCGTTGATCGCCCCTGACAACTGCTGCAGCACGTGCTGCTCGAATGTCCAGCCGCCCTTGTTCTCCAACCAGCTGGTCTCGCCGTCGTCGTAACCGAAACCGGCGACGCTGACATCGAGGTCGCCGTCGCCATCGAGATCGGCCGCTCTCGCGTCCGCGACCCGGGCAACGCGATCCGCGATGTAGTGCGACCGGAATTTCTGCTGGCCGTCGTTCTCCATGACGATCACGGAACCGACCCGATTGTTGTTGGGAAACAGAAAACCGAGCGCGGCCACGACCAGATCGAGGTCGCCGTCTTGGTCGAAGTCGACGGCCTCGACGTGAGCAGGCGCCGAGACCCCGGCAATCACCGACTCGGTGAAGGTGCCGCGTGGCGCCTGCCGAATCCACGTGACGACATTGCGCAACGAATCGCAGACCAGAACGTCATTGAGACCATCGCGATCGAGATCGACGATGGAGACATGCGCGATTTGCGGCCGTTCCTCTCCCTTCGGCGGATCGCCGATCGCCCGCGAAGTGAACAACACGTTCGTTGCACTGCTGCTGAGTGCGGCGCCGGTCTTCTCACTGGCCTGTTGTCTCGAAGCTCCCGGCATCAGGCGATCGCGAGTCAGCCACACGAGTGTGACGAGCACGATGACGACTAGCGAGATCGCCGCGATGCTGCTCCGAGTCATGGGGTCAGGGCCCTTCACGTCTCTTCATATGTGAAGCTATGTGAAGGGGTCTGACCCCACGGAGGAAGAGCACAATCATCCAGGCAGCGACGATGAGCAGACCGCTTGCCTCACGGGCTTCCTCAACGGATGGGGACGTCATCTCCCAGGCATCGAACATGTGTCGATATTCCGATGCTGCAGGCCCGCCGAACGCAATCAGCGCCGCCCAGACGCTGGCGATCGCGAAGACTGCCAGCGACGCCGCGGGCGACACACGGCGCCGGGTAGCGGCGCGGATCGACAGCACGCACGCTGCGATGTAGATTGCTATCCATCGAATCGGATCGGGATCGTTGAACTGGAGGGCTGCCGCAAAAGCGAACAGCAATGCCATCGTCAGATCGAGGAATCGCACGGTAAGGGCGAAAGGGTCCGGCTTCCACCTGCGCGCTATGGGCTACGGCGGACGAGAAAACCGCACCCTAGGTCTCATCCGAGTCGGACACTACGGGGCGCCGGTCTTGGTGCCTGACTGCTCCATCAACTGCTTGAGGAGCGCCGCCGTGCTCTCGCGGACCACACCGCCGCCGCGACCGCCGCGGCCGCCGCCCTTCCCGAGCGCCACATCGAGAGGTGTGAATCCGGCCTTATTCTTGAGATTGAGCGACGCGCCGCGCGAGGCGAGGAACTTCACAACGGCATCGCCGCGGGCGACGGCGGCATGCATCGCCGTGTTGCCGGCATTGTTGAATGCGTCGACGTCCAACCCGCGATCGAGCAGGACTGTCAGGGCTTCGATCGCGCTCTCCGCAGTCGGTACGACGATGCGAATACCCTCCCCGCGGATGCCGCCGTAGCCCTGGCCGGCCGCGATCATGAGGGCGGTGGTGCGATCCGGCAACGTCAGGAACGGATCGGCGCCGCCTTCGAGGAGCGCCTTCATCACGGCGACGTCGTTGGTCCGGGCCGCGCGAATCAGCGGCGTCGTGCCTTCGCCAAAGTTCATCGTTGACCCGGCATCATGGTGACGCTTCAGCGGCTTGCCTGTGAGTCGGGCGTTGGGATTTGCGCCCTTCGCGAGGAGCCGCTTGACGAGATCCGCGCCATCGAGTTTGTCCGTCAGGATCGGCGCCGGCCGGCCCTGCACCCACTGCAGGCTGTTCATGTCGACGGCGGCATAGAGCGCGCCCATGCCCGCTCCGTCGACGACGTTGGGATCCGCGCCCTTGTCGAGCAGCATCGACGCGAGGTCGTAATGGACGTTGATGATGGCGTAGACCAGCGCGGAAGTGCCGATGTTCTTCTCCTGTGCCGCCGCGATTTCCTCGGGTTTCAGGGGAACATCGGTCTGCGGAAGCGCCGTCGCATTCAGATTGGCGCCGAGGTCGGCCAGCGCGCGCGCGGCATCGGTCGCGCCGTCGCGGGCGGCAAACATGAGGGCTGTCCAGCCGCCGCGCGGCAACGGAGAGTTGGGACCGCCGCTGCGCGGAAACTCGAGGACTGGGGCGTCCAGCTGCGTGGAGCGCGCATCGAGATCCGCGCCTGCCTCGGCGAGTACGCGGATCGCGTCGGCATGGTTCTCGGAGGCCGCCCACATGACCGCGGTTTCGCCAAACCACTTCTCGCGCGCGTTCACATTGGCGCCGCGGGCGATCAATGCTTTCAAGGCATCGACCGCGCCCGTACGTGCCGCGGTCATGATGACCGGCTCGCCTTCCGTGGTGCTCGTGTTTGGGTCGACTCCGGCGGAAACCAGTAGGTCAATCACTTTCGCGCTGCCATTCATCGCGGCCAGCGTGATCGGCGCGAGCCCATATCGATTCGCTGACTTCGCGTTCGCCCCCGCACGCAGCAGCATCGTCACCAGCTCGGCATCATCGGCGCGCACTGCCCAGTGCAGCGCCGTCGTGCCATCCACTCCGGGCGCGTTCACATCGATCTTGCTGCGCAGCTGCGTCCGCACGGCGTTGTGATCGCCGCGCTTGACGGCGTCGATGAGAGGAGTATCGCCGTCAGCTGCCAGGAGGCCTGTCGTGAGAACAAGCGTCAGGAGCGCGACAACTCGATTGAATCGACTCAATTCACTGCTCCACGTGACTTCATTTGCGTCCGACACGATGAAGCACTCAGGACACCGAGAAGAAACGAATGGCTTCCCTGTGCCCTCGGTGCCTCGTACCTCGACTAACGCTCGCGGCGCCCTGAGCTTGTCGAAGGGCGGTGTCGCAACAGATTGGACCTAGAGTTCAAACGCTCCCGTACTCACCCCGAAACGGTCCATCTCGGCACCGTACTTCTGCGCGATCGTCAACATGACGTTGGCCAGTTGCGTGCCCTTCGGCGCAGCATGGTGCTTGTTGCCTGTGAAAGCTCCGGCACCCTTACCTACCATGAGGAACGGCACGTCGAGGGGCGAGTGCGTGTTGCTGTCGCTCATGCCGCTGCCCCAGACGATGGCCGAGTGATCGAGCAGCGACCCGTCGCCGTCCGGCGTCGACTTCAGGCGCTCGAGGAACTTGCTGAACAGGCTGATCTGCCACGTATTCAACTTCACGAGCAACTCGAGCTTGTACGCCTCGTTGCCGTGATGCGACACGTGATGCCACGGCTCGTTGAAGCCGAGGTCCGGGAAGACGAGCTGACTGGCCTCGCGGTTCAACATGAACGAGAAGACACGCGTGATGTCGGCCTCGAAGGCGAGCGCCATCATGTCGAACATGACTGTGGCATGCTCTTCCCACGAATCCGGGATGCCGACGGGTGCCACCGGAATCGTGATCTCGGAGGTCGCCTGCTTCTCGGCGCGCTGGATGCGCTGCTCGATCTCGCGCACGTGCTCGAGATACTGGTCGAGCCTGACCTTGTCGCGCGCACCCAGCCCGCGTTCGAGACTCGACACGTCCCCCTTGACCGAGTCGAGAATGCTGCGGTTCTGCTCCATCCGCCGCACGCGCTCCTCTGTCGATCCCGGCCGGCCGAACATGCGCTCGAAGACGACGCGCGGATTCGTCTCCATCGGCATCGGCGTGGTCGGTGTCTTCCACGAGATGGTGTTCATGTAGGCGCAGCTGTAACCGACGTCGCATGCACCCACGTATCCGGTGAAGTCCTCGGTGCCGATTTCGAGCGAGGGGAAGACCGTGTCGCCGCCGATCTTCCCGGCAATGATCTGGTCGAGCGACGTCCCGGCGACGAAGTCCTCGGCCTCGGTGCGCTTCGGCGCGCTGCCCGTCAACCACGTGCCGGTGCTCACCGCGTGCGTGCCCTGCAGCGGGCGATCGAGATTCGAAACCACCACGATCGAATCGCGGAAGGACTCAATCGGCTTCAGGATGGGACTGAACTCGAAGTCGACGCCTGTCGTCGTCGGCGTCCAGTGGCTTGGGCGCTCGCCCATGGGCACGAAGATCGCGCCGAATCGCTTCGTCGGGGCCGCCGCCGTTTTGACGGTTGAGGTCAAGGCCGGAACCATCGCTTCGAGCAGTGGCAGGGAGAGCGTCGCTCCGAGACCACGGAGAACCGTTCGACGTGACAGTGACGTCTTCGTGATAAACATCGCGGACTCCTATGTCCCGGCGGGTCGACACTGCATCACCCACCCTACGGCTAGTTCAACCTCGCAGTACTAATCGCGCCGGCTTCCCCTGCGGGTGACTTCGTCCGCATCTGGAACGGCACACTCCGGACGATCTCAAGGATAACCGACGAGAAGCGATATTGGTCCCGGGCAGAATCGCGCACAACAGTGCGCACAGCTGGCATGTCAGTTGCCGTCAGGCCGCGCCCAAGCGCATACGTCATCAGCTTTTCTGTCACCGTACGAACAAAGATTTCGGGCTCACGCAACAGCGCGGCCCTGAGCTCGACCACTCCATTGATCTGAGTTCCGTCGATCAGCTGCCCCGAGGCGTCGACCGGCGCGCCTCGCGTTCCGCCGTCTCTCGTGCGCCATCCGCCAACGGCGTCGAAATTCTCGAGCGCCAGCCCGGCTGGATCGATCATCCGGTGACAGCTCGCGCACGCCGGATTGCGCCGATGCTGCTCCATGCGCTCACGTACCGACTTCGGCTTGGCCGCGCCAGCCTCTTCGTCGAACGGAGGCACGACATCGGGCGGCGGCGGTGGGGGGGACCCGAGAACGTTCTCGAGGATCCACTTTCCTCGCAGCACCGGCGACGTCCGATGCGGATGTGACGTCACCATCAGCACGGCGCCTTTTCCCAGGAGCCCGCGACGCGTGTCGTCCTTGAGCGTCACGCGCCGGAAATGCGTGCCGTAAACGTTCGGGATGCCGTAATGCCTGGCGAGCCGCTCGTTGACGAACGTGTAGTCAGCCGTCATCAAATCGACGACGCTACGATCCTCGCGCATGATCGAGGCGAAGAACATCTCGGCTTCCGTCCCGAGCGCCGTACGCAGGTTGTCGTCGAAGTCGGGAAACTCGTGCGAGTTGGGCTGCTTCGTTTTCAGATTCCGCAGCTGCAGCCACTGGCCCACGAAGTTGTCGACGAATGCCTGCGACTTCGGATCCGCGAGCATGCGCTGCACTTGTTGGTCGATACCCGCGGGCGTCTTGAGGCCACCCTTGCTCGCAACATCCAGTAACGTGTCATCCGGGATACTGCTCCACAGGAAGAACGACAGGCGCGATGCGATCTCGAGATCCGACAGTCGATACGCGCTCCCTGCCGGAACCGATGCAGGGTCGCGTTCGACGCGGACGAGGAACTTGGGGCTGGACAGCATGCGGCGCAGCGCGAGATCGATGCCCGTATCGAAACTCCCATCCTTGCGGCCGCGCTGATAAAAATCCTGCAGCGTCTGCAGATCTTCCTTCGACACATCGCCGCGGTACGCACGCCGAGCCAATGTCGCCAGGATCTTGCTCGCACATCCGTCTTCCTCGGACACCGCCTTCGGCTGGCACACGAATATGCGCCGACGGCTTGGCGTGTCTCCGACACCGGTCACCTTGAACGGCCCGGTGAGGATGATTTCATCGATATGCGGATAGCCGGAGAAATCGATGGTGTCCGACGAACTGCGGACGTAGGACTGCAAGCGGCGGGTATTGAGCGCATGTGTCTTCTCGACAAACGCCACGCCAATTTGCGCCGGACCGGCCTTGAGCGGTACGCGCACCGTGAACCGCCCGTCCACGTCGTCCCCGGTAATCGTCGGGTTGTCGCTCGACGCGGTGATCTCTTTATCGCCGCCGAACGACGCGAGGTGAACGCGTTCGCCATTCACGGAGATCTCGAGCTGGTGCGGATACTCGAGTCCGCGCATCGTTCCGAGATTGGTGCGGAACAACCTGACCTGGAACTGGTATTCGCCGTCGAGCGGCAGCGTCGTGGGAATGAGGATTCCGCCGACCGTTCCAAGCGGCAATCCTTCGATATGGCGGTCCTGTGATTCGTCCTGGCGCACCCGGAAGAGTTCGCCCATGGGCGGCGCCTTCGGATCGCCGATCGCCAGTGCGCTGATGCGTTCAGCAGCCGTGAGATAGCTCTCGAGCAACACAGGCGAGAGTCCAAGGACGTCGGCGTTATTGTCGAAGCCGCCGCTCGAATCGTCCGGCGGCAACATTGACGAGACATCGAGTTCGACGGCGAGGAGGTCGCGGATCGCGTTCGCGTACTCGGCGCGGTTGAGTCGATGGACCAACGGCCGTCCAGGGTTCGGCCTGGCTTTGGCCGAGTTGTCGAGCACGCCCTCCAGCCGCGATATGAGGGCTCGCTTCGTGGCCTCGTCCGGCCGCGGCAGACCAGCCGGCGGCATCATGCCTGCCCCGACCTTGCGAATCACCTTCTCCCACACTTCGGGATGCGCGGCGACATCGCGAAGTTCAGCGGCGTCAAGCGCGAGGCCTGACGTTTTCAACCGCTGGTTGTGACACGTCACGCAGTACTTGTCGACGACAGCACGGTCAGCATCCGCGATGGTGGACAAGGCGTCTGACGCCGTTGCCTGCTGCGCCGAGGCGCGCGGCATCGCCACGCCAATCGAGGCGATCCAGACAACACAGGCCGCAAGAATTCCGCGAGTCATCGAATGGCCCAAGCCCCGGTAAATTCTATATGATTTCGCATGTCGAACGGAGTTTCGCGGCGGCGAAAAGGAGCGCAATAACGTAGTGTCCGGCTTCATCCGGGCCAATGCAATTACCGAATCTGATGAGACGCAGCACCGACCGCATCCTGACGACCCATGTCGGCAGCCTGATCCGCCCGAAAGCGCTCCTCGAGCACGCCACCGCAGCCAGACAGCAGCCGCGCTACCAGCAAGCGTTGCAGCACGCCACGGCGGAGGTCGTGCGCCAGCAACTCGACGCCGGCCTCGATATCGTCAACGACGGCGAGTACGGTAAATCGAGCTGGGCCAATTACGTCCTCGACCGCATGACGGGCTTCGAATTCAGGCCCGACACGCTCTACGAGGCGACCTGGCTCGGGCGGGATCGATTCCGTTTCGCGGAGTTCATGGCGGCGCAGTTTCCGCGCGGGGCCAACGGCGCGCCCGGACATGCCTGCGTCGGACCGATTCGATATCAGGGCCACGAGGCGATTCGCCGCAACCTCAGCGACGTGAAGGCGGCGTTTGAGAGCAGCGGCGTCAGCGAAGGCTTCCTGACGGCGGTAGCGCCGGCGAGCACTGGGTACGATGCGTCGAATGAGTACTACAAGGACGAGCACGATTATGTGTTCGCGATAGCCGAAGCGCTGCGGGAGGAGTACCTCGAGATCGTCAACGCAGGCCTTGTTCTCCAGGTGGATGACGCGGTGCTCGCGAATATGTACGACGAAATCGTCCAACAAGGTCCCGATAAGTACTCGCAGTGGGCGGAGCTGCGTGTGGAGGCGCTCAATCACGCGCTGCGTGGCATTCCCGAAGAGCGCGTGCGCTACCACGTCTGTTTCGGAAGCTGGCACGTGCCGCACGTGGCGGATGCCCCGCTCGAGGCGATCCTTCCTCTGGTGTTGAAAGTGCGGGCAGGAGCGTACTCAATCGAAGCGGCCAACGTCAGGCACGAGCACGAATGGCGGGTATGGCAGACGGCGAAGCTGGCTCCGGGCAAGATTCTGATTCCCGGTGTCGTGACGCATCACACGACGAGCGTCGAACACCCGCGCCTGGTCGCCGATCGAATCGTCCGGTTCGCTTCGCTCGTCGGCCGTGAGAACGTGATCGCCGGCACCGATTGCGGTTTCGCTCAGCTGGAGCAGTATCAACGCGTGCACCCGCAGGTGATGTGGGCGAAGCTGCACACGCTGGCGGAGGGCGCGCGGATCGCGTCAGAAGAGTTGTGGGGCGTTCGCCCGGGCGGAATCGATTGTTGATCTCTGATCGGGGATTATCGATTTGTTGCTGATTGCAGATTGTTGATCGGTGATCCATAAGATGCCTGGGCATCGCCATCCTGGAACAAATCACCAAGCAGAATTCGACAATCAACAACGAATTAGCGATCAAAGATCGCCAAATCGTCAATGGATCTGGGCACGTCACTAGGGCGTGCGTCGCAAGCGAGGAGATTGCATGAGTGCGAAGAGTTTCGAGGATGTGGTCAACGCCGCCGGCAATCCGGTCACGCTTCTACGCAATTCGCAAACCGGACCCTATATCTACCCTGTCGTCCCCAGCGAGTTCACCAACTGGCGTGACGAACAGCGTGCGTGGCGGGACACCTGCATCCTCTTCAATCAGTCGTACCACATGACGGACATGTACGTTGAGGGTCCTGATGCCCTCAAGGTGCTCACAATGCTCGGCGTGAACAGCTTCACGAACTTCGGACCCAGCAAAGCGAAGCAATTCGTCGCCTGCAATTACGACGGTTTCGTGATTGGCGATGTCATCCTCTTTCACCTTGAAGAGAACCGCTTCAATCTCGTCGGCCGCCCGTCGATCCACAACTGGGTTCAGTATCACTGCGAGACCGGGAAGTACGACGTCAAGATCGAGCGCGATGAACGCACGGTTGCGAAGCCTGGCCCTATCGTGCGGAAGGCGTACCGCTATCAGATCCAGGGGCCGAACGCGCTCAAAGTCATCGAGAAGGTCACCGGCAAGCCGGTACCGAACGTGAAGTTCTTCAACATGACCGACTTTCAAATCGCCGGACGCAGGGTCCGTGCGCTGCGTCACGGGATGGTGGGACAACCAGGCTTCGAGCTGTTTGGACCCTGGGAGGACGGAGAAGCCGTCAGAGCCGCCATCGTCGAGGGCGGTCAGGAATTCGGCCTCAAGCAGTCTGGTGCCCGGACCTATTCGAGCAACACGCTTGAATCAGGCTGGATTCCTTCTCCGCTGCCGGCGGTCTACACGGGCGACCAGATGAAACCGTATCGTCAGTGGTTGCCGGCGAATACGTACGAAGCCATCGCGTCGTTGGGGGGCAGCTTCTATTCCGACGACATCCGTGACTACTACCTCACGCCCTGGGACCTGGGGTATGGTCCGTCGGTCAAGTTCGATCACGATTTCATCGGACGGGAAGCGCTCGAGAAGATCGCCGAGCGCCCGCGGCGCAAGAAAGTCACGCTCGTGCTGAACGGCGAGGATGTCACACGTGGCATTGCCACGATGTTTCAACAAGGGCAGCGAACGAAGTATTTCGACTTCCCGTCGGCGGTGTATTCGACGCTGCCGTACGACAAGGTCATCAAGGACGGTACGATCATCGGCATATCGACGTGGTGCGGGTACAGCGCCAACGAGGGAGCGATGCTCACGCTCGCGATTGTCGATGTCGAACACAGCAAGCCCGGTACGCAGGTGACGTTCGTGTGGGGTGAAGAAGGCGGCGGGTCGTCGAAGCCGACCGTCGAGCGTCATGTACAGCTGGAAATCCGCGCGACCGTCGCGCCGGTGCCGTACGCCGACCCCGCACGCACCGCATATCGCGTAGGATGATCGAGCGGGTCGTTACTCGATTGGCTCAATTCGCAACAACGCCGCATCGTCTTCTTCCGTGACGACGTAGAGCAGACCATCGGGCCCTTGCCGCACGTCGCGAATGCGCTGGTGCAGATCGCGCAGCAGCGATTCGCGCCGCAGTTCCTGCCACTTGTCGTTGAACACGATGCGATCGAGCTTGCCGGTGGGCGACATCTCTCCTTCGCGCATCCCGCCGACGAACAGATTCCGTCGCCATGCCGGGAGGCGATCGCCGTTGTAGAAGGTCATGCCGGAGACGGCAATCGACGGCACCCAGTACACCGTCGGCTCCTCGAAGCCTTGCGCCGTGTGTTGCGCGTTGAAGCGCGGCCCCATGTAGTCGCGACCGTAGCTGGCAAACGGCCATCCGTAGTTCTTGCCCGGCAGAATCACGTTGACCTCGTCGCCGCCGTTCGGTCCCTGCTCTGCTGCCCACAACTCGCCGTTGTAAGGATTGACGGTGAGGCCGAGTTGATTCCGGAATCCCATGGCGTAGATGTACGGCTTGTAGCCCGCCTTGCCCGCGAATGGATTGTCAGGTGGCAAGCTGCCGTCGTCACGCATCCGCAGCAACTTACCTGCGTAGTCATTGCCGTTCTGCGGCCGGTTCAGGCTTGCGGCAGGCCCGGTGCCGGGCCCGCCGATCGTCATGTACAGCATCCCGTCGCGGCCGAATGCGATGCGACTGACTTCCGTATCCACATCGTCGGAGAGGAAGATCTCTGTGACCTCGGTGAGTGTCTTGCCGTCCCAGGTGCCGCGTCCAACGGCGTTGCTCGCCAGGTTGTTGCCGATCGGCTTGTGATAAGTGAAATACACCCAGTGGTTCTTGTCGAACGCCGGGTGCAGGATCACGTCCATCAGGCCCGCCTCGGTGCCCCGATAAATCACCTTCGGAATGCCCGCGACAGGAGTCGGATCGATCTCGCCGTTGCGAACGACGCGCAGCGCGCCGCCGCGCTCGCTGATGAGAATCACATTGTCGGGCAAGAAGGCGAACCCATACGGATGCGAGAACCCCTTCGCCACCACCGAGACTTGGATCTTCGCTTCGGTCGTCTGGAACGTCCATGGTCCGGCGCCGAGCGGCGGCGAGGGCAACGGCTTCGGCCCCGGCGGCACGACGCCGCGCAAGTCGCGCACGACCGGATAGGGATACTTTTGCTGCGCCGGGCTGGGACCCTGCTGGCTCGAACCCGTCTGTTGTCCTCGTGCGACGACCGTCGCGATCACGAGCGCTCCTGCCAGTCCAACGACGCACACCCGAGTCTTACTCACACGCCGTCCGTTCATCCCGTTCTCTTATCGCACGCTACTTCACCTGTCGCGGCGCCCCCGGCTTCCCATCCGATCCCACATAGTGCTGCGCGCTCTTATCGATACAGACGAACTCGATCAGTTGGGTGTCGAACAACAGGCGATTGTTGATCGTCGCGTTGAACGGCTTGGTGTACGCCTTCGGATCGTCAATCGTGACTTCGATGACGAGCGAGCCGAAATTGGGCCGGCGGAATCGCTCGATGATCTTGCCATTGCGCGTCAGCGGGCTTCCTCGGACATCCAGCCACGTGCTCCAGTGGTCGTCGTCGATGAAGTTGGTGGTCTCGACGACGAGCGTGTCGCCCTCCCAGCGCCCGACGGAGTAACCCTGATACCAGGGATCCGCCTCGGGATCGAGCGTGCGCCCGTCGAGATACACCTCGCGGACGGTCGTTGCCGAGCCCTCGTAGATCAGGATGACCTCGGCGGGAGTCTGGATGATCTTCTTCGGAAACGGGTGCGTCGTGTTCTGCATGATACCGAGCGGCAGACAGTGCGCATCCGGGTTGTCCTTGCTGTTGTCGGCCATCCGCTTCTTGACCAGCTCGGCTGCCCACGGCTGATACGGCGCGCCACCTGGGACCTGGTCTCCGATGTTTCCGAACAGCGAGCCGGAGGGCGGCAGCTCGCCCGTTCCTGCAGCGGCGACAGGCGGAGGACCACCACCCCTCCTTCCCTGGATCGTCTCCCACACTCCGGAGAGATCCGGCTTCCCGTCGGGTTGCCGAGGCGCCGGTGCCGTCATATCGACTTTGCCGTCGGCTGTTTTCGGGACGCTGGGTGACGAGAACTTGGGCCACTGCGCGTAGACAGTTGAAGAAAGGATCGCGACGAATACGATGATGGCTCTGACTTGCTTCATTGGAATGATTTTAGTATCCCAACCAGCCCTTTCACGTTTGGGAGTTGGAAGTTGGGAATCGAGCGTTGACATTGTCTAAAAATCGACCTGAGCGCTTATTTTCGCAAACCGCGCGGACATCGCCGACGTCGGCGTCAGCCATGGACCATTCGCAATAAAGGTTTGGTTATAGCTCAGCGCCGCGTCCGAATTCAGCAGATTGAAGATGTCGATGCCGATGTCGGCGCGCGCGCCGCGAATTCTCAACACCTTGCTGAGCCGAAGGTCGACTTCATTGATCCTCTCACCCAGGCGCGCATACGGCTCCAGAATGTTCACGGTGACATTTGGAGGGGCGCCAGCGAGCGGCCTGCCAAGCTGCGGAATGATGGCCGCAGCCGGGACGGTGTAGTTCGCGGCAAAGGCTCCGCCGGCAACCGGCGTCCCGAACCCACTCACCTGGATTCCGGGTTTACTGATGAACGTGCCACTGAGCTGCACGTCAACTTTCGGAAAGATATACGTCGCGAGCGCCTTGTATTGCGGTAACTGCGTGGTCTCGATGTGACACCACGGGTTGAGCGGAGCCGTTTCCGGCAGCGCCGCGCGGATCTCGCAGTTGTCCGACCACGACTTGCCCCAGCTGATACCGCCCTGCGCCATGATGCCGTTACGCGGACGAGCGTTGAAGCTCAGATCGAACCCGCTGAACCGCTGATACTGCTCGCCGTACCGATCCGCGTAGGTCAGGTAGTTTGTCGTCCGGCCGAAGAGCGACGGGTCGACGTCGTATAGCGGGCCGACGGCGTACCCGCCCCCGTTCGGCAAGCGCGAATCCTGGGGCGCGGGAATAGTAAAGGTGGCAAAGTTCGAGGGGACAACCTCCAGGTTGTCGGTCACGACAAATCCCTGGAAGAAGCGGTATAGATATCCGATCTCGACCGATACCCTCGGCACCAGTTCGTGCTGGAGCGACGCGCCGAATTGCCAATCCGATGGGCGCACGCCCCAACCTTTGAGGATCTCGGGATCTATCGTGTTGCTGAATGTTGCGGTGCCGAAGTTGAGATTACTGATGACTCCGCAGAAATCACCACCCGTCGAGCGAAGGTCCTGAGTGTTCGGATTCAACAGGTCGCAATCCGGGTTCCAGTTCCCGTTGGCGTCGGTCCATGTTCGGAACACGTTCTGAACGATTCGTGACGTCGGGTTGCCGAGCCCGTAATTGGACGCCGTAATCGTGGACTCGAGGTACTTCCCGAACGTTCCTTTGATCGCAGTCTTTCCGTTGCCGAACAGGTCGTAGGCCGCAGCCACACGCGGGGTGAAGTCCTTGTAGCTGTCGACGACTGGAGTCTTCGGAAAGACCAGCGGGTTCGGCATGAACCGCGCCGGGCCAATCTGCTGATCGGGCGCCCAACTCCATGCGTGATCGAAGCGCAACGCGCCCTGTAATGTCAGGCGCCGCAGCGTCCACTGTCCCTGCGTGTAAATGGCGTCATTCCTCATCCAGAGATCGTTCTGATACTCGTTGATGAACTCGGTGAGCTGATTGGGTACACCGTTGTTGACACGGTACCGGAGGTTATTGGAACCGCGGTTCGCCGAACGCTCATCGCCGAGCAGGTTTCCGATGTAGCCGATCTTGAGGCTCTTGGATCCGGTCACCCAGGCCGCCGAAGCACGCCACGTGCTCGTCGTGTTCTTGTTGCGGCCATCGCTGAAAAGGTCGACGGTCTGCGAACGATAGGTCAATCCCGGGATGTTGCCGTTGGCCGGACACCCCGCGGCGCACTGCTCGACAATCTTGACGAGCGCCTCCGTATTCGGATCCTCCTTGGCACGACCGCCCCAGCGCGAGAAGAAATAGCCGAACCCGCCCTCGAGAAGCACCTTGTTGCTGAAGGGGGAATTCCATGTCACCTGCTGAAATCGCATCGGGTGCAGGTCGCCGTATCCATTGGCTTCTGGTGACGTGAGCGCATTCGCGTAGTTGCCGCCGTTCTCACAGCTCTTGCAAACGAGTTGTTCGTCCCAAAACACGTTGATCTTGTTGCGCGGTGTGACCTGGGCAGTGAAGCGTGCGCTGGCGTTCTGCCACGTTTTGTCGTTGAAAGCCTGGCGGCTGTAGTCGGGCACGTAGAGCCACGCGTTTGGATCGCCGGCGTTCAGGTTGTAATACATGCTGGTGATATAGCTGGAACTCCCCTGCGCGCGCACAGTCGTGAAGAACCAGAGACGATCCTGCTGAATGGGACCCCCGATGGCACCGCTCAAGTCGTAGCTCTTGATAAGCTCGTTCGGAGCGGCCACTCCGGCCGCCTTGAGTTCGTCAGTGAAATTGCTGCCCTGCAACGCATCGTTCGCCCAGGCAAAATTGAAATTGCCGCTGAAGGTATTCCCGCCGGTTCGCGGAACGATGTTCATCACCGGACCGCCCGATTCCACCTCACCCAGGCTGCCCGCGGTGGTGAAGGTGACTTCCTGTGCATTCTTAGTGTCCGTCAGGTAGTTGGTGCCGCCGGCCTGCGGCACGGCGATGCTGATGCCGTCGACGAGAAGCCGCGCTTCGCTGTTGGCGCGCCCGCCCGAGAGTAACGTGCCATGAGCACTGAACGTGCACGAGTTACAGGGGCCTGAGGCCACATCTTGCTGGCCGCCAAACAGCGCCGGCACGACCACGAGCAGCGAGTTGTATGAGCTGCCGACTGGAATTGCGTTGAGGACGTCGCTGGTGAACACGGTCTGGCGTTGCGAGCTCTGCACGTCGACGATCGGCGACTCGCCGCTGACGACGACCGTTTCTGCCACGGCGCCAACCTTCAACTCGACGCTCACTGTTGCGGTGAACGAACCGGTCAGCTCAATTCCTTCACGCCGGACTGTCGCGAATCCGGGAAGCGTGAACGTCACGCTGTAGGTGCCGGGTCGAAGATTCTCAATGCGGTACTGGCCAGTACCGTCGGTCACTGCCGTCCGAACCTTTTCAATGAGTGCCGGACTGGCTGCTTCAACGGTCACGCCAGGCAACAAAGCGTCGGAGGTGTCTTTCACTGTGCCGGCAATGGAGGCCTGTCCAAACGCGACAGTTGGCATTGCAATGAGTGCCATCCACATCGCTGCCGTTGTCGTCACCCTCCAGCGTCGAGGCCAGAACTCACAGACCGATCCCATGTGTTCATCTCCCAGGTTCGATTTCCTGCATTAGGTTCCGCATTTCGAATTATCGTGCGAAATACGAAGAGGCGAGCGTCAGTCTCACGGTGCAAATGTTGCCGTTTTGCGGTTGCGCTTAGGTGAGCTGTCCCTTGACCCAGTCCAGTTCGCGCGTGACGTATTCGACGATGTCGCCGGTCTTGAGATGCGCGGGAAGCACGTCCCAGGTGTAGGTTTCGATCTCGAGGTGCGTCGACAGCGGCGTCTGCTTGTGGACGGCGAGCGCCTGCTCGAGCGCAAAGCGCGTCGTGCCGAAGCCGCCGCCGAGATCCTCGAGGAACACCGGCACATGAAAGTGCGTGCGCCACTCGCGCGGGCCCGGGTCGTTGTGGAACGCGGCGAAGGCATCCTCGAGGTTGAGGAACCACGTGGTCTGGCCGTCCTTCCGCTGACACGTCTGCGACAGGTAGATCGTCTTGGCAAAGGTCTGCAGCGCCTCCACCGTCTGCGGCGTGACATTCGGGATGTGCATCGACGCCGCTTCCTGCAGCTTGACAATCGGCACACCGGCCGCCACGAGCTTGTGCAAGGAGGCCGGAATGTCCTCGTAGCCCACCGACTGGTGGCCGATGTCGAAGACGACGCCCGTGTAGGTGCGCATCGCCTGCTGCGCATCGGCTTCGTTCAGCCCCGTCT
>JBKPNV010000360.1:0-10008 GCA_046732795.1 Acidobacteriota bacterium
GAATGGACAGCGCCAGCAGGAACGTCCGGCGGACGCTGCCCCGGCGTGTAGGTCTTCGTCGAGCCCCCACACGTGAGCGTCATCTCGCCGTCGAGAATAATATGCGCCGTATCGACCGGGTGGGTGTGGTCCGCATAAAACGCATGCGGGCCGTCTTGCCAGACATAGACGTGCCCGAAACCTTCCTGACGCAGTTGGCGCTCGAATGTCTTCGAATCCACGTCAAGGCACCCTGAAATCAGCAAGCGCGGGAGGCGCGACGGGCCGTTCGGTGGGACGCGTGATTTGGGGTATCCATCCGTACGGAATACGATAGGCGCGGTAGACTGCGTTCGACGCGTTGGCGCCGCTGAAGAGCGGATACATGTATTCCCAGACGATCGCGCCTTCGGTTGTCACTTCGAACATCCGGCCGCCGGCACCGGCGGTGATCAACGTGTTCCCATTCGGCAGCCGTTGCGCGCTGCTGATGTTCGTGCTGAAGAACCTCGGGTTCGTATAAGACCATACCAGTTCGAGCGTGACCGGGTTGATCTCGAGTACACGCGATGTCGAGCGCGCAAACGCGCCGACACCGTCAGGTGCGATGGGATTGGCGAAGCCGTAGCCGCTGGAACCGCCGTTATCGAACACGAGCAGATTCCCCGCTCCCGGTAATCCCTTCGGGATGATGTGGGCGTGATGCTGGCCGATGATCTGGCGGATGGCGCGAAGCTCCTTGGATTCGCTGAAATCGGGACCGAGCCGCCAGACGATCTTGCCGTCGCGGCCCACGATCGCGAGCAGGCTCGCTTCGCGGCTGCTGATGATCACGTTGTTAGGCGCAAAGCGGAGGTCGCCCTGATCGAACCACCGGTTCGGTCCAACGTAGTGCGCCGAGTTGATGTGCAGCCAGTCGAAGCTGCCGCGCGCCTTGTTGAAGCTGTGCGCGGCCTTGATCGCCTTTCGCGCATCCGGCGCGAAACCCAGTTCATCGATGTGGTCGCTGGCCACCCACTCCCAGAGGACGTCACCCGTCCATGACACCTCGATGAGGCGATCGTCCTCGAGCATTACATCGGTGACTTTTGGCTGGGTGCGGTTCGTGTGCGTCAGGATCAGTGTGCTGGCCCCCTCGCTGACGGGCGCGCTCTCCGGTGAGTAATAGCCGGCTGGAAAGCTCTCACGTTGCCAGTCGTGGTGCTGCCGCGCCGACCAGATCGTGCTGCCCTCACGTGTCTTGATCTGCTCGTTGTGGGAGTATCGCCAGATCACCTTGCCATCGAAATCCTGCTGCACCAGCTCCAGCGACTCCTGGTTGGGCGGACGCGCGCCGCTGGCAGAGATGAGGATGCCGCCCGGCAGCACACGCGCCGGGCCGCCCGCGGAGTTATTGAGACCCTCCCAGCGTTTGACGACGCTCCCGTTCATGTCGATCACGAGCACCGCCTGCGTCTGCAACGGCGACAACACCGTGTATCCATTCCACGCGCGAGCCGGCTCGTAGATCGTTGTCCCCGTCGGATAGACGGACTGCGCCCGAATCGGCGCAAACGCGATCATCAGAACAGCCACGGCGGATGCGAACGCGAGTCGTCTCATAAACACGCCGGAGTGTTGTCCGCGCTCAAAATTTAGTCAATACACAGCAGCTCATGAAACAGGCGAGAGGATTGGGCCTTAAAATCGTCGATGACATGAACGCTCGCATGGCTGTCACAATCGCCGCGGCTGTGTTCGCCTGGACGGCAGCTGTGCATCCGGTTGCACAGACGCGCCAGGACGGGGACCAGACCAGCGGTGAACGAATGTGGACCGAGCGCACACCTTGGGGCGACCCCGACCTGCAGGGCGAATGGACGAGTGAAGGCGAATACGGTGTGCCATTGGAGCGACCGGCGCAATTCGGCACGCGAGCGTTCCTGACCGACGAAGAGTATGCCCAGCGGATCGAAGAGGTCCGCGTGCGGGATGAGCGCGACCTGGCGCCAGTCGACGTTCTCGCCGCCAAAGTGGACGCGCCCAATGCGCCGATTCCGCACTGGCGCGAATACAACACGACCTCGCGCCGCACATCCCTCATCATCGATCCACCCGATGGACGTCTCCCTGCGCGGACTGTGCAAGCCAGACCGGTTCCGGTGCAGCGATGCGGCAGTCTGCAGCGCGGCGAGCCGTGCGACTCGTACGTCGACTACAGTCTCGGCGTCCGGTGCATCGTGCACGGCGGCGGCTTTCCGGATGCGATGTTTCCGGCGGTTTACAACGCGAACATGCGAATCACTCAGAGCCCGGGGTTCGTCGCCATCGCGTACGAGCTGATTCATGACGCGCGCATCATCCCGATCGATGCGCCCTCTCCCGCGTTGTCGCCAGCCATTCGGATGTATATGGGTGACGCGCGCGGCCGCTGGGACGGCACGACGCTGATTATCGAATCGCACAACCTGAAGGCGAACTCACGCGGGGCAACCGCCGGCCTCCGGCTGGTCGAGCGCTTTACGCGAATCGGGCGCGACGCCATGCAATACCAGGTCACCTTCGTCGATCCTGCAACGTGGACTGCACCCTGGACCGCCGCACTTGACTTGAAGTCACGACCCGCGGACGCGGGTGTATTCGAGTACGCGTGCCACGAGGGAAATTACGGCATGTTCAACATGCTTTCCGCCTCGCGTCATCTCGAACGAACGGCTGGACAGAAATAGCAGTCCTTCGTCGGTGCGCCTTGGTGTCTGTCCAATCTCGATCCTTTGTGTCCCGACGGACACCCAGGGACCAGCACCAGGCGCCAAGCCACCGCGTATACTAACGCTGCTCCCGAGGTGATGTGATCATGCGCTTCTCACATAGAACCTGTTTCAGGTTCGGCATGGCTGCTGCGTTTCTCGCCGTCCAGGTCGTCGGAACGGCACAACAGACCGTCCCGTTCGATGGCGGTATCCCCGTCGCGCCAGCCGGATTCGAGCCCCAGCCGATCCCCGCCGAGCCCATTGAATTTGATACCGCGGAAGTGATGCGCATTCGCGTCGTGCCGGTCGCGCGCCTGGTGAATCCGTGGAGCCTGGCCTTCCTTCCCACAACCGCGCTCGAGACAGGCGGCGTGACGATGCTGGTCACTGAGAAGGAAGGCCGACTGCGAATCGTCAGGAATGGCGTGCTCGACCCGAAAGCCATTCCTGGGACACCGGACGTACGCGTGCAGGGTCGATCGGGGCTGATGGAAGTACTGCTGCATCCACAGTTCGCCACGAATCGATTCATCTACTTCACGTATCTCAAGCCGGTCGACGAGAAGCGAGCCGCGCTGACTCTTGCCCGTGGGCGTTTTGATGAATCCGCGATTTCGGAACTCAAAGATATTTTCAGTTGCGGTCCGGGTGTCGCGGGCCCTTCGCGGCTCGCCTGGGGACGTGACGGCAAGCTGTACATGACCACGCCGAGCAGCGGAAACGGCAGCAGCTCGCAGGATCCCAACAGCTATGCCGGCAAAGTGCTTCGGCTCAATGACGATGGTACGGTGCCTGCCGACAACCCGTTCAACGGACGCGCCGGACATAAACCGGAGGTCTACAGCTTCGGACATCGCAACTCGCTCGGGCTCGCCGTGCATCCGGTCTCCGGCGAAATGTGGCAGAGCGAGATGGGACCGAACGGCGGCGACAAGATCAACGTCCTCAAGCCGGGCGCCAACTACGGATGGCCGCTCGTCAGCCTTGGCCGGAGCTACCCGGGACCGTGGCAATCGGCAACGTTTTCGAAAGAGGGATTCGAACTGCCAGTCGTGTACTGGATGCCATCGATCTCGCTCTCGGGCATGACGTTCTACACGGGCAGCAAGCTTCCGAAGTGGAAGGGCGACATCTTCGTCGGCGGCCAGCGGACGGGCGAGATTCCCGGGACCGGGCACCTCGAACGAGTGCTGGTCAACGACAAGCTTGAAGAGCTGCGTCGAGAGTCGTTGCTCGTTCCGCTGCGAATGCGCATCCGCGACGTCCGTCAGGGACCCGACGAGCTGCTGTACGTACTGGTCGATCACGACGCGAATGGCGGCATCCTGCGAATCGAACCGTCTGCGACGGCGCAGGTACCCACGAGCTACTCGGCGCGACCGCCGCGTTGAAAAGACGCGTCCTTACCGCTGCTGTCATCCACAGAATGTCATTTGCGCAAGTGAGGATCGGTGAATGAAGAAACGCGTCTTGGTGTGTGCTGTGCTCGCCTGCACCGTAACTGCAACGAATGCTTCGGCTCAAGTCGTGGCCAACACGGCCAAGCGCGCTGGAATCGGTGGATCGGCCGGAGGCTACTTCACCTTTGACGATGAGGTGAACGTCGGATCGGCGTACGGCGTCAACTTCGGCCTGGCGCCCGCGCCCGGATTCGGTCCAACGCTTGGTTTCGGATGGTATCAGGGCGATCTCAAACTGTCCGGAGTCTCTGGCGAAACCGAAATCGGAGTCCTCCGAGTCCGCCCGCTCATGGCCGGCGTCGCCTACACGTGGGTACATGGCCGCGTGGCCACCGGAGTGTCGATTAACGCGGGGATCAGCTTCAACACGATCAAGCTGAACGATCAGTATCGGACGTTCTTCGGCCCAGGCACGGAGGTGCGCGTTGACGCGAGCAACAGCTTCGCGGTCAGGCCTCAACTCAGAGTCGAGTACGCCGTGGCCAAGAAGGTTGGCGCCTTCTCCAGCGCGGGCTACTTCTTCACTAAGTTCGACAACGTAATCGAGACACCGGTTGGCCGCTTCGAGAACGAGTGGGACGGAAGCAGCTTCAACCTCTTCGTCGGGGCGATGTTCTACCCGTTCAGGTAAGTCGTCGCGCAACGCGAGAAGCGAGGATGATGACATGCGAAGTCTGGGTGTCGCCGCAGCGCTGATATTCATGGTGGCGGGGCTCGCCTCCGCTCAAGGTGTGTCGCTGGCCTCGGAAGGCAAAACAGCTGAACAGGTCTACAAGAACATCATCGCGCTCAAGGGCACGCCTGCGAACGAACTGAATCAGTCGATGCACCTCATGAAAGGGGCGCTCGGCGTCGACTGCACCTATTGCCACGTCGAGCGGGAGTGGGACAAGGACGTCAAAGCGAAACCCGTAGCCCGCCAGATGATCACGATGATGATGGACATCAACGCGCGACAATTCGGTGGCCGCCAGGTCCTCACGTGCTACACCTGCCACAACGGGCATCCGATCCCTGCCGATAAACCGGTCTTCCCCGTGTTTGAGCCCACAGTGCCGGTGCGGCCGACGCTGCCGACCGTCGATGTGATCCTCGGCAAGTACATCGAGGCGCTCGGCGGCGCACAGGCCATTACAAAGATCACGAACCGCTCGATCACGGGAACGCAGTACATTCCGACGGGACCGGGCGGAACCGTTCCGACCCCCGCCGTCATGGAGCGCTACTTCAAAGCACCGAACCTGTCGCTCACCGTCTACAAAACGGCGACCTACTCGATCTCACAGGGTTTCGACGGGATGACGGCGTGGTCGCAGGATCAAAACGGCCGCGTGACCGACGCCATCCCGCTCGATGTCGCACGAGCCAGGCGGGCTGCCGATGTCCAGGAGCCTATTCACCTGAAACAGCAGTACGCGCAGATGACGGTTGAAGGTGTCGAGACGGTCAACAATCGCGAGGCGTACGTCGTGGTCGGCGTTCCGAAGGGAGACACGCCGGAGCGGTTGTACTTCGACATCCGGACCGGCCTGCTGTTGCGCAAAGTGACGGTGTTGCCGACACCGGTCGGCGAGAGCCCGTTCCAGACCGACTACGACGACTACCGCGACACAGGAAGCGGTGTGAAATTTCCCTTCCTGATTCAGATGAATCCCGCGAATCCGCGCACCGAGCTGGCGCCGAGCGCAACGCTGCGAGTCACCAAGGTCGACGACACGACGACCATCGACGCCGTGAAGTTCAACAGACCGGCGGGTGGTCCGCGGTAGGCTGGCCCTCTCGTCTTCGTGGGGCTTGACCGGCAACACTTTTGGGACGCAGTACGTGGTGACACCGCCGCCGCCGGGTTATACAAAGCGTGTTATGCCCCATGGAGCGTCAGCATGAGACAACTGCGTTACCAGGTGGCGGCGAGCCTCGATGGCTTCATCGCCGGACCCAAGGGCGATTACGACTGGATCGTGTCGGATCCGTCGATCGACTTCGGCGCCTTATTCAAGGAATTCGATACGGCCGTCATGGGTCGAAAGACGTATGAGGTGATGACGGCACAGGGCGGCACCGGGGCGATGAAGGGGCTCGACGTCGTGGTCTTCTCCCAGAGCCTGCCGCCAAGAACGATGAAGGGCGTACGCATCACAAAGGATGATGCAGCTGCCGTCGTCAGGGCGCTCAAGGAACAGGCGGGGAGAGACATCTGGCTGTTCGGCGGTGGCGCCCTCTTTCGTTCGCTTCTCGACGCGCAGCTCGTCGACACAGTGGAGGTCGCATTGATCCCTGTCATGCTGGGAGAGGGCATCCCTCTGTTGCCTGCCGGCGCCTCGACCGGACTCGAGCTCGTCGATCAGATCACGCTGTCGGCCAGCGGCATCGTCATGCTGTCGTATCGGGTGCCCGGACGGGGGCCTGGCGTCCGCATTCGGTACATCAATTCTGGCGCGGCCAAGACGCGCCAGGGTGTCAGGGTGTCAGGCAGTGAATCGTGAACGGTCATCTCTCCCACGACGTCGGGGCGTTCACGTTTCACTGCCTGACACCAGCCCCCCCTACTTCCACGCCGAGTAGACCGGCTTGCCTATCAGGTAGGCGGGGTTCGCGCCGGCCCGCGGGCGGAATTTCTGAAAGCGCCCCGCGTCGACTTCTGCCACATAGAAATTGCCCTCCTGGTCGGTGCTCATGCCATGCACGCCCCACAGCGTGCCGGGGAAATCGGCGACCGTTCCCCACGCGTACAACAGATGGCCATCGAGGTCGTATTTCAGCATCTTGTGCGTGTTACGGTCGAACGTCACCACGGCGCGGTCGGCGCCAATCTGCACGAAATGGAGACTCGAGGGGCTGACCGCAATCCTCCACTCAGAGAGGTACGTGCCTTTCTCGTCGAAGATCTGGATGCGATGGTTGTCGCGATCGTTGACGAAGACGCGCCTCGTCTCGAGATCGACCGCTACCCCATGCACATTATTCATGTACCCGGGACGCGTCTCCTTCCCAGGCTCGCCGGCTTTCCCGAAGTCGAATTGAAACTTGCCGTCGGCGTCGAACTTGGCGACGCGCGTGCCGTTGTATCCATCCGCCACGTAGAAGCTCCCGTCCGGCAGCCACGCCATGAATGTTGGACGATTGAAGTGAGTGCCGTCGGCGCCGGGAACGTTAGGCGTGCCGATTGTCTGGACGAGCTGCTTGCCGTCGTTGCTGAACTTGTAGATCGCGTGCGTGTGGTCATCGACCACCCACACGTGCTTCGCCGCGTCGTACGGGCTGATGTACACGGCATGCGGACGCTTGAACAGCTTGTCCCATTGCGTCCACTCCTCGACGATCTTTCCCTCGGCGTTGACGACGACAATTGAATGCTCCCAACGCGAATCGATACCGAGTTCGCGGTACGGCGCTGACGACCCTCGCCAGATGTCCATGCCCTTGGCCGGGTCCTGACCCGATCCGCCCGCTCCCGGCGGTGACGCCGTGTTCGCGTTGCGCCACGGCAATCCCGCAAGCGGAAACTGCACGTTGGGGCCGATCTCGGGAAACAGCCGCGTCTGAGGACGAGGGATCTTCGGCAACTCGCCGCCGCCAAGCAGGAAGACACGACTCGGGCTCTCGGCAAAGATTCCGCGCGCGCCGCCATACGTCCATTTTTCGTGGCCGGGAAGCGTGCTGAGATCCTGCGGCCACCCTTCCACCACCTCGTACGGCCCCGAGACGTCCTCCGCACCAATGGCGGCCGGCACCGCAGAAGCTGACGCACCTGTTCCAGCAGCCGCTGCAAGCGCAGCCGACGGCGCCGACGACGCCGCGGACGGCGCCATCAGCCGCCCACCCAGCGGGACACCTGCCGCCAGACCCACTACGAGCGCCAACACCGCTGTCGCTGTTCTGCTCATGCCATCCTCCCCGCGGGACTATACTGCGACACGCTCCCCGAGTCTCACGGACAACATTCACTTCGTTTCAGGAATCAGAGTTGACCGACTCGCACCTGTCTCTACGGGATGGCTGACGGCGTGAGGCAGCGCACTGCCCTTTCGATTGCGTCCGCCCGGGGAGCGGTCTCGCAGGCGCACAGGGCCGTGGCCGGCGGCTGGATCGGCTCGGCCCTGGAGTACTACGACTTCTTCATCTACGCTACGGCGGCGTCGCTCGTGTTCCCGCAGGTGTTCTTTCCATCTGCCAATCCCACTATTGCCATCGTCGCCTCGCTTGCGACTTACGGCGTGGGCTACGTGGCACGTCCAGTGGGCGCACTCGCCCTCGGCCACTGGGGAGACACACACGGCCGCAAGCAGGTGCTCGTCGCCTGCATGATCCTGATGGGCGCCTCCACCATGGCTGTTGGACTGCTGCCGACGTACGAGCAGGCCGGCATGCTTGCACCGACGCTCCTGGTCGTACTGCGCCTGATTCAGGGTTTCGCAGTCGCCGGCGAGATCTCCGGCTCGAGCTCGATGATTCTGGAGCACGCGCCATTCGGCCATCGCGGCCTCTATTCGAGCTTCACCTTGCAAGGCGTGCAAGCCGGGCAGATCCTTGCCGCCGCCGTCTTCCTGCCGCTCGCACGCTACATGCCGAGAGATGCCTTCATGGCGTGGGGCTGGCGTGTACCATTCCTGCTCAGCGTGTTGGCGGTTGCGGCCGGTTACGTCATCCGTCGCCGCGTCGCGGAAACGCCGCTGTTCGCGGAGCAGCACGCGCGCGGAACGATCGCAAGAGCACCGGTCATCGAGGCCTTCACCGGCAGTGGCGGCGACATGCTGCGTGTCGCCTGCATGGCGTTGATGAACGTCATCCCGGTCGTCACGACGATCTTCGGCGCAGCGTACGCGGTGCAGCCTGGGTACGGCATCGGCATGAGGGAAGACGTGTATCTGTGGATCCCAGTCCTTGGGAACTGCGTGGCGGTGCTCGTCATTCCGTTTGCCGGGCGCCTGTCGGATCGCGTCGGCCGCCGGCCGCCGCTCGTCGCCGGCGCGCTCGCCTCGGGCCTGCTCTCCTTCGTCTATCTCTACGCTATCAGCATCAGTCACGTGCCGTTGGCAATTGTGATCTCGATCGTGATGTGGGGAGTGGTCTACCAGGGTTATAACGCCGTTTTCCCGAGCTTCTATCCCGAGTTGTTTCCCTCGCGCGTGCGAGTAACGGCGATGGCGATTGCGCAGAACTTCGGCACCATGCTGACGGCGCTGCTGCCCGCCCTCTTCGCCGGGCTTGCGCCGCCTGGCTCATCGCGTGTTCCAGAAACCATCGGCGCGATCACCTTCGCCGTGACGGTCGTCGCGTCGATCGCGGCGTGGAGCGCCCGCGAAACATATCGCGTACGTCTTCGCGACCTCGGAGATCCGGACGCCGTGCCGGTTGACGAGCGCGAATATCGGCGGCTGCGTGCGAACGCAGCGCGTGTCGAACTCGTGCACACCGAGGCGTGATCGTGCACGGGGCAGAATGCGCATGTTGATTCGTGGAACGACAGAGCTCATCGCGCATATCGGGTTTCCCACGCGCGGATTCAAGTCACCGCTCATTTACAACCCATATTTCGAGGAGGCAGGCATCGACGCCGTGGTCGTGCCGATGGGCTGCGGCGCCGAGCACTTTGCGCGTGTTCTCGCGGCTGTGTTCTCGCTGACCAACATCCGTGGTGCCCTCATTACGATGCCGCACAAGGTGGCGGCGGCGTCACTCCTGGATGAGGCCTCGCCTGCCGTACGCGTTGCGGGCGCGTGCAACGCGGTAAGACGCACACCCAGTGGCCGTCTGCAAGGTGACCTGTTCGACGGGGAAGGCTTTGTTCGGGCGCTGCGGCGGAAAGGATGCGGGCTTGCGGGCGCGCGGGCGCT
>JBKPNV010000361.1:0-12447 GCA_046732795.1 Acidobacteriota bacterium
TCGTTGGCGTGTGCGACGTTACTGTACGAGAACAACGGCGCAGTGGCGAAGCAGAGGTTCGAGCGGGCATTGGAGCTCAATCCACGTTACGCGATGGGCCGCTGCTGGTATGGGCACTTCTATTGGAATTGGGCCCGCGGGGACTTCGAGCGAGGCATCGAAGAAGTCCGCCATGCGCTCGACAGCGATCCGCTGTCTGCGTACATCACGATGAGCCTCGGGGTCTGTCTGTTCACAGCCGGCCGGCTGGACGAGGCGGTCGAAACGTGCTGGCGGGCCATTCAATTGGATCCCGAGTCGTTCGTGTCGCGCTGGGCGCTCGGCATTGCACTCGGAATGGTTGGACCATCCACAGAGGCGGTCTCCACGCTCGAAGCGGCCGCAGTGATGTCGGGACGCCACTCGCTCGCGCTGACCGGTTTGGCCGCAGTCTTCGGGCAGAGAGGAAAGCCGGCCGAAGCGCTTACCTTACATCGCGAACTGATCGACCGCGCCTCGCGAAGTTATGTCTCGCCTACACACCTCGCGCTCACGGCCGAGGCGGCAGGGCATCATGAAGAGGCGATGGCGTTCGCGCGTCGTGCGTGGGATGAGCGCGAGCCTTCCTTCATCCTGTGGGCGCGCCACTTCCCGCAGTACCGCACGCTGCACTCGGATCCACGGTTCGCCGCGATCCTACGCGAGATGAACGAGCCCTGTTCGGCGTGACTATCACGGCCGCTTCCCGCGCGAGTCGGGAAGAGGAACGACCTCAACGCTCTCGCTGCGAGCCGCAGGCCGGGTCGGGATCGGACGTCGCGAGAGATCCGTGACGGCGCTTCGCCAACGCGAGGGCGAAACAATCACACAGGCTGATTTCGCCATGCCGCTTTCGATAGTGCCTGGCTCGCAGGGCACCGGCCGTCAGCGCGAGAACAGAGTCGAGCGGCGCCATCTCGAGGCGCCCGGTCGCCAGCCGGTCCAGGCGTTCCCGGATGATCCGCTCGTCAGTGGCATGCACCCGGACACACAGATATGTGCATTTTAGGCGCAATGTCCGAATGACGACAGCCTTGAAGCCCCAAAATCACAGCCGTACTCTAATCGCGGCGGGACACGGGGCCGGCCAAAGCCGCTTTGGACTTAAAGGCCCGCCGCTACGTTGACGGTCGCAATTGAATCAATGCCGCCGTGCAGATGCACCACGCGCTCGACCTCCAGCTTCAGGCGCCGGATGTTCTCCACCAGGTTGATCGTGAAAGGCGGCGGGGCCGCCAGCGGCTTTGCGCCGGGCCGCGGGTGAAACGCGTCGGCCTGTACGAGCAGCTTCTGCTTCGGCAGATACGCCACGAGCAGCGTCTCGTCATGCAGATTCCCCTGCAGGTGATGCAGCTCCATCGTCATCATCGCGTCGCTGAGAATTCGCTTCTCGCCGACAGTTTCGATCGTCGGATTGCGAGGTGAGCGGGCGAGGCGATCAGGCTCGAGCATGAACGGGTTCTTGAGGATGCGCTCCCAATAAGGCTTGTTCTTCTCGTGAGTCAGGATCGGAATGCCTGCAGCGACATAGCCGCGAACACCTCCCGAGTGATCGAAATGCTGATGGGTGTTGACGACGTATCGAATCGGTTTCGACGGCAGGAGCTGTTTGACTGCAGCAATCGTGGCCTCGGTGCGTTCATCGCCCTGGGGCGCCTCGATGATGACGACGTGATCGCGGAACTCGACGAGGACGCTCATCGGAGCACCGCCGTCGAGAAACCACACACCGTCGGCGATCTTCTGGGGCTCGGTTTTCACCGGTGACGATGCCGGCGCCGCGGCCGGCTGCGAGGGCGCACTCAAGGCACGGGCCGCCGCGCTATTCGGCTGCACGTCGGCAACAGCCAGATCGAGCGTGGGATGTCCGAACTGTGACTGCACGATGTGCGACGGAAACTTCACGCCGCCGTAGTCTTTGTACGCGGAGAACATCGTCTTCACCGGGACATCTCCGAGGACGTTGTTCGCCACCCGGGTTTCGACGCTCTCGACCAGCATCTGATCGTTGATGATGCCAGTGACCTTGTATTTTCCGACGGCGAAGGAGACGGTCCGGCCTGTGACGCTGGCCTTGCCGGCAGCGGCGCCCTTGAGAAATCCGTGGGGCGTCATCCAGATCTGGAGCTGGCCTGCGTCTGTGCGTCCGTCGCGTGTAACGCTTTGAACGATGTCGCCAGGAATCGGACGCATGCCGCCCTGACCGGTCGCCGGGTTGAATGGGCCGGCACCGCCCCCGCGGGGCGGGAAATCAACGTCGCGGCGCAGGGTCTCCTCGCGCATCACGCCGGCGGCGTAGTTGACGGAAGCCACATACTTCGTCAGCTCAAACCGCGGCCATGGCGCGTCTGGCCCCGGTGCTTGGCCCACCGTAAAACTCGATCCTGAACCGGAGTACTGGATCGACTGGAGATTGGTCGCGCCCATGGCTCGCGTGGCGTCCTGAATGACGTCGCCCTGGGCAGCAATCGATACCCACGCTCCCACGAGCGCAACCAGCGCGGTGAATCTGGGGTCAGACCCCTTCATACATTTACGCAACCTTCCGTGAAAACCTGTGAAGGGGTCTGACCCCCCAGGATGGCTCACCACTACTTCCAGCTTGCGATCGCCTTGCCTTGCGCCGAGCCGGGGCCGAACTGGAACATTTCGATTCTCACACCAGCGGGATCGGTGGCATTCGCAACAGAAGAATCGTCCGGTCTTTCCCGGACTTCGTCGACGGTGACGCCGCGCTGCTTCAGCGCAGCCACATACGCCTTCAGATCCGCGACGTGCAGCCCGTAGTGGTTCAGGCCTGGACGCCGATTCGCATTAGCCGGCGCAATCTCGATAAACGTGTCGCGGCTGGCCTGGATGTAGGAGAGTTGCGCCTGTCCTTGCGCGTTCCTGACCGTGAACCCTTCCTTGAAGCCCATCTTCTTCGTGTAGAAGTCGAACGCCTCGTCGAAGTTCTCGTAGGCGATCGCGATGTGGTTCATGTTGTTGACCGGGACCCGATCTCCCTGGGCCAGAAGCGGCGACATCGCCGTCCCGATCGCGAGGCCTGCAACGAAGACGATCGCTGTACGCATCGGAGGCTCCTTGAATTACTGATTCTTAGTCGTTGAGTAGTGATTCATTGTGGACTACTGATTGCTGAGTGGAGATTCCTGCGACCGATTCAACGACAAATCACCAATCAACAATCCCCAATCGAAAACGACTCAACATCAACGATCACCGCAATCACAAATGCTCGTTATTTCGTACCAGCCTTCGGGATGATGTCGAAGTACTTGTTGTTCTCGTTGCAGATGTACTCCAGCAGCTCGGTGTCGGGACGCAGGATGAGCGGCAGCGTCACATCCCATGGCTTCGTATAAGCACCTGGATCGTCGATCGTGATCAGGATGTCCATGTGCCCGAAGTCCTTGCGCACGAACTTCTCGGTGACTCTCAGCTTGTCGGTCGCCGGCTTGCCGAAATTATCGAGCCAGCCCCTGTCGTTGAACCCGGCAGTTTCAACGATGAACGTGTCCTTGTCCCACCGGCCGACGGAGTATCCGAACCAAGACGGGTTCATATCCTCCGGCAGCTTCCGGCCGTCAGCGAAGATCTGACGGTAGGAATGCACCGCCTCGTACAGGATTACCACGAGATCCTTGTCGTGGAGGACCTTGAAGGGATACGGCACGGCGTCCGATCGCGGCACGCCACCGACGATGCAATTCGCGGTCGGATCGTCTCGACTCTCGTTCGCGCGGCGTTCGTTGTACAGCTTCTCGGCCCAGGGTTGGAATGGAACTGAACCCTTCGGAAGGTTTGCGGCAAGGTCGCCGATCAGGATCGCGGCTGGTTGCCACAATCCCGAGAGGTCCGGCTTCCCGTCCGGCATGCGCGGCGCTGGAGCCGAAAGATCCGGCTTGCCGTCCGGCGTGCGTGGAACTCCTGCCGTCGGCTGGTTGAGCCACTGTGCCGCCACGGGCGCGGCGGTCGCAAGAGATCCAATTACGAGCGCGAGCCGGATGTTTTTCATCGGTCTGTTCATTACTCACCGCCTAGGGCGCGTGGACTCGGGCCCACGCTCTACCGTCATTGCCTCTGCGAGCCACCCTCACTGACTGGAAGCTTCGGGATGATCTCGAAATACTTGTTGTTCTCGTTGCACATGTATTCGAGCAACTCGGTGTCCGGCTGAAACGCGAGTTGCTGCGTCACGGACCACGGCTTGGTGTAAGCCTTCGGATCGTCGATCGTGATCTCGATGTCCATCTGCCCGAAGTTCTTGCGAACGAACCGCTCGGTGACTTTCAGCATCTCCGTCGCCGGCCGCCCGGCGTTATCGAGCCAGACGTTGTCGTTGAAGCCGCTCGACTCGACGACCAACACATCGCCCTCCCACCGACCTACCGAGTAGCCGAACCAATTAGGATTGGGATCCTTCGGCAGGGTGCGCCCGTCTGTGAAGATTTGTCGATACGAGTGCACCGCCTCGTACAGGATGACCATCATCTCCGGTCGCTCGAGAATCTTGAACGGATAGCCAACGAAGTCCGATCGCGGCACGCCGCCGACAATGCACTTCGCCGTCGGATCATCGCGGCTATTGTTCGCGCGGCGCTCTTTGAAGAGCGTCTCCGCCCAGGGCTGGAACGGGACGGTCTCCCCCGCCTTCAGCCCGCGCGTCATGTCGCCAACAAGGCCCGGCGCCGGTCGCCAGAGTCCCGCCAGCACCGGACGCCCATTGGCCTGCCGAGGCGTAGCCGCTGACAGGTCAGGCTTGCCATCCGCAGTCCGCGGGATGCCCGCGGTCGGATACTTCAGCCACTGCGCCGCGATCGACGTATTCATCGCGACCAGCGCGACGACGACCAACCGGAACCCTTTCATTCGCGCATCCCCCAGCCTATTCTGACGTTATCTGCGGCAACAGGCACCGATTATCGCTGCGGTTGAGGGGTTGTCAAGCCGCACACGAAGGGGTCGCCAGCTCGCAGAAGGGGTTGTCTCGGCGGGTAAATCCTCGTAGATTCTCGACAGCCGCAGTGGCCGGAGGACAGATGAGACGCACAGATTTCTCATCGGCGGGTCTCAGGACTTGCCGCTACGTCGTCGCCTTAGCGCTCGCCTTGGGGGCCGGCTCAGTCGTGCCGGCGCAGCAACCGCCGCCAGACGTCATCCTGTCGAACGGGAAGATCATCACCGTCGACGACCGTTTCTCACTGGCGCAGGCGGTCGCGATTCGCGGCGACCGGATTGTCGCAGTGGGAACCGATGCGGAGGTCGCGAAACTGGCGACACCGGCCACTCGGCGCATCGACTTGCGCGGACGGGCCGTGATTCCCGGCCTGATCGACAACCACATGCACCTTACCCGCGCGGGCACCACGTGGCAGTGGGAAGTGCGATGGGATGGAATCGGATCGCGCGCGGCTGCTCTCGAGAAGCTGCGTGCGCGCGCCAAGACCGTGCAACCCGGCGAGTGGATCTACAACCTGGGCGGATGGGCCATCGAGCAGTTCGCGGACGACCCGCGTCCGTTCACGCGTGAGGAGCTGGACAAGGTCGTCCCCAACAATCCAGTCTTCCTCCAGGCGTCGTACTACGAGGCGTACCTCAATAGCCGCGGTCTGCAGGCGATGGGCATCGACGACAAGACGCCGACCAACGACTGGGTCGTGCGCGACAGCTCGGGTCATCCCACGGGCAGAATCACGGAAGCGGGCTTCCGCGGCATGGTCGGCAAGCTGCCGCAAGCGGCGCCCGCAGCGGTCGAGGCGAGCACGCTCGGCATGATCCGAGACCTCAACCGCGCTGGCCTCACCGCGTTTGGCGTGGCTGGATGCGACGCCGATCTCATCGGTCTCTATAAGAAGTGGGCCGCGGAAGACAAACTCAACGTCCGGACCTACTGCATCAACGGCGTGGGCGTCGGCAACTCCGCGGAACAGGTCGAGAAGGCGCTCCCGCGCATTGCCGAGATGAAACTGTTTCAGGGCGACAACTACGTTGACGACATCTTCTACGGCGAGAGCGTCTACGGACCCTTGCACGACCCGATGTTCATCAAGAAGTCCGATCCGAAGCCGGAGCAACTGGCGCTGTGGCGAAAGATTGCGACCGAAATCGCCAAAGACCGCTTACCCTTGCATGTTCACGCGAATCTGACCGACACGATCGACGGCTTCCTCGATCAGATCGAGGCGATCAACAAGCAATACCCGATCAAGAACCTGCGCTGGGTGCTGGCGCACGTGAATCAGCTCAACGCGTCTCAGCTGGCGCGCATGCGGGAGCTGGGGATGTACGCAGCGGTTCATCCGTGGGGCGTGATCAATGGCGGTATCAACCAGCGCGTCTTTGGCGATGCGGCGTACGACATGGCGCCGCTCGACACGATTCAGAAGAGCGGGGTCGTCTGGGGCTTCGGCAGTGATGGCAGCCGGGCGAATCAGATTCTGCCGTTCACGACGCTTTACTGGGCCGTAACCGGCAAGATGGTCGGAGGCACCAAGGCACTGCGTCAGCCGATCAGCCGCGAGGACGCGCTCATCGCTCACACACGGCGAAACGCGTTCCTGGTATTCCAGGAGAACAATCTCGGATCGATCCAGCCAGGACGGCTGGCCGATCTCGTCGTGCTCGATCGCGATTACCTGACGATCCCCGCGGACCAGATCAAAGACATCCAACCGGTCATGACCATGGTCGGCGGCCGGATCGTCTACGAAACCAAACCGTAGTCAACGTCCAACTCCCAGCCCCAACTTCCAGACTTCCTGTATACATTGAGGAGCTGGGAGTTGAAATTGGGAGTTGATGGAGTTCTTATGCCTGCCTATTGGGTTGCGCGCGCGAAGATCACCGATCCGGTTCAGTACAAGAAATACACCGATCTCGTGCCCGCGATCATCGCCAAGCATGGCGGCAGGGTTCTCGCGCGCGGCGGGCGATACAAGATCAACGAAGGACCGCACGAGTTCCATCGCTTTGTCGTGATCGAGTTCCCCACGCTCGAACAGGGCGTCGCGTGCTTCGAATCTCCTGAGTATCAGGCGGCAGCCGCCTTCCGACGCAACGGCGCTGGTGTGGTCGAAAACGTGATGGTCGACGGCGGCGACGCGACAACGTAGGCCGGTCCTGCTCTTTGGATCTGGCGGTCTGCACAGTAAGACCGCCTACGTGTCCCAATCGCGCGGCACCTCAACGTAGGAACTATCCAGCTTGGCAATCGCATCACAGCCAAGCAGGCGCATCGTTCGTACGAGATCGGTCCGTAAGATTCCGATGGCACGCGCCACGCCTGGTCCACCGGCGGCGCCGAGACCCCACGCATAAGCCCGGCCTATCAACACCGCCCTCGCGCCAAGGCATAGCGCTTTGACGATGTCTCCGCCGCGGCGAATGCCGCCGTCCATCAGGACCTCGACTTGGCCGTTCACTGCGGCGATGACTTCGGGCAGCGAGCGAAGAGACGCAGGAACGCCGTCGAGCTGCCGGCCGCCGTGATTGGACACCACAATGGCGCGTGCCCCTGTATCGATCGCCCGTCGTGCATCGTCTCCGGTGTGCACACCCTTGACCACGATCGGTCCGTTCCAGGCCGTGTGCATCCAGCGCAGGTCTTCCCACGTCACCAGCGTCTGCTCGAGCAACGCGCCCACGTCGCCGCACGGCATCGGGCCGATATCCGGCAATTCGACATTCGGAAAGACCCTTGGTGCACCGTCGGCGATGTAGTCCATCACCCATCTCGGGCGCGTCATGAATTGGCCCGCATGGGGCACGCTCGCCCAGAACCGGCCCTGCAGGAGATGTCTCACGCCGTGTCGAAAATCGCGCTCGCGCATGCCGGCAACCGGTGTGTCGATGGTCACCACGAGTGCGCTGTATCCAGCCGCTTTAGCGCGCGCAATTGCCGCTTCAGCGACGGCGCGGCCGCCGGGCACATACAACTGGTACCAGAGTGGACCGTTCGCGCCAGCGCGAACTTCTTCGATCCGAGTCCCTGAAAACGTCGACAGGATGTAGGCGGTGCCAGCAGCGCTTGCCTCGCGCGCCGCGAACACCTCGCCGCGCGGGTAGAACATGCGGCAGAAACCAACCGGGGCCAGCATGAAGGGCAACGCCAGCTCGGTGCCAAGCACCGTGGTCCGCAGATCGCAGTCCGGGACTGGCACACACTGACGCGGGCGAAATGCCACGTCGCGAAACGCGCGAACGTTCTCCTGAAGCGTGATTTCGTCTTCGGCGCCGCCGTCAATATAGGCGAAAACGACTTTCGGCAGACGTCGCTGCGCGAGGCCCCTGAGATCTTCGATGTTGATGACACGGGGGAACGAAACAGCGCGAGCCAGGCTCGCTTCGGATCGCATGGGCTCAGTACCTTGGACGGCTGGTCCGGCTAAAGCCGGACACTACGTTGGTGGACGCCGCGATCCGTGCTTCGTTGCCTGCTCGAACGCGTGGGCTATCTGCAGCACGCTCCACTCGTCACGATGGCGGCCGACGATCTGGATTCCCACCGGAAGCCCGCCGGCCGTGAACCCGGCCGGCACCGACATCGCGGGATTGCTCAAGAAGCTTATGTACCAACACGATCGCATCCAGTCGAGATAGTCGCCCATCGACGTGCCGGCAATCTCTTTTGGGTATGGCGTCGTGACGTCGAAGGGCGATACCTGCGTGACGGGCAGCACGAAGTACTCGTACTTCTCGAAGAACTGACGGCTCTGCTCGTGCGCCAACGCCTGCCTGGCCTGCGCGCGTCCGACATCGGCCGCCGTGAGCCGTTCCGCCTGGGCTACTTCGAACTTGATGGTGTCCTTGACCCACTCGGGACGCTCGCGGACGAGAGGCGCGTACTGTGCGTAGTTGCCGGCATACCGCAGAACCTTCAATGCCTCATCGATCCCGGCAAAGTCGGGCTCCGCGTCCTCGACGATGCAACCGAGGTCGCCGAACACCCGTCGGTTCCCGTCGACGATGCGTCGAATTTCTGGCTCGAAGGGAATCCCGCCCAGGCCCTGCCACCAGGCGACGCGAACGCCCTTGAACGATCGGCCAAGCGGCGCCCGAAATCGTTCACCGGCCTCGTTGATCGACAGCGGGCTTCGACTGTCGGGTCCGGCGATTGCGCTCAGGAACAGCGCGACGTCGGCGACCGAGCGCGCCATCGGTCCCGACACAGACAGTGGCGACCACGATCCGTTTTCTGCCGGCACGCGTCCCGGCGACGGCCGGATGCCGACCACATTGCAGAAGGCGGCGGGATTGCGAAGCGAACCGCCCGCGTCGCTTCCGTCGGCGATCGGCACCATGCCGCAGGCGAGCGCCACCGCGGCGCCGCCGCTGCTTCCTCCGCACGTCTTGCTCAGATCGTACGGATTGCGGGTGGCGCCGAAGACGGTATTGAAGGTTTGCGATCCGGCGCCAAACTCTGGCGTGTTGGTCTTGCCAAGCGTGACGGCGCCAGCGGCACGGATGCGCGACACAATCAGCGCATCCCGCGTCGGTACGGTGTCGCGATAGAAAGGAGAGCCGCGCGTCGTGCGGATCCCAGCGGTATCGACAAGATCCTTATGGGCGACAGGAAGCCCGTGTAATGGCCCGAGCGTCCTGCCCTTGACTTGCATATCGTCGGCACCGGCCGCGTCGGCGAGCGCGCGCTCGGCCACGAGCGTCACGATCGCATTGACCTTTGGATTCACCCGCTCGATCCGTGCCAGGTGAGCCGTCATCACGTCGCGCGCCGATACGTCACGCCTCCGAATGCGGGCCACGAGCTCTATCGCACTGAGATCACACAACTGCTCATTCGCAGCGGGTGGCGGCGCAGCGCTCGCGAGCAGGCTCGTGGGCGTCGAGCCGGCGGCGGCAACCGCACCGATGGCTTTCCCGAATGCTCGACGCGTCATCATTTGCCCGTAGCCTCCTTCTGGTCCGCAAGCCGCGTCTCGCATGTTTTCTCGCAGCGATTCACCTTTGACCTCACTTGTGACTTGACCTTTGACCTTGGATTTTGACCGTTGACCTGCGACCTACTCAGTAACCACGATCTGCCCCACTACCCAGGGATGTTCTTTGCACATATACACGTAGTTGCCGGGCTTGTCGAAGGTGACACCACCGACGTCCGCAGGATGGAGGGGGCCGGTCGTCCAGGAGCCGTCCTGCGCCACGATGGTGTGGACCATCAACCCGTTGTTGCGCCAGGTAACCTGCGTGCCCCGTTTCACACGCGCGCGGAAGGGGCTGAAGGCATACTCGTCCGTCATGTAGTGAAAACCGGTGAACCCGGTATCACGCACGAGTGAAGCCGTCTCCACCTGGGTCGTGTCGGTCACCTGCCCCGGGAACGGCTCCTGCGGCGGACGGACGGGAGCGGACGCCTGGGCCACGGCGCCACCGAGCTTGAATGCCCACACCCCTGCCGGGGCAATCGCGGCAATGTATTGTTCACCGTCGATCTCGTACGAGAGCGGCGGCCCACCAGCGGCGCCAATCTGGAACTGCCACAATCGATCACCGGTCTTCGCGTCATACGCCTCGAAGTTGCCGTCGGGCGCCGACTGGAACATCAATCCACCAGCCGTCGTCATTGCGCCGCTCGGCCGGCCGGGTCTGAATTCCTTCTTCCACACCACCTTGTTCGTGCGGCTGTCGATCGCGGCAAGCACGCCGTGACTCAGATTGTTGAGCCCGGGCACGCGCTGGTTGAAGGTGTTGCTGAAGAACCACGGGTTCTCGTCGCGTCTGAGCCAACCCAGCGACGCATTCCCCGTCGCGTAGAAATAGCCGGTGTCCGGACTGTATGCCATTGGCGCGACACGCATCCCGAAGGTCGGTGTGAGCAGGTTCGCTTTCTCGACCGACGCGGGCGTGTAGAAGTCGCAGCGCAGATCGAACCCGCGCGGCAACGCCTCCTTCTTCCATGCGTCGCAAGGCGGCAGGGCGCTGTCGGCGCCGACCGGAAACGGTTGTGTCGCTGCGGTCTTCTGCAAGCTGTCCTGGGTCACCGGTCGATCTTCAACGCGCATCAACGGCTTCCCAGTTTCGCGATCGAGCATGAACAGATACCCGTCGGCGCGCATCGCGGCAATCCCTTTGCGTGTACGGCCCTCGATCTGAGCCTCGTAGAGCACGGGCGATATGGCGATGTCGGCCTCCCAGATGTCGTGGCGAATCACCTGGTAATGCCATCGCAGTTTTCCGGTCTTCATGTCGATCGCAACGACGGCGCACAGGTACAAATTCGTTCCAGGCCGCCCTTCGCCGGCGAGCTGCGGGACACCATTGCCGGTAACGTAGTAGACAACGCCCAGGTCGGGGTCCGCTGCACCGACGAGCCATACCGCGCCACCACCTCGCTGCCAAATCGTGCTCCCCTTCGGCCACGTCTCGGCTCCAGGCTCTCCGGGCGCGGGCACGACGAAGAAGCGCCACGATTCCTCACCAGTCCTGCCGCTGAGCGCGACGACCTGTCCACGCCAGCCGTTGTCGGCGCTCAAACCGACCGAGATCAGGCCGCCAGCATACAGAGGCGCGCCAGAGATCACCTGCCCTTTGTCTCGCGTTTTATCACCGACGTACTTGTTCCAGACGAGTTCTCCTGTTTTCTCGCGAAGCGCGATCACGCGCGCATCCGACAGTCCAACGAACACGAGGCCATCGCCAACCGCCACGCCCTCCCGCGCTGGCGCTCCCATGCCGTTCTGAAGACCGGCCTGAAATCTCCATACTCGTTCGCCCGTCTTGGCGTCCAGCGCGTACACGGACGGCGGCGCCGTGACGAACATCAAGCCGTCATGGACGACAGGCATCGTCCGGGCCCCTGCGGGCGTGTCGAACTTCTGCGACATCCAGGCCGCACCAAGCGTCGAGATGTTCTGCGTGGTTATCTGGTTCAGGGTCGAGTGCCTGGTATTGCCCCAATCGCCACTGACAGCTGGCCATTGCTTGTTCGCCGGCCGCCGCGCATCGTCGCCCGATTGCACCGTGACACCAACAGGCATCGTGACGAGCCACACCACTGCTGCAACCATCAACCGCCGCCTGATGCCGCTCATATGAAACTCCTGTCGGCAGGGAGCAACGTAGAGCGGAGGCTTCAGCCTCCGCGAGTGCCCGTTCGCCACGACGCAGATGATACGTACTTCTTCTTCTCGTCGCACTGCAGAAAACGCGTACTTACTCGAAGCGCGCGGTGGTAGCGGCGCGAAAACCGGCCGCAATCCACTTATTGCGCTCGTGCACGGTTCGCGCACCCGGATTTAGAATGAGCGCATGGCCGGGAGCGATCCGATGACACCGTCCTCTCCGGGCGTGAAGCTCACCTACGACGACTTCGTGCAGTTCCCTGATGACGGGCTTCGGCACGAGTTGATCGACGGGGAGCACCATGTGACGCCGTCGCCGAACACCAAACATCAGGCCATCTCGCTCCAA
>JBKPNV010000362.1:0-10339 GCA_046732795.1 Acidobacteriota bacterium
GCGATGCTCAACGAGACGTCGCGCTTTCATCTGGTCATCGATGTGATCGATCGGGTGGCAAAGCTGCGCACCAGGGGCGCTCACCTGAAAGAGGAGATGAAAAACGCCATCATCGACAACATGAACTACGCGCACGAGCACGGTACGGATCGGCCGGAGTTAGCCAACTGGACTTGGCCTTACTAGGGGTGTACGCGCGGCCCTCTCCACGAGAAAGGCCTCCTGAGCGGCAGGATATCGTCGGGCCGATCTCGCGGCGATCCGGAGCGCCATGCGGTGACGCGCTCAGGCGCGGCACCTGCGTTGGTCCTCCGTTTCTCCGTTCCTCCGTGTCGACCCCGTTGCCTCCGTCCCCTCCGTTACCTCACGGCCGGTACTGCGCCGCGAGCACGGTGATATCGTCCGACTGTTTCGCGCCGGCGGTGAACGCGCGCACATCGGCGAGCACGCGCCTCACCGTTTCAGCAGGCAACGCATCGGAGAGAGTACTGAGCGTCGCCAGCAGTCGATCTTCACCGAAGAACCCTTGATCAGGATTGATCGCTTCCGACACACCATCCGAGTACAGCACGAAGGTGTCTCCGGGCGTGAGCTCGAACGTCTGCGCGTCGACCGGGTTGCATGGCAGCAGCCCCACGGGACGCCCGGAGGAGGGGCACGCGAATCGCGGTGCGCGTCCTGGCGACAGAACCACCAGTTGGTGATGCCCGGCGCACGCGCACGTCACGCGCCGGTTCTCGAGATCGAAGACGAGGCACTGCAGTGTGACGAACATGCCGCGCGGATTCTGTTCGAGCAGTTCGTCGTTGAGGCGCCGCAGGATCTCGTCCGGCTCGCGGATCTGTCTGGCCAGCGTGCGCAGGACGGTCATCGCCACCGCCATGAACAACGCGGCCGAGACGCCCTTCCCTGAGACATCGCCTAATGCCACGACGATGCGACCGTCGGCAGTCCGCAGCACTTCGTACAGATCTCCTCCGACCGTGCGGGCCGGCTCTATGACCGCCTGGACATCGAGACCTGATCCCTTCGTCACGGCATCGAGATCGGCGGGCAGGATGCCCATTTGAATCTCGCGAGCGATCCTGAGATCGCGCGCCATGGCCTCTCGAACGGCGTCGGCGTAGGCCTTGGCCTTGAGCAGCGATCGCGCCCTCGCCTTGATCTCCAGAACCTCGAACGGCTTCGTCAGGTAGTCATTGCCGCCGACCTCGAAGCCGTGCGCTTTATCCTTCACGTTCTCCAGCGCACTGAGAAACATGACCGGCACTTCACGTGTCGCCTCACGTGAGCGCAGCTGCCGGCACACTTCGTACCCATCTAGACCCGGCATCATGATGTCCAGCAGCACGAGATCCGGCGGACTCTTTTCGACACTGCGAAGAGCGGTGTCGCCGTCGAGCGCAACGCTCAACTTGTAGTCGCCGCGGAGGGCCTCCACCAGGATGTCGATGTTCTCTTTCGCATCGTCGACGATAAGAACGCGGCTTTCGGAAAGATCCTTCACGTCAGACCCCCTGCAAACCTTTCAGTGCCTGCTCCAATCGCGTCTGAGCATCGGTAAACGCGTAATCCTGGACGAGCTTCTCGAATTCCGGCCAGCTCGCGTCGTCAAACAGCGGCCGCAGCGCCGCCTGATTCGCTTCGACAAAATCGGCCGCACCAGGGTCGAATTCAGACAGGAGCGTGGTGAGCCGTCCCGCTGCTTCGCGGCTCTGAGGCAGCTGCACGCTCGCCGGCGTCGTGGCGTTCATCCTGTCTTCCGAGGAGAAGACCTCAGGCAGCGTTCGTAACTCGGCCACCAGTGGATCGAGCGATGCGGCGACGCCTCGCGTGGCCGTCTCGACGTCCTTTTCGGCGGCGCCATCACGAATGGACTTCTCCAGAGCACTTGCCGCGAACTGCACTGCCGTGGCGCCGATGTTGCCCGCCACTCCCTTGAGCGTGTGCGCGAGTCGTTCCGCTGTCTGCCGGTCGCCTGCTCCTTGCGCCGCGGTCACGAGGGCAACCACCGCACCCTGATTCTCGACGAATTGACGAAGCAGCTTGAGGTACAGCTTCCTGTTGCCGCCGACTCGCGACAGCCCGGCGCTGGCATCGAGACTGGCGATCTGGTGCAGCCGATCGGGTGCGGGGCGGCTGGTGCGTTTGCAGAACCGTCCGACCGTTTCGAACAACGTCGCGGGATCGATCGGCTTGGCGATGTGATCGTTCATGCCGGCATCCAGACAACGCTGACGCTCCTCGAGCGTGGCGTGCGCTGTCATCGCAATGATTGGCAACCTGGCGAAGCGATCGTCGGAACGGAGCCTGGCTGTCGCCTGGTAACCATCCATCTCGGGCATCTGAAGGTCCATCAGGATAAGATCGAATGGCGCTGGCTGTGGTCCATTCGACAGGATCTCGACCGCTTCGCGACCATTGTGAGCAATTGTGACAGTGGCCCCGGCACCCTCGAGGAGCTCGACGGCGATCTGCTGATTGATCTCGTTGTCCTCGGCCAGCAGGATTCGGCCGCCACTGAGTGGCGTTTCCTCCTCTCGATCGGCTGACACCTCGGCGGCCTCACCGGGCTCGGCGAAGACACTCACGAGCGTGTCCACGATCGTCGACCGGGTCACAGGCTTGATGAGAAAGCCCTCGAGTTGGAGTCGTTCGGCCTCTTCGCGAACGTCTTCGCGTCCGAACGCCGTGACGATGACGATGGCCGGCTGATGAGAGAGTGTCTCGTCACTCTTGATATGCCGGCTGGCTTGCAGGCCGTCCATGCCCGGCATCCGCCAATCCATGAACACAATGTCGTAGGGCGCGCTCGGATCCTGCTTACGAATGGCGGCAATCGCTTCCTTCCCGGACTCGGCCAGATCCACCCGCGCGGTGATGGTGTTGAGCGATTCCCGCAGGATCTCGCGGGCGGCCGCGTTGTCGTCGACCACGAGAGTCCGGAGCCGTGCGAGTTTTGCAGGAACGACCTTGCGTGCCTCCTTCGCTTCACCCACACCGAGCCACAAGGTGAAGTAGAACGTCGTCCCGACGCCCGGCTCGCTTTCGAGCCAGATGCGCCCGCCCATCATCTCGACTAACCGCCTGCAGATGGTCAGCCCGAGGCCAGTACCGCCATGCTTGCGCGTGGTGGACATGTCGGCCTGCGTGAACGGCCGAAAAAGCTTCGCGGACTGCTCCCGGGTCATGCCGATTCCCGTGTCACGCACGGAGCACTTCAGTTGCACTTTCTCGCCAGTCCGTTCGACCGGCTCGATATCGACCCGGATTTCGCCGCGCTCGGTGAACTTCACGGCGTTTCCAATGCAATTCGTGAGGATCTGACCGAGGCGAACCGGATCGCCAAGCAGGTGCTCAGGGATCCCGGGTGCAGCGTGCACCAGGAACTCGAGCCCTTTGTCGTGGGCCTGTTGCGCCGTCAGCGTCGTCACGGAGCTGATGACGTCATCGAGCGTGAAGTCGGTCGATTCGATGTCGAGCCGGCCTGCCTCGATCTTCGAGAAGTCGAGGATGTCGTTGATGACGGCGAGCAGTGATGTGCCGGCGTTATGGATCTTGCTGACGTAATCGCGCTGCTTCGGCGAGAGATGGGTCTTGAGGGCCAGATGCGAGAGGCCGATGATGGCGTTCATCGGCGTCCGGATTTCGTGCGTCATGTTGGCCAGGAACATCGACTTCATCTCAGTCGCTTCCTCGGCCTTCTGCCTGGCGCCGACCAGTTCTTCCGCCTGCGCCTCGAGTTGGTGCGCCTGTGCCTGCGTCTGAGCGAGCAACTGCTGTGTGTGGAGGTTACGTTCCAGGATTTCGAGGCTCATCGCGACCACAGGCAAGACCTCGTCCAGCAACGCCTTTTCGCCGGTCGTGAACGGGCGAAACGTCGCGACTTCGAGCACCGCCTGCAGTGTGTCCTTCGACGAGACTGGCAGCGCCGTCGCCTGCAGCGGAAGCGCCTGGCCCAGGCCAGAGGCAATGCGCAGATACCCTGGCGGCAGGCTGGTCAGCGCCACCGCCTTCCGCTCGTGCGCACACTGCCCAACCAGACCCTCGCCGAGTTGGATAGGTCCGGGCGAGAGAGCGTCGTCCGAGAGTCCGTACGCTGCCAGACGCTGCAACTGGTTGGTCTTGTCGTCAAGCCGGTAAAAGCCCGCCACACCGCCGCCAAGCATCGGAACGAGATCCGACAGCAGCCGCTGGCCGAACTCAGGAAGGGAAGCTGCGCCCTGCAGTACTCGAGTAATTCGGGATACGTTGGCCTTGACCCACCGTTGTTCGTCCATGGCGGCCGCGCCCTGTTTCAGAATGTCGATCGAACGGGCGAGCTCGCCCGTCTCGTCGGTGGCGCGAACGAACGGTACCGCTTTCGCGTAATCGCCGTCGGCGATGGTCTTGACCGACGACTCCAGTGCCCGGATCGGTGTGACGATCCGTCGCAGGGTCAAGAATCCGAGAAGCAGGGTCAGGACGAACGCCGCCGAGTTGGCAATCAGCATGTTGCGGCGGAAGCGATTGATCACGGCGATGGATTCGCTGCCGGCGCCCGCCGCCGACTGCTGGTCGTACCCGATCCATTCGTTCGATACCGCGCTGAGCTGAAAGCCGAGTTCGGTGATGCGTCCGTTCAGAGAGGTGACGGCTTCACGACTCCGCCCTGCGTCGACCAGCGACATGGCCTCCCTGGCGTCGGCGATCCACTCGCGGCTGAGGGTCGTATATTCGGTGAAAAGCCGGCGCTCCTTGTCTCCGAGGATGAGGCCGTCACCGTACTCTTTGAGGAGGCGGGTGACGTCCCTCTCGTCGTCATCGAAGGCTGCCCGCGCGGCCGCGCGCTGCGTGTCGTTTTCGGCCAGCAGATAGCTGCGGACGTTGACGCGCAGTTCCGAAAATCCGCGAGAGAGATTCCCCAGCGTCGCGAGCGCGACGATTCGGGATTCGGCAACGAGGCGGCTGCGCGCTTCAATCTCGGCGAGCTGCAGGCGCGTGAACACACCAAGGCCGAGCAGCGCCACGAGCGGCACCGTCAGCAGGACGACCAGACGCCTGGCTATCGTCACGTTCGAGGCGGCCTCTACCGCAAGCTGCATGCCTGCGCGGCGATACAGCGATCGAAGCAAACGCCCGCGAATTGTACGTGGGACTTCCGATGTATTGGAGGTCCTCCGTTATGACGGAGGCATAAAACCGTTCCCGGGCGGAGCTCAACGCAAGCGAGAGCCGTGTTTTCGGGGGTTTCACGGAGTGGGAAACTGCTTCGGGATCGGCATCCAGTGTGCTCCAGGCGCAGCGCTGCAGAACGGCGGAAAGGACGCGACATGACCAAGCCAGCGATCGTCGACGTCACGGAACAGGCCCGGTTGAATGACGCGCGGGAGGCAGGGATCCCGTGGAAGAAATGGGGGCCATATCTCAGCGAGCGACAGTGGGGAACGGTCCGCGAGGACTACAGCAACGATGGCAATGCGTGGGCCTACTTCTCCCACGACCAGTCACGCTCGCGCGCCTACCGGTGGGGCGAAGACGGGCTTGGCGGCATCAGCGACGACAAGCAGCGACTCTGCTTCGCGCTTGCCTTGTGGAACGGGCGAGACCCGATCCTGAAAGAGCGTCTGTTCGGGCTGACGAACGCCGAAGGCAATCACGGGGAGGACGTCAAGGAGTACTACTTCTACATCGACAGCACGCCGACGCATTCGTACATGAAGTACCTCTACAAGTACCCGCAGCGGGAGTATCCGTACCGGGACCTCGTCGAAACGAACCACATGCGGTCACGGGAACAGCTCGAGTACGAATTGCTCGACACGGGCATCTTCGATGATGACCGCTACTTCGACGTCTTCGTCGAGTACGCCAAGGCGGGACCCGAAGACGTCCTGGTCAAAATCACCGTCCACAATCGCGGTCCGGAGTCGGCCCAATTGCACCTGCTCCCGACACTCTGGTTCCGCAACACATGGTCCTGGGGCGAAGACGAAGCCAAGCCTTCCCTGACAGCGGCGGGGCCTGCCGTCATTCACGCCTCGCATCATCAGCTCGGCAACTACGAGCTGTGCTGCGAGGGATCGCCAGAGCTGCTGTTCACCGAGAACGAGAGCAACGCACGGCACCTCTGGGGTCAGCCCAACCCTTCCTCCTACGTGAAGGATGCCTTCCATCTCTTTGTGACCACGGGAAACCGCGCGGCGGTCAATCCTGATCGGGTCGGGACGAAGGCCGCGGCGCACTACGTGCTCGACGTGCCGGGAGGCGGAAGCCATACGGTTCGTCTCCGACTGACGGGTGTGCCGGTGAAAGACGCATTCAACGGCTTCGAGCGCATTGTCGAGACCCGACTCAAGGAAGCCGACGAATTCTACCTGCGGATTACGCCGAAATCGCTGACCGAAGACGAGCGTCGCGTCCATCGCCAGGCGCTGGCCGGCATGCTCTGGGGCAAGCAGTTCTACTACTTCGATCTCGAGAAGTGGCTCACCGAGCACCGCAGTCACCCGCTTACCGAAGGGATTCGCCCAGGCGTGCGGAACACCGAGTGGTTCCACATGCTCAATGCCGAAGTGATCTCGATGCCGGACAAGTGGGAGTACCCGTGGTATGCGGCGTGGGATCTCGCCTTCCACACCATCTCACTTGCGCTGGTCGACTTCGATTTCGCCAAGGAGCAGTTGCTGTTGATGCTGCGAGGCCTGTACTTCCATCCGAATGGCCAGATTCCCGCGTATGAGTGGAACTTCAGCGACGTGAATCCGCCGGTGCACGCCTGGGCCACGTTGTATTTGTTCAAGATGGAACGCGCGCTCGGGCGCGCCGATATGCGCTTCCTGGAGCGCTCGTTCCAGGGCCTGATGCTCAACTTCAACTGGTGGGTCAACCGGAAGGACCCGTCGGGCCGCAACGTATTTGCGGGCGGGTTCCTTGGACTCGACAATATCGGTGTCTTCGACCGGAGCGCGGAACTTCCGACCGGCGGCTCACTCGAGCAGGCCGATGGAACGGCGTGGATGGCTTTCTATTGCCAGTGCATGCTGGAGATGTCGCTCATCCTCTGCGATTACGACTCGATATACGAGGATTTCGCGTTCAAATTCGTCCAGCATTTCATGTGGATCGCGTACGCCATGGACCGCATCGGGCAGAATCACGACAACATGTGGGACGAGGAGGACGGCTTCTACTATGACGTGCTGCGTCTTCCGAACGGCGAGGCAAAACGGCTGAAAGTCAGGTCGCTCGTGGGCATGCTGCCGCTGTGCGCGTCAACGGTTTTCGAAGAGGAATCGCTGACCAGGCACCCCCGACTCATGGAAATGATCGAACTGGGAAAGAAGCGTCACCCGGAGTTGCTTGCGCATATGGCCCCGACCGATCGGGGGTTTGTTGGATACAACAATCGGCGGATCCTCTCCACGCTGAACAAGGAGAAGTTGGAGCGCGTTCTGGCGTACCTGTTCGATGAGAAGGAATTTCTTGGGCCGCACGGCATCCGTTCACTCTCGCGATATCACCTGGATCATCCATTCAGGTTCTGGGTAGGTCACCAGGAATACACGGTGCAGTACCTGCCGGCCGAATCGAACACGGGAATGTTCGGCGGAAACTCGAACTGGCGCGGGCCGGTCTGGATGCCCGTCAATGTCCTGATCATCCGGGCGCTCCTGAACCTTTACGCCTTTTACGGCGACGACTTCAAGGTTGAATGTCCGACCGGTTCGGGGCGCTACATGACGTTATTCGAAGCGAGCAAGGAGCTTTCTCGCCGGCTGGCAGGTTCATTCCTGCGCAATGCGGAGGGGAAACGACCGATCTACGGAGGCACCGACAAGTTCCAGAACGATCCTCATTGGAAGGATCTGATTCTTTTCTACGAGTACTTCCACGGCGACAACGGCGCCGGCCTGGGCGCCAGCCACCAGACGGGATGGACGGGCCTCGTCGCGCCGCTTCTCGACCTCTACGGGCGACTGGACGCGAAGACGGTTCTGGAGACCGAACGCGGAAAGCTACAGACGCGGATGATGATGGAGCAAGTAGCCGGAGAACACATCCGGACTTAGGTCGAACGTGGCAACTCCCCGTTCTCACGTCCCAACTCCCAAATGCGCAAGCCGCTTGGGAGTTGGGAATTGGAGATTGAAAGCTGATCCGGCCAGCGTTCACCTTACGCGTCCGGGGCTATTGCAAAGACGTGATAGCCCCAGGCGGGGACGTCGAGATACAGCCCCCGCGAAAGTACGTCGTCCCCCTCGCGAACGTAAACGGCAGATCCCATCAGGTCCGTCAGCCGCGCACGGCGGCCCGCCAATTCGGCGAACGGCAGGCAGACGTAACACTGGCTCTGATGGTCTGCGAAGTTCACCGTCACCAGCAGGCGTTCACCACCCCTGCTCTCCCACGCGAAGATCACGAAACCGTCCCACGTCCAGTTGCCTTCCCATGCGGGAGCGCAATGGAGCAGCTGCCATTGGCCGTCGCGAAGAGTTGGCCGGCGCAGCACGGAGAGCAGGCGGTCGTAGAACTGGTGTAGCGCTTCGTCCGTCGATTCGATGGGCGCACGGACCAGGTGTGGCGAAATGCGTTTCAGTCGCCCGCCAAATTGCCCCTGGTGAAAGAAGCGCAACCCCGGCGAAAGAAACGTAATGACCGCGGCCGCCTGGTGAACGGCTGGATGAAACACGGCGGCGGCGCGCGGCTCGTCGTGGTTCTCGAGAAACCGCGCCAGCTTGTCCTGGTACTCGAGTCGCGCGTGGAAGTGTTCACGCACCGGCCTGGCACGCCCCTCGCGCAGACGGTCGTACAGCCGCTTGTCGTACGCGTAATCGAACCCCTGTTGCTGCAGCGTCCACTCGAGATCCCAATAGACTTCCGCCATGAAACAGAAGTCGGGCACCTTCTGCCGGACACAGCGGGTCGCCCGCGGCCAGAACGGCTGCGGCCGTCGGCCCCAGGTCCGCTCGAATACGTCCGGGAGTACGAGCATCGCCATGTCGCAGCGCACGCCGTCACATTGACCGGCAATCTTCATCAGCGCCGCAATCATCGCCCCCTGCGTCGTCGGATTGGTGTAGTCGAGTTGCAGCGTGTCCGGCCAGCCGGGAAAGTGCGGGTCGCGTCCGTATGCCAGGATCAGGTCGCCCTCCGGGCGCGCGATGCGCGTGTAGTTGTGCGGCGCGCGCTCGAGATCGGCCTCGGTTCCCTGGATGTAGTACTCGGGATCCAGCTGGGCCCACGGATGATCGAGACCGGTGTGATTCGGTACGAAGTCGAGCATCAACTTCAGGCCGCGTCTGCGCAGCCGGCTGCGCAGACGCGCGAGGGCGGCATCGCCTCCCAGCCCCTGGTGGACGGTGTATCCGGTGATAGCAAACCCTGACCCCGCAACATCGTCCTCACAAAGATCCGTCAGCGTGTCCTCGAATTCCCGCCGCCATTCAGCGTTGCCGCGAGAGATGCGCTGCCCTGCGGGACCGGTCTGCCACACGCTCAACAGCCAGATCCAATCGAATCCCATCGCAGCGAGCCGATCGAGCTCGGCGTCGGGGATGTCGTCGAGTGTGGCCGATCGCCGCAGACCGCGAGAAAGCTCGGTCAGCCAGACTCTCGTATTTATCTGATAGAGCGACGGGTAGCGGGTTCCAGGACTTTGACGCTGGTCGCGAGGCAAATCACTGTATCCGGTGCCACGATGAGTCGGGATTGTAGGCCGTCATCTTTCGCGCAGCGGCGTCCGTGCCCGCTCCGAGATCTTTCTCATGGACGATGCCGTCCTGATTGACGATGAAGGTCATGACACCCGTCACGTCATATTGAGCCGGCCACGCGACCAGCGCGAATCCGCCGGACATCATGCCCTTGACGACGTACTGCTTCGCGCCGCCGGCGGCGGCCGCTCCCTGTGACGTCAGGATCTTGAAATAATAGCCATTGTAGGGCGATGGCTGCGAGCGATCACCACTCGCCGCGCGGCCGTCGGCCGCCGCCTGGGCAACCAGGTCCCCGAGTGGACTTCGCTTCTGGCCCTTCTTGACCGGCCAGTACAGCCCGTTTTCCTTCCCTGGATCGCTGGCGAACTTCATGGCGTGGACGCCGGGAGGGTTCCCGTCATGCCCCTGTTCCGCGTAGCGCTGCTGCGCGGTCACATACGCACGGGCTGTGGCAATGGCGGCGAGCTCGTTGCGCCCGATCCGCCGCGCGATCACCTCTTCCTTCCCCGCCGCCGTATCGAAGTGCCACCCGGTGCCCGCCTTTACAATCGGGACAGGAAACGGCCAGTCCTCGTTCCCAATCACGAGCGTCTTGGAATCCGGCGTCGTATCCTCGAGATGCCACCGCTCGCCCACCGCGA
>JBKPNV010000363.1:0-6644 GCA_046732795.1 Acidobacteriota bacterium
GCAGCAAACAGTGCGACGTGATACAGCTGTATCGCGGTGCACTTCTCCATCTTCGACGGATCGTTCTGATGGTGCGTCAGCGGGTGATGCGGTTCCGGGATCCCGATCTGCGGGTACGGACGCCCGGTCTGTTCGCGGCCATACATGAAGGTGATCACGCGGGTGAGATCCGATTGATAGGCCAATACCTGCAGGTCGTACAGCAACTGCACGTGCGGCTCGAACCCGTCGGGGATCCCCGCGGGCTGATCGACGTCCGGCCCCTGCCGATCTTTCTGCTCCTCAGCCTTCTGGATGCGACGTTCGACATCGCGGAGTGATTCGAGATAGTCGGTCAGCTTCGTGTTGTCGGAGGGCCCCAGCTTCTGCTGCAGCTGTTTCACCCGCGCCGTCACAGAGTCGAGGATGCTCTTGTCCTGGCGCAGCCGCAAGGCGCGCACCTGCGCATCGGTGCTGTCGCTCGATCCGAACAGCCGCTCGAACACGACCCGGGGATTGTTTTCCGCCATGAGCGGCAGCGTCGGTGTGAGCCACGACAGCGTACTGCTGTACGCGCAGCTGTAGCCCACGTCACACGCACCCACCAGGCTGTTGTCGTCGGCCGTCAGTTGCAGCGAGGACAGCTGCGTCTGCCGCTCGAGTGCCTTGGCGGCGATCTGATCCATCGAGATGCCGTTCTCGACGACGCTATCCGACTTCTTCACGTGCACGCCGGTCAGGTACGTGCCCGATGCGCGCGAGTGATCGCCGCCGCCGTCACCAAGCGCCTCGGCCTGATGACTCGAGAGACCCGTGACCACAATCAGCTGATCGCGAAATGGCTCCAGCGGCGCCAGCGTGCGCGAGAGCGTGAAGTCGCGGCCGGTGCCGGTCGGAAGCCAGTTGTGGTAGATGACGCCGTTCGGGTGATACACGACACCGAGTCGACGGATCGGGCCGGCCGGCGTTTTCACCTGCGCAGTGAGCGCCGGTATCATCGCGTCGAGGAGCGGCAAGGCCACGGCAGTGCCCATTCCGCGAAGCACCGTGCGCCGCGAAATCGCTTTTCTGGTGACGATCATGACCGCGATCTCCTCATCTGAAACGGGACACTCTTGACGATGGCCAGAATCGTCGACGACCAGCGATAGTCATCCGCCGCAGCGGTGCGCACGATGGATCGGATTGCCGGGCCATCCGAATACTCCATCTGCCGGCCAATGCCGTAGGTCATCAACTTGCCTGTGACCGTCCTGACGAACTGCTCCTGCTGCGCCACGAGCGCCTTGCGCAAGGCGGCGGGCCCGTCGACGTTGGTGCCGTCCAGCAACACGCCACGTGCGTTGATCGGCGCCTCCCCGTCGGTCGTCCGCCACTGGCCGACGGCGTCGAAGTTCTCCATGCTGAAACCGAGCGGATCCATGCGCGCATGACACGACGCGCAGACCGGGTTCACGCGGTGCTGCTCGAGCATCTCGCGTACCGACGTCGATTTTCCGAGCTTGCTCTCATCCAGGTTGGTATTCACGTTCGGCGGCGGAGGCGGCACCGGCACCGCCAGGATGTTTTCGAGCAACCACTTGCCGCGCGTGGTCGGTGAGGTCCGCGTGGGATATGACGTAACCGCCAGCACGCTCGCCTTTCCCAACAGGCCCCAGCGATTCTCGTCGGTCAGCGTGACGCGCCGGAAGTGGCTGCCGTAAACACCCGAAATCCCGTAGTGACGCGCGAGCTGGTCATTGAGGAACGTGTAGTTTGCGGTGAGCAGCTCGGGGATCCCGCGATCCGCCTTCAACTGATCGTCGAGGAACAGCTCCGTCTCTCTCACGAACGCGGCGCGAAGGTTGTCGTCGAACCAGGGGAACTTCGTGTTCGCATCGGGGGTCAGCAGCCAGACGTTGCGCGTCTGCAGCCATTGACCGAAGAAGTTATCCACCAATGCGGCACGCGCGCGTGGATCGGCGAGCATCCGCCGCGCCTGTTGCTCTAATACGCCGGCATCGCGCAACCTTCCCTTCACCGCGAGATCGAGCAGCTCATCGTCTGGAATGCTGCTCCACAGGAAGAATGAAAGACGCGAAGCAAGCTCCACATCGGAAATACGGTAGGTCGTGTTTGGAGCCACACCACCGGGATCGGCCTCGATGCGAAACAGGAAATCGGGGCTGACCAGCAGTCGCTCGATCGCGGCGCGAATGCCCGTGTCGAAGTCTCCACTGCTTCTCGCGCGCTGATAGAACTCCAGTAACGTCTGGACGTCCTCGGGTGTCGTTGCGCGCCGATACGCGCGCCGCGCCAAGGCGGAAAGAATCCTGCTCGCACAGGCGGCATCTTCGGTGGCGCTCGCGGGATGGCAGACGAACACGCGCTGCCGGCTCGGCGAATCCTGCGGAACTCTGCCGTTGTACGGTCCCCCGACCAACATTGAAGAGATGGCGAGTTCAGCGCTCGGAACGTCTCCTTCGCGATTCCAGATCGGCACGCGCGCCGGCCCGAGTCCTTCCGCCTTGATGCCGTCGGACTTGACGATCGTCGCGACCACATCTCGAAGACCGGCCTTCACCGCGACGCGCGCCTGCAGCTTGCCATCGGCATCGTCGAGTGGAGCGCCGTCGCCGCCAATGGTGAACTGACCCACGCGCACGCCATCCACGCGAATTTCGATCTGGGCCGGCGCGTTGAGGCCGCGAATGACACCGGCGTACGTTTTCAGCAAGCGCACTCTGACCACGTACTCGCCATCGAGCGGAAAGTAGTGGCGGGCCGCAATCCCACCGCGCGAGCCCAGTGAAAACGCTTCGCCGAGACGCTCCGTCTGCCAGAGCCATGTCTGCTCGTTCGAGTTGCCCTTCACCGCCGTATAGCGTTCGAACGTGGGCCGGAGTGTCGCGTCGCCAATCGCCATGCGGGCAATCCGCGCGGCCGCCGTCAGATAGCGGTCGAGGAGCGCCGGCTCCACCGCGAGCGCGTCGGCATTGGTATCGAAGCCGGCCGCCTGTGCATCAGGAGGGAGCATCGCGGTGGGATCGATCGCCACTCCGAGCAGGTCCCGAACCGCGTTTGCATACTCCGTGCGATTGAGGCGATGGAGCCCTGCAGGCCGACCGGGATTGGGACGCGCGCTTGCCGCACGATCCAACTCGGTCTCCAGCCACGAGGCCACAGAGTTGTACGTGGCGTTGTCCGGTCGCGGCATGCCTGCGGGCGGCATGGCTCGACTGCGCAGCTGAACGATCACGCGCTCCCATGTGTCGGCCGAATTGGAGACCTGCTCGGCATCGGCCTGATCGAGCAGCAGGTTCGCGGTCTTGAGTCGCGCGTTGTGGCACGTGACGCAATAACGGCCCACGAGCTCTCGCGCCGGAGTGGCCGCCGCCGTTCCCGCCTGGCCAGTTTTCGGCGGCGGCTGGGGCGGACTTGCCTGAACGGTACGTGCAACCTCGGAGCCAGCCGTGGCCAGCCACGCGATCGAGACGCACGCGCTGATCGCCTGTCGAGAAGTCATCGACACTTGTTCTGCGCCTGACACGGTTTCCCGAGCTTGGGATCCGCTCCATGCGCCAGCAGCAGATCGGCGCCCTCCTTGTTGTAGAGGACGCCACCCAGCCGATCGCCGAAACCGGATGCCGCCAGCCACGGCGTGATGCCAGCTTTGCTCAGGGCGTTCACGTCGGCGCCTTTCTCGATGAGCAGCGCGAGCAGTGTGTTCCATCCGCGATATGCGGCGCCAAACAGCGCGTTCTCACCACTCGTGGTCGCGCCTCGTGCATCTGCACCCAACTCAATGAGGAATCTCACGGCGGCGAGCGCCTGCTCCTCTGTCGTCGGACTCTCACCGATTCCTCGATTGAGACCCGACGCCGCCATCACCGCGGTCGTCTGACTGTCTGTCACCTGCGTGGGATCGGCTCCCGCCGCGAGCAGAATGCGCATCATCTCGAGATCGGCGGCAGCACTGGCGAGCAGGAATGGCGTCGCTCCGGGTGCGTCTTCATAGCCGCCGCCCAGCCCGGCAAATCCCGGCGGCCGTCGCGTCATGCGCGAGTTGGGGTTCGCACCGTGCGCCAGCAATGCCTTCACGAGCTCCACCTTCTGCTGGCGGTTGGGGATGCCGCTCATCGGATCGCTGAACCCGTAAACCGCATTCGAGATGCCGCCCTCCCATGTTCCAGACGCCCAATGCAGCGGAGTGAAGCCCCCGTCGAGAAGGTTGGGATCGGCGCCCTGCTCGAGCAGGAAGAGCGCGAGCGGCACGTGGCCTCTCACCGTGGCGACGAGCAGCGGTGTGCTGCCGGCAGATATCGTTGCCTGATACGCAGGGCCGCGCGGCGCACCGGGCCCCGACGCCGCTCCTGATACGCTCCGGCCCGTGGCAGGCGTCTCGTTCTTGCGCTCGGCATCGGCGGCCTCGTCCGGCGTCGAACGCACGTTCACGTCGACACCGGCAGCGAGCAAGGCGCGCGTGCTTTCCAGATCGCCTTCGCGCGTGGCGAAATGCAGCGCCGTGAATCCCTTTTTCGTATGCGCTCGAAGATCGGCGCCTCCTTCGATGAGCAGGCGCACCACATCCGGATGACGCTCGGCGGCGGCCCACATCAACGCGTCCTGATTCTGCACCGGCTCCCTGGCGTTGACATTGGCGCCGCGCGCGATCAGCATCCGCACGGCGTCGACGCTGCCGCTGCTCGCGCACGTCATGAGCGGTGTTTCACCGGTCGCGATTGGTGTGTTCGGATTCGCACCAGCCTTGAGCAGCAGTTCGACGAGCGCAGCGCTGCCGTTGGTGCACGCGCGCGAGAGCGGCGTCATCCCGAAATCGTTCGACGTGTTCGCCTGGGCGCCGGCGCGGATCAACAGATCGGCGGTCGACACATCATTCCAATGTGCCGCCCACAACAGCGCCGTCGATCCGTCGGCCGAGCGCACGTTCACGTCGACTTTGCGACCGAGCAGCGCACGGACCTTCGACTGATCCTGGTTTCTGGTTGCATCAACCAGCCCCGGGTCCTCGGGTGCGGCGCCGAGGCGCGCGACGACAACGAGCACGGTTACGAGACACGCTCCGGCAAAGGCGCGTGCACGCGCGCAGCTGAGTTCGGTGTGAGCGGACATGCCGTTCCCCTTTTCGCCTCCGTCGAAGTGTAGGCCTTTGAAGCGAGTTAATAAAGGTCGGCGTCGCTACCCCATTTAGGGTAGAAGTGCGCGTTGTTTCTCGATGAATCGCTCGTGCAGCACACGCACCGCGTCTTTCACCCGCTCGTCGGCGAGCATCCAGGTGATGCGAAATGAAGATGTCGCCGTCCCTGCGACGGCGATGCCCACGTCGCTGAGCGTCGCCGCACCGGCCCGAACGTTGTCGTACGTGGCGTTGATGCCCGCGCCGATGGCGCTGACGGCCGCAAGCCGGTCGACCAGCTGCGCACGCGCGCCAAGCCGCGCCTCCAGCGCCTGCCGGAACCGTCCCTCGTCATGCATGTTCTCGCGCGAAATGACCACCGTCGTACGATCGTGAAACACATGCAGCTGCTTGCCAGGCACGCCACGATCGGCCAGCAGCGCGAGAACGTCGGTCGGCGGCGCCGTCGCGTCGAGCACGAGCACGTCGCGCTCGCTGGCCACGCCAACCACCGTGCCGGGCATGCGCGGCGGGCTCTTGCGAACGACTGTCCCGTCTGAGGAGGGATCCGCGCCGGGCAGCGGGCCTTGCGTAGCGCGCGCGTAGATTGCGATGCCGCGCTCTTTCGCAAACTCCACCGCCTGCGCGTTCAGGACCTTGGCGCCCGCTTCGGCCATTTCCTGCGTCTCTTCATACGACAGCGTCGCGATGCGCGCCGCGGCTGGCACGACGCGCGGATCCGCGGAGTACACGCCATCCACGTCCGAGCAGATCTCGCAGTACTCCGCATCGAGTGCCGCGGCCATCGCGACCGCGGTCGTGTCGCTGCCACCGCGCCCCAGCGTCGTCACCTCCCGCTTGTACGAGACACCTTGATAGCCGGCGACGACGACGATGCGGCCGCGGGCCAATTCGTCCTGCACACGGAACGGACGCACCTCGATGATGCGGGCGTCGACGTGCCGATCGTTGGTGATGATGCCGGACTGGCTGCCCGTGAAACTGATCGCGTCGCCGCCGAGCTCACGAATCGCCAGTGAGAGCAGCGCCATGGAGATCCGCTCGCCCGCCGACAGCAGCATGTCGAGCTCACGCCGCTCCGGGTTGGGCGACACCTTCTTGGCCATCCCGAGCAGCTCATCGGTCGTGTCGCCCATGGCGGAGACCACGACCACCACCTGATGCCCACGTCGCGCGGTCTGCATGACGCGCTCAGCGACATATTTGAGCTTGCCGACGTCTGCGACACTGCTTCCGCCGTATTTCTGGACGATGATGGCCATAGGGAATGGTACGACGCTTCCGCTTCGACGTTTGGCGTTTAACGTTTGACCTTCCGTGCCGAGCTTCGTGGGCGAGATGGTCTCGCCGTTCGTCGTGAACCTGGCGCTCGACTACGGCTCGATCACTCGTACGCGAACCTGACGCAGAGTACGTGGGCTCTGGCCGATCACTGACGCCTACCGATGATTTGTACTTGCGACCAGCCGCTCGCGCGGCTGTTCATCGAGCGCGGCAACCGCTGATCACGGCGACAGCAACTCTCCCC
>JBKPNV010000364.1:0-12064 GCA_046732795.1 Acidobacteriota bacterium
GCACAGACGGGCGGTGGTGGTGTGTTGCTCGTCGACGGCGGATCGGCCAAAGCGGCGGATGCGTTGATCAAGATTGTGACGGGTCTGCCGGGCGGCGGTCCCGTTCACACGCTCTTCAACACTCACTGGCACCCGGAACAAACGGGCTCGAACGAGTCGGTGGGGAACGCCGGCAAGACCATCATCGCCCAAGAGAACACACGTCTGTGGCTGACGACCGACATCACCTGGTCCTGGAATGGCCAGCGCTTCAAGCGCCTGCCGAAGATCGCGCAGCCGAATAAGACCTTCTACACCACGGGCCAGCTCGATTCCGGTATTCAGTACGGGTACATTCCCGACGCGGCACACACCGACGGCGATCTCTACGTGTACTTTCCGAAACAGAACGTGCTGGCCGTCGGTGACGTCGTCTCAGGTCAGGGCTGGCCGGTGATCGACTGGCAAACCGGCGGATGGATTGGCGGTATCGTCGGCGGCCTTCAGCGCGTGCAGACGCTGGCGAATGACGAAACACGAATCGTGCCCGGTCGTGGACCGGTGTTGCGTCTTGCGGACGTCAAGGCGCAGTCCGCGATGTACGGCACGATTTACGATCGCCTCGCCCAGATGTTGAACAAAGGCCGCGGACCAACCGAAGCCGTGGCCGCGCAACCGACCAAGGAATTCGATCCGCAGATGGGCAATGGCGACGAGTTCGTGCGGCGCGCCTTCGAAAGTCTGTGGGCGTATCTGTCACCTGACGCATAGCGATGAGACGCATGACCAGCACTCCGACACGTGTCCACGTCGTCATCTTCCTGGCCGGTGTCCTGTTCGTCGGCTCGTTGACCGGCGTCTTCACCGCCGCTCAACAGACGGCAACCGCTCCCGACGCGGCCGGAACACAGGGACAGTTGGCGACGATGCAGCAGTACTGCGTCTCGTGTCACAACGATCGCGCCAAGGTGGCCGGTGTCAGTTTTCAGGGCATCACGCCGGAGAGCATCGCGCAACATGCGGAAGTGTTCGAGAAAGCCGTGCGCAAGATGCGCGGCCGGGTGATGCCGCCCCCCGGCGCTCGACAGCCAGGGACCGCCGCCATCGACTCGTTGGTGTCCTATCTCGAAGATTCGCTCGATCGCGCAGAGACGCCGGCGCACGTGCGCGACCAGGTCGTCCTGCACCGGCTCAATCGCCGGGAATATACGAACGCCGTACGTGACCTGCTCGCGGTTGAGTTCGACGCGACCGAGGTGCTGCCCGCTGACGACATCGCGGAAGGGTTCGACAACATCGCTACCGCATTGCAGGTGTCGCCGTCGTTCATCGAGCAGTATGTCATCGCCGCGCGCGCCGTGGCCGTGAAGGCACTGGGCCGTCCCGACGCCAGACCCGGCGGCTGGACCTTCCGCGCCGGAGCCGGCACGCAGCTGACGCATGTGCCTGGTCTGCCACTTGGCACACGCGGAGGAATCCTCGCCAAAGTCGATCTCCCCTCCGACGGCGAGTATCAGGTCGACATTGCCGACATCGTGACCCACATCTGGGGCAACGGCATGGAGTTCGAAAACCCGATCGTCGTGACGCTCGACAACAAGCTTGTCTACGAGACCGTGATCGGCGGCGAAGAAGACATGAAGCTGTACGATCAGGTGCAGAACGGCGCGCTCGATCGCGTCAACGCTCGCCTGAAGAAGATTCGCTTCTTTGCCACGGCCGGGCCGCACAAGATTGGTGTGGCATTCAAGCGTCGCACCTTTGCCGAATCCGACGATCAGTTGCAGATGTTTGCACCCGGCGGCGGGCAGGATCGCCTGTATCGCATCGGCTCATTTCAGCTTCAGGGTCCCTTCGACGCGAAAGGGCTCAGCGCCACGCCGAGCCGCGAGCGCATCTTCACGTGCCGGCCCGTAACCTCGGACACAGAGGAACGTTGCGCGAGACAGATCATCACGTCACTCGCCACGCGCGCGTATCGCCGCCCCGTGTCCAATGACGACGTCGATGAACTTTTCCAGTATTACCAGGACGGCGCGAGGGACGGCGGTTTCGAAGCGGGCATGCGCAGCGCCATCACGGGGCTGCTGGCCAGCCCGTTCTTCCTGTACCGCAGCGAGTCGATACCTGCCGGAGTGCGCCCCGGTCAGGTGTACCCCGTCCCCGATCTCGATCTTGCATCCAAGCTGTCGTTCTTCCTGTGGAACACGATCCCGGACGACGAGCTGCTGCAGATTGCGGCCAAGGGCAAACTGAACGATCCGGCGGCGCTGGATCGGCAGGTCAAGCGCATGCTGGCGGATCCGCGCTCGGTGACGCTGGCCAGCAACTTCGTCCATCAGTGGCTCGACATGAAGCGGCTGGACGAGATCGTGCCGGACTCCGCGGTCTTTCCGTATGCCTCCGGACGATCGGATCCGCGCGACGACTTCCGCACTGAGTTGACGCTGTTCGCCGACAGCATCTTCAGAGAGGACCGGAGCGTTGTCGATTTGCTGCGCGCGAAACACACGTTCCTCAACGAGCGCGTCGCCCTCCAGTACGGGATCACGGACGTGAAGGGGGATCGGTTCCGCCGCGTTGAGCTCGAACAGTCCGTGCGGTGGGGGTTGCTCGGCAAGGGCGCCGTGCTCATGGCCGCAGCCTACCCGAACCGGACATCGCCGGTGTTGCGCGGTGCGTTCATTCTCAAACACATCCAGGGAGTACCGCCCGCCACGCCACCGCCGAATGTCCCGACGCTCGACGAGAAGGACATCGGCACGACGAAGGCGCTCACGGTCCGCGAGATGATCGCGAAGCACCGCGCCAGTCCGACGTGCGCGGCCTGTCACGCCGTCATGGATCCGCTTGGCCTGGCGCTGGAAAATTTCGATGCGACCGGGATGTGGCGCGATCGCGATCGCTACGCCGGCGCGGCGATCGATTCCACTGGTGAATTGCCCGACGGCACGCCAATCAAAGGACCCGATGACCTCCGGCAGGCGCTGCTTCGCCGGCCGGACCAGTTTGCGCAGACGTTCACCGAAGGGCTGCTGACATACGCAACGGGCCGCAAACTGGAGTATTACGACATGCCGACGGTGCGCCGCATCGTGCGCGGCGCCGCGGGGAGCGACTATCGGTTCTCAGCGTTGGTCCAGGCCGTGGTTCGCAGCGATCAGTTCAGGATGCTGAGAGTGCCGGCACCGGCGGCCAGTAAAGAACAGACATCTACCGCGCAGTAGATAGGGTTGCGACGTGATGGCGTTGCGTGATCAGGGACGTTCTCGATTGGCGGGATAACGGAGATACGACATGTACGTATTCAAGAAGCACGTGTCTCGGCGGACGGTATTGAAGGGCGTAGGAGCCAGCATCGCGCTGCCGCTCCTCGATGCAATGAGTCCTGCGGCGACCGTATGGGCGGCGACACCCGCAGGCTCGACCCCGAAGCGCCTCGCCTTCATCGGGTTCCCGCATGGCGCCATCATGGATCGGTGGTCGCCGCCGCAGACCGGTACGAACTTCGAGATGTCGCCGATCCTGCAGCCGCTGGAGCCGTTCCGGCAGCACCTGACCATCGTGTCTGGCTTGCGCAACAAGCCCGGCGAGACACCGGAGCCGCACGGCTATATCGAGATGACGTGGCTGACGTGCGTGAAGCCGTGGGACCACGGCGTCGGCAGCGCGGACGCTGGTGTCAGCGCCGACCAGCTCGCGGCCAGGCATATCGGCCAGGACACGCGGCTGCCCTCGCTCGAGCTGACCACGGCGCTCGGTGGCGCGCGACTCGCGTGGCGGACACCGACGCAGCCGTTGCCGCAGGAAGGCAACCCGCGCGCGGTGTTCCAGAAGCTGTTCGGACAGGGTGATACGGACAAGGAACGGGCCGCGATCCTGCACGAGACCGGCAGTATCCTCGACCGCGTCAAGGGACAGGCGACGCGCCTGCAGGCCAGCCTTGGCGTGCGCGACCGCGTTGTCGTCAGTGACTATCTCGACTCCGTTCGCGAAATCGAGCGGCGCGTGCAGATGGCGTCGCAGCAGGACATGTCGCGGCTCGACATCCCGGATGCGCCGGTCGGGACCCCGAACGACATCACCGACCATTTCAAGCTGATGTTCGATCTCATGGCCCTCGCGTTCCAGGCCGACATCACGCGCATCATCACGTTCTCGATGGATCGCGAGGCCAGCATGCGGACGTATACGAATCTCGGCATCGCCGAAGCGTTCCATCCGCTCTCGCATCACGGGAACAACGCCGAGAAGCAAAACAAGCTGGTGCAGATTCAGCGGTATCACTCAGAGGTGTTTGCGAACTTCGTCGAGCGGCTGTCGAAGGCGCAGGAAGGCGATGGCACCGTGCTCGATCACTCGACGATCCTGTTCGGCAGCAACATGAGCAACAGCGACAAGCACAACAACGATCCGCTGCCGGCCGCGATTCTCGGCCACGCCAACGGTCGTATCAAAGGTGGTCAGCACGTGAAGTATCCGCAGGACTCTCGTTTTGCCGATCTGCTGGTGACGCTGTTCGATCGCAACAACATCCCGGTGGAGAAACTTGGCGACAGCGGCGGCATCCTGTCGGAGATCTAGGGGCCCGCATCAATCCGGAGTTGACTTGTGTTGACACTGAATACGACACGCAGAGGCACCGAGGCACCGAGACGAACAACGAATTACCTCTGTGCCTCTGTGACTCGGTGTGTTGTCGTCATTGGAGCCGTGTGGATTGTCGCGACTCAGGTCGCGACGGCGGCGGAGACCTCGTTGCTCGATGCGGCGGAGCGCGGCGATCGCGCAGCCGCGATGCGATTGCTGGCGAGCGGCGCGAACGTGAATGACCCCGGACCGGACGGTACTACAGCGCTCATGTGGGCCGCGTCGAACGAGGATCTCGAGCTGGTGCGCGCGCTGATCAAAGCGGGCGCGAACGTCTCGCTGAAGAACCAGTTCGGGACGACGGCGTTGACCGAGGCCGCGATCATCGGATCGGCGCCGGTCATCGAGGCGCTGCTCAAGGCTGGCGCCGATCCCAACACGAAGAATCCCGAAGGTGAAACACCGCTGATGGCGGTCGCGCGCGCCGGCAAGGTCGACGCCGCGAGGCGATTGCTCGAAGCGGGCGCAGACGTCAACGCCAAAGAAGAGTGGGGCGGTCAGACCGCCTTGATGTGGGCCGCGGCGCAGAGCCAGGCGGAGATGGTCAAGTTCCTCGCGTCGAAGGGGGCCGATCTCAACGCACGCGGCGTCATCCGGCAATGGGAGCGCAAGGTCATCACCGAGCCGCGCCCCAAGGACATGAACAAGGGCGGCTTTACTCCACTGCTGTATGCCGCACGTGAAGGCTGCGTCGAGTGCGCACGCCACCTCGTCGAGGCCGGGGCCGATCGCGATCTCGAAGACCCGGAACGTATCACGCCGCTCAACATGGCGCTGCTCAATCTGCACTTCGAGTTCGCCGCCTTCATGATCAAGGCGGGCGCCGACGTCGACAAATGGGATCTGTTCGGCCGCTCGCCGCTGTACATGGCGGCCGATGTCAGCACGCTGCCGACCAAGGGAAACGGCGCCATGGCCGTGATCCCGAGCGTGGATTCGGTGACTGCACTCGACGTTGCGAAGATGTTGCTCGATGCCGGGGCCAATCCGAACCTTCAGCTCAAGCGGCGTCCGCCGTATCGCGATGTCCCGCAGGATCGCGGCGGCGATACGATTCTGGCGCAGGGGGCGACACCGCTGCTGCGCGCCGCCCGTGCCGGTGATGCGCCGTTCGTCGACCTGCTGTTGAAACACAAGGCACTCGTCGACCTGCCGAGCAAAGAGGGCGTCACGCCGCTGATGGCGGCGGCGGGAGTGGAATTCGGAACCCGCGTGACGCGCGGCCGCAATCGCACCAACGAAGGCGTGCTGGCGACGATGAAGCTGTTGATCGATGCCGGCGCGAACGTCAACGCCCGGAACGTGACCGATTCACCGCGCACCGGCGAGTACAGCGCCGCCGCAACCGCCGCCGCGCGTGCCGGCCGCGGCGGACGTGCCAGCCAGGTGCCGAGCGCATCTGCCGTGCCGCATCAGACTGCACTGCACGGCGCCGCCGAGCGAGGCTACACGGCGTTGGTGAAGTTCCTTGCTGAGAACGGCGCCGACCTGCAAGCGAAGGATGCCAACGGCCGGACGGCGCTCGATCTCGCGAAAGGGATCGGCGTGCCTGGTGTCAAGCAGTCAGCGAGCGAGGGCTTCCCCGAGACGGTCGCCCTGATCGAATCGTTGATGGCCGCGAAATAGCCGCCTGAAGACTGCGAGAACCAGGGCGGGCCTGCAGGGCCGCCTCTGTGCGGTCGTCTCCGTGGCCGCGGCGTTAGCGTCCCGCCACCTGACCCCAGCGCGTGTCGATCGGCTTGGCCGCGTCTGCGGTGATGTTGACCACCGCGCAGTGGTGATACGAGTAATCGCCATCCGCGTTCTTGGCATGTTCCGCCATGAACTGAATCACCTGAATCAGGCAGTTGACGCAGTTGATGTTCGGGATCTGAACGTCGGCTTCGTGAAGGCCCATCGGCCGCTCGGTATGCGCGAACAGGCCGTCCGCCAGAACAGGTGCCATCGGGGGATCCTGGATGGTCGCCGATACCGACCATGGGCCACGATCCGAATCGCGGGTCGTCACCACTGGATCGGGCGGCAGCTGCGCGGCGGTACGCGCCAACGCCACGCGATAGTGACCGGGATGGAAAACCGTCTCCTGGACCAGCAGATGCAATGTGGATCCACCGGTCAGCTGAGTGACTGCGTTGCTCGGCGTTCCTGGATTCGCGGGTGTTCCACGTCCCGGGTTCGCCGACACGCCGCCACAGGGTCCGATCTTCTGCGGATCGCCCAGCCGGTTCTGCACCAGCGATGCGGCTGGCGATACGAGCACGAAATGCGCGTCAGCCACGCTCGAGAAACTGGCGACGGCAACCACGATTAGCAGGATCCTGTTTTTCATCAGCGTCCTCTGGATTCCGGTTATTTCCGTCTGGCGGCTGTCAAATCGGCGTAGATCGCCTCGATGAACATCTCACCCGTCCACGCCGGCGTCGAATACACGCCGTCGTAGTCCTTCGTCGGTCCCGCCGCCTTGATCTGGGCGAGCGTCATCTTCTTGTCGATCATGAGCCGAATGCGATCGCGAATGATGGTGGTCATATCGCGGTACTCGGCTACGTCGGATTCGTTGCAGATGCGCCCGTGCCCCGGGACGACGAGCGTGCCACCCTGATTGTTGAACGCGGGAAACGTGATGTCGAGAATCTGATTGAGCGCATCGAGGATGCCCTGGATGCTGCCTCCGCGAGTCCGGTCGATCATCGGGTAGGTGACGGTCGAGAATACGTCGCCGGTCGCCAGCACGTCGGACTTGCGGAACCACACGATGAGATCGCCATCCGTGTGAGCCGCGGGCATGTGCAGCAGTTCCACGACTTCGCCCGCGAAGTAGAGCTGTTTCTTATTGGTGTAGAACGTGTCGTGCGGCCACACGCCGTACGGCATGCGCGCCGGCTCACCCTTGAGCCCGCTCATCCGGTGCAGCACAGCTTCATGCGCGATGACCGGAGCGCCTTCGAGACGCGCCGGCTCGCGGCCGCCCTGGCCGCCGATCCCCGCGCTGATGTTGCTCCCGGCACTCGACAGGTTTTCGTTGCCACCCGTGTGATGCTCGTCGGCGCTGGTATTGATGATGTGACGGATCGGTTTGTCGGAAATCGTCTTGAGCGCGGCCTGGACCTTCTCGCTCATGGCGGCGACGCTCGTGTCCACGACCAGCAAACCCTCGGGATCGGCGAGCACGGTGATGTTCGCGCCCGAGCCGGCAACGAGGTGCACGTTGCCTTGCACCGGTACCACCTCCACATTGCCATCGTCATACGCCGGCTTGCCGGGGCGGTGATCGTGCTGCGCGACGAGGTGGCTCGTTGCCGCCCATGCGAGCACGACGGCGAGCGCGACTACCCGACAAGCTGTGACGGGTCTGCCAGCCGGCGTGACCGGCTCGATTGCCGACGAATGACTCAAGTTTCCCCCGGTCAAGACGGCTCGCCCGCCTGGAGGGCGGGCAAAAAGATACTGCCACTAGCGAGGCGGAGCCACATGCTCGTCGGTCGGAAGCGGAGCCTCGCTCGTCATTGCCGTGACGCCGATGTCGATGCCGGGGCCGGCGCTTTCATCAGCTCCTCGAGTCGCTTCGCGTACTCCGGATACATAGTCTGCGCACCGCCCTGCGACGCCTCGAACGGAAGGTGGTGCTTTTCTGCGTACTCGGGATGCTTGGTGCCGAGTGGATACGCCGGCACCTGTCCCTTCGCGAGCGACGGCAGTTCCTCAGCCACTTCGAAGGGCTGCAGCGGCGGAATCGTCAGATTGGGATCACGCTTGAACGTCGCTGTCCGCACGAGCGGTTCAGTGAGATAGATCGGATCCTCGACGATGATGGCGAGCGTCAGCAGGTCGCCGTGCCGCCAGTAGTACTCGGTCATCACCGTGTAGGGACTGAGCGGGATGCCATTGCGGTGGACGAAGTTGTACTTGATGTGCGTGGTCGTCACTTTGAGCGCGCCGTCGACCCATTCGCCGGTGGAGAATCCCTGCCAGAGGTGCTCGGCGTACTTCGATGGGTGAGGACGGCCATCGAGCCAGATGGTGCGATCCGCCCGGCCGAAGAGCCCCGTGATCGTGTAGGCGATGAGCCGCTCTGTCTTCGGATCGACAACCGCGCCCATTCGAAAGTCGGGTCTCGGCGCACGCATCGAGTAGGTCACCGGGTGCGGCCGCCCCTGCCACTCGAGCAGGGAGTGCATGGTGGGGGTCCAGCTCTCGGCATGCTGCCTGGCGGCGTCGTTGAGCGGGATGCCGACGTACTCGCCGACCTCGACACCGGGATCACCGCGAAGCGGCAGTTCCTCGTGGTTGCCGAGACTCGCCGACCACATACCCGCGAGATCGACCTGCTGTGAGAGTGCCGGCCGGGCACCGAAGATAACGAGCAGCGCTACAACTGTCAGGCTGATTCGGGCCGTCTTCATTCGACGCTCCGGTTGTTGCGGGGACTATACCACTGCAATGTTGCGTGCCGCGCTTCTCAGAATTTCACACGCCAAGGAATCGGACGGAAGCACGAATTCGTAATCGCGTGTTCCAGGACGGCACCCGGATCATCGACAGATTCGCCGGAAACCGCACGCGCCTTCATCTAGCTTATCAATTTAACTATCTGCGCTAGCTAAAGGTTAGTCGGAATCGCCCGATATCATCGGCCCCTGGGCGCGATGGCTTGACGGTTGCCTCATGGGCAGCCATGCCCTCCACTATCGTCCAGCATCGATCAACGTTTGTTCTCCTTGCCGCCCTGATTCTGTCCGCTGTTACCGCGCATGCGCAGACACCGGAACGCCGGCTACCGAAACTTGACGCAGCGCTTTCCGCAAGCGTCCGCGCCGGCCAATCGGACACCAAGCAGGTCATCATTCGAACGACCTCTGGCGGGATTCCCGCTGTGACCAAAGCGCTGAGTGCCAATGGGGAAGTGCTCCGGGTCTTCTCGACAATCAACGCGCTGCTGGCCAAGGTGCCCGTGGCTGCCCTTGAAGGTCTTACCCGTAATCCCTTGGTTGAGTCGATCTCGAGCGACGCCGTAGTTGTCGCCACTCAGACTTCCACCACCGACTCGACGCTCAGAGGAACACTCGGCTTGCCGGTCCAATCGCCTACCGGCTATGGCGTCGGAGTTGCCATCATCGATTCCGGCATCGAGGCAAGTTCCGAATTCGGCAGCCGCATCATCGCCTTCTACGACTTCACAAAAAGTGGAAATTCCGCGCCGCCCTTCGATGAGTACGGGCACGGTACTCACGTCGCCGGATTGATCGCGGGTAACGGCGATCTTTCGGCCCAGCGCTATCGTGGCGTGGCACCGAAAGCCCGGCTCATTGGCTTGAAAGTTCTCGATCAGAATGGCGCGGGTTACACGAGCAACGTGATCGATGCCATCACATACGCAACCAAGCACAAGTCGCGATTGGGCATCGATATCATCAACCTCTCGCTGGGTCATCCGATTCTCGAGTCGGCAGCCACAGATCCGCTCGTCCAGGCGGTGGAAGCGGCCGTACGCGCCGGCATCGTCGTCGTCGCAGCCGCCGGCAACGTCGGCGTCTCCAAGTCCACTGGACAGCCGGCATACGCCGGCATTCTCTCTCCGGGCAACGCGCCCTCGGCCATCACCGTGGGATCGGCCAAAACGTTCGACACCAACACGCGTGCGGACGATCGCGTTGCTGATTACAGCTCACGAGGACCGACTTGGTACGATGCCAGGCCCAAACCGGACATCGTCGCTCCCGGACACGCACTGGTCTCGACGGCGGCGAAATCCAGCACCCTCTATGTGAACAATCCGTCGCTTCGCGTCGGTGACGCGTATCTGCGGCTGAATGGCACGAGCATGGCGGCAGCCGTCGTGAGCGGAAGTGTTGCTCTTGTCCTCGAGGCCAGCCGCACCGCGTTTCCATCGAGCGCCCCTCTGACGCCGAATGCGGTGAAGGCCATTCTCCAGTTCACGGCGTTGCCGGCCAGCAACGATCAAGGCGTGCCGTACGACGTGCTCACGCAGGGAACGGGCAGCGTCAATGCCGCCGGAGCGATCGAGGTGGCAGCGCACATCAATACGGCGAAACCTGTGTCATCAGCGTGGCTGACGGCAAACGTGAATCCCTGGACCGTGATCGACGGTCAGACGCTGTCCTGGTCCGAGAGCATCATCTGGAACGATGCCGTCGGCTTCGGCCCCGTGCTCTCGGTCAATCAACCAGCGTGGGCCACGAACATCGTGTGGGGCACTGACGAGAACATCGTCTGGGGCAGCGACGACAACATCGTGTGGGGGAGCAACATCGTCTGGGACGACAACATCGTGTGGGGCAGTGACGACAACATCGTGTGGGGCAGCAACATCGTCTGGGGTAACACTTTGATCGGCTCTCAGTATGGAACCTCGATCACGTGGGGAATGACGGTCGACGACCCGACGCTGACCGTGTGGGGAACGCTCAACGGAAGCGCCGTTTCGAGTGTGTCGCTGCTGACCGCGCCGTAGCAATCACGTCAACCGGTGAATGTCAGTGGAGGTTCCCGTGACGTATCGTCCCATTGCTGGACAGATTTATGTCTACGCCATGATCGCCCTTGGGGCGGTCGCCATGGCGGGCGCGTTGTCGTCACTCGAGCTCTCGAGGCCCGGGTTGTTTGCCGCCCTGCTGGTGCTGTCGGTCATGAGCTCGGCGCTGAAGGTGGACATGCCGCTTGGCGCCGGCAGCTCCTGCATCTCTCTGTCGTTCGCGGTCGATTTCACCGCGCTCCTGCTGTTCGGTCCCGGTCCGACGATGCTGATTGCCGTGACCAGCGCGTGGTCGCAGTGCACACTGCGAATGCAGGAACGCAACCCCACGTACAAGACGTTGTTCAGCATGGCGACACTCGCGCTGAGCGTCGCGGCTGCTGCTGCGACCTACACGTATCTGGGGGGCACGTACGGCACGCTGTCGGCTGCTCCGCTGCAACCGCTCATGGGCGCGGCGACGGTCTATTTCCTGGTCAACTCGCTGGCGGTCGCCGCAGCGTTCGGCCTCTCCTCGAGCCGCGGCATCTTTCGGCTCTGGCACGACAATTTTCTGTGGACGATCAGCAGCTATGTCGTCGGAGCGATCGCTGCAGGGATCGCGGTTGAAGTGTTTCACAGCGCTGGCCAGTGGCAGACGGCGCTCGCGCTGATCCCACTTGGCCTGACCTATCGCACCTATCGCATCTATCACCGCCGTATCGCCGAGGAGCAGCGGCGAACCGCGGAGTGGGCGCAGTTGCATCGCGACAGCACGGAGGTTCTCGCGCGCGCCATTCAAGCCAAGGACGAAGGCGGCAGCTGCCACGTCGAACGCGTGCAGTACTACGCGGTGGCATTGGCACGTCAGATCGACATGCCTGAAATGGATCGTCAGGCGGTCGAGATCGGTGCCCTGCTCCATGACATCGGGAAGCTCGCCGTGCCGGAGCACATTCTGTC
>JBKPNV010000365.1:0-27659 GCA_046732795.1 Acidobacteriota bacterium
GGTCTCTGCGATCATGCGTCTCCTCCTGGCTTCGAAACCTAGAAGGAGCGTACTCGCATCGGCCCGCTCATAGTCTCTTCGTGGCTTCAACTCCTCATGATCTTCGTGGCTTCAACTCCTCGTGATCTTCGTGGCTTCAACTCCTCGTGATCTTCGTGGCTTCAACTCCTCGTGATCTTCGTGGCTTCAACCCTCGTGATCTTCGTGGCTCACTCCATGACGAACGCCAGATACATCAGCGCTCCGCGCCGTTCGACCTGGAGTACAAAGGGCGCGCCTGGCTTGGCACCGTCAACGGCGGCGCGCAGCGCGGCAAGATCGGAAATCCACTGGCCGTTGACGGCGTGAATCACGTCGCCGGGCGCGAGGCCGCCATTGTCGGTATCGAGCGCGCTCGCGCTGGCCGAGGCCACTACCACTCCCGACTTGGCACGTAGCGGCAGGATCGACGCCAGTTTGGGGTCGAGCGTGGCGGCGAGGATTCCAAGTCGAGGCACGACGTTTTCGCGAGGGTCGGTCAAGACAGCCGCGGCCGACAGTGGGTCGGCGCGCTCCGCCACGGCAACGGTCACACTCGTCGGCTTATCCCCGCGCAGAATCTCGAGCTTCACGTTGTCACCCACCTCGCGTCGATACAGGTTGACGTGCAGCTGCCGGCCGTTCTCCATCGGCTTGCCATCGAGCGCGAGCACGATGTCGCCGATGCTCAGTCCCGCTCTGTCGGCCGGGCTTCCAGGCGCAACATCCGCCAATACGACGCCCTGATCGCGCTTGAATCCCAGCCCGGCAGCAAGCGTCGGGGTAACGGTCTGCGCCCTTACGCCGATTTCACCGCGCCGCACCCGGCCGGTGCGCTGGATCTGCTCGAAGACCGTCTTGACGATATTGCTCGGCGCCGCGAAGCCAGGGCCGGCAGTGGCTGGGCCCCCGGAAAGAATCAGCGTGTTGATGCCCATGAGACGGCCTCGGACGTCGACCAGCGGACCACCGCTGTTTCCCGGATTGATCGACGCATCCGTCTGGATGTAGACCATCGGCGATTCCGGCTCGAGCTGGCGCGCGACGGCGCTGACGATGCCGAGCGACACCGAGTTCTGCAAACCCAGGGGACTGCCGAAGGCCAGCATCATCTGCCCGGTTCGGAGGTCGTCGGAATCACCGAACGCCAGCGGCGTGAGGCCTTGTTCTTCGACCCGCAGCACTGCGATGTCGGTTTCCTCGTCCACCCCGACGACCCGCGCCGGAGCGACGCGGCTGCGCCGCGCCAGCAGCGACTGCCCCTCGGCCTTGGTCGGTATCTCGACGCGAATCCGCGATGCCCCGCGTACGACATGGGCATTGGTCACGATGTACCCGTCCGCACGGACGATGACGCCGGACCCGCTTCCGCGCTGTGTCGTGACGAAGTCTGACTGGTCCGTGACCACGCCGGCCAGCGGCGTCAACCCGGACACGAAGATCTGGACGACACTTGGATTGACGGTGCGGACCAGCGCCTCGATAGAGGCATCGAACTCGACGAGGGAACCGGACCGCGGTGTGGCCGGCAGTTCCGAAGTCGCGCCTCGTGCTTGCGGGCGGTCCTGGGCGTAGACCGGACACACGAGCGCGAGCAGTACAGCCGTCATGCGCAGCAGTGGTGCATAGTCCGATTTCATGCCTACCTCACGTTGAAAGGCCACCATTCTGGCTCCGCCGCATGCAAATGCGAAGCCCAGCCATTCGTCATCACGGGGTGATAGGATCGACGAACGCTGGGCGCTTGACTGCGCAAACGGTGCGAGCCACTTCACGGCGCGAGAGTTGGATTTAGACACGACAGTTTGAATGGCATCTTCCCGACCGGCAGTCGACTCTTCCGTCCTCACCGCGATGATCTGTTCCGGCGCCGTGAGCGGCCAGTTCATCGCCGCCAAGGCGACTCGCGACGCACTCTACCTCGCACACCTCGATGTCACAACGCTACCGCTCATGGTCATCGTCACCGCGGTGGTGTCGATCTTCCTGGTGATGGGCAGTTCCCGCGGCCTGCGTGCAGTGGCCCCGGGCACGTTCGTGCCGGCCGCTTTCGCGGTGAGCGCCGCGCTGCTGCTCGGTTCGTGGCTGCTGCTCGAGTCGGCACCCCGTCTGGCCGCGCAGGTCGTGTTCCTGCAGATCTCGGGTCTCGGCCCGATGCTCGGTTCCGGATTTTGGCTCATCGCGACTGAACGATTCGATCCGCACACGGCGCGACTGAACTTCGGTCGGATTGCAGGCATTGGCACGTTTGCGGGTCTGGTGGCCGGCATCCTCACCGAACGAATCGGCGCGATGGTCGGCATCGATGCAATGCTGCCCATCCTTGCGATCCTCAACCTGGTCTGCGCCTGGCAGATTCGTCGTCTGGCTGGTTCGAAGCTCCTGAAAATCCACGACCAGGGTATGGATGTCGCGCCCGATCTTGCCGCCACATCGCCGCGGTCTGGTCTTCGGGTTCTGGCCGGGGCGCCCTATCTGCGCAACCTGGCGGCCCTCGTGTTGTTGGGTACCGTCGCCGCTGCCCTCGCTGACTACGTCTTCAAGGTGCAAGCGGTGCAGGTATTCGGGCGCGGTGACGCTCTGCTGCGTTTCTTCTCTCTCTACTACGCGGGCGTCAGCTTGCTCGCGTTCATCGTTCAAAGCGCATCGGCCCCCCTGGTGCTGGAGAAGCTTGGTCTCGCCATCACAACGGCCACACCGTCGTTGGCGCTCGTTATCGGAGGATTGGGCGGACTCGTATTTCCCGGACTCGGCGGCGCTCTCGTTGCTCGTGCTGGCGAATCCACATTGCGAAGCTCACTCTTCAAGACGGGCTACGAGATCTTCTTCACGCCAATCGCTTCTCACGACAAGCGAGCGGCGAAGTCAATCATCGACGTCGGATTCGATCGACTTGGTGATGCCGTGGGCGGCGGTCTCATTCGGCTGCTCATCATGCTGCCGAGCGCCACCCAATACATGGCCCTGCTCGGCGCCGCGATCGTCTGTTCAGCAGTTGCGGTGGCCGTGGCGCAACGACTGAGCCGCGGGTACATCCACACCCTCGAACGAAGCTTGCTCGACCGCGCGGTGGAGCTCGAGTTGTCGGACGTGGGAGACATCACGACCAGGACCGTGATGATGCGGACGATGCGGGCGCCGCGGCCGGCTGTGGCACGAACGTCGAACGAGACGCGGGTGTCCGCTGATACCACATCGACCGGGCGCGTACCCATCCCGGTCAACGACCCCGAGGTTCGCGAGATCGTCGCGCTGCGATCGCGTAATCGCGAAGCCGTGCTCCAGGTATTGCGATCGGAAGAAGGGCTGCAGGCCACTCTCATTCCGCACGTGATCCCGCTCCTCGCGTGGGACCCGGTCGCCGAGGACGCCGTGCGGGCGCTGCGCAAGGTGGCAGAGGAGCGCATCGGGGAGCTGGTGGACGCGTTGCTCGATCCCAACCAGCCATTCGCCTCGCGACGACGATTGGCGCGCGTCTTCTCCGTGTGCGTCTCGCAGCGAGCCGTGGACGGTGTGATGCTGGGACTCGAGGATCTGCGCTTCGAAGTCCGGTTCCAGTGCGGACGATCGCTCGCCGCCATCACCGAGAAGAACCCGAAAGTTCGTATCGACAAGGAGCGCGTCTTCGACGTCGTTCGCCGCGAAGTGGCGGTCGGACGACCGGTCTGGGAGAGTCACCGGCTCCTCGACACGATCGAAGCCGATTCGCGATCGTTCGTGGACGAGTTTCTCAAGGATCGCGCGGGTCAGAGTCTCGCGCACGTGTTCACGCTGCTGTCGCTCGTGTTGCCGACAGCGCCCTTGCAGATCGCATATCGCGGTCTGCATACCGACGATCCCGGACTGCGCGGTACGGCGCTCGAATACCTGGAAGGCGTGCTGCCGCCTGACATTCGCGATCGCCTGTGGCCGTTCCTCAGCGATCGGCCGAGGAAACCTCAAGACAGCCGGGCTCGCGACCAAATCCTCGCCGACCTCTTGCGTTCGAACGAGTCAATCATGCTCAACCTCGAGGAGCTGAGACGGCGAACCGGCTCGCCATAGCGCCCGCCAAGGCACTTCGTCCCCCTGGCCTGGTTTATAGTGCGGATATGTACGCGTCGCGGCACATCCTGGCGAGGCGACAACAGACCGCTTCCTCTAAGCTCAGCGAGACCGGGCGAGGGACGAGCCGACTCCCGACTGAAGTACTCAACGAACAGGCGACGCGCCTGGCGGTCTTCACGACGGTGGCCGCCGTTCTCTGGTCCTTCGCGCTGCTCCTCGACGTCGCCCTTCTTCCCGCGCTCTCCGAGACATGGGTGAGGAACTGGCGACTCATCCCGCTTGAAATCACCGGGATCGTGGGTTCGGCGATCATGCGGCAGTACTTGCGCTCGGACACGTCCGCCCAGGTCAAGAGCACCATCGGTCTCGCGATGATGTTGATGAACGCGGCCCTCATCTCGGCCGCGAATGCCTGGGCGATGCCGATGCTTCCGGCTGAGGCAGCCGAAGTCGGCCGCCCATCATGGATCGCGCTGCTCATTCTCATCTTCGCGATGATTGCTCCCGGCAATCCGCGGCGGATGTTCGGCGCGTCGATCATCGCGGCATCGTTCGATCCGATTGCGAACGTGATCGTCTGGCTGGCCGGCGAACCGGCACCAACGCTGGTGCGGGCGTTCATTCAGTGCTGGCCGAGTTACGCGTGCGCGTTCGTCGTAGTGGTTCCCGCGAAGGTCCTCCATCGCATGAGCCGGCGCCTGAAGGAAGCGCAGGAGCTCGGCAGCTATCACCTGATCGAAAGACTCGGACAGGGCGGCATGGGCGAAGTCTGGCGCGCGGAGCATCGTCTGCTCGCCCGCGACGCGGCGATCAAACTGGTTCGTCCTGAGCTGCTCGGCGCCCGCAATGAAGACGAAGCGCAGCATGCGCTCCGGCGCTTCGAGCGCGAAGCACAGGCCACGGCCGCATTGAGCTCGCCGCACACGATTCAGGTGTTTGATTTCGGCATCACGCAGGAGGGCACCTTCTACTACGTGATGGAGCTGCTCGCGGGCCGCGACCTCGAAACGCTGGTTCGCGAGTTTGGCCCGCTCCCGGCGTCACGCGTCGTGTACCTGCTGCGTCAGGTCTGTCATTCTCTCGCCGACGCGCACGCTCGCGGGATGGTTCACCGCGACATCAAACCGGCGAACATCTATGTCTGCCGGATGGGACTCGACTACGATTTCGTCAAGGTGCTCGATTTCGGTCTCGTCAAGATTCGCAAGCCGAACACCGCCGAAACGCTGACTACGGTAGACCAGGGAACGACGGGCACGCCGGCGTATATGGCGCCAGAGTGCATTCTTGGCGATGTCGAGGTCGATCGCAGGGCGGACGTCTACGCGTTGGGGTGCGTCGCATACTTCGCGCTGACAGGATCGCTCGTTTTCGAAGCGGACAGCTCGATGAAGATGTTGATGGCGCACCTGCATACCGAGCCAACGCGTCCCTCCGAGCGATCCGAGCTACCCATCCCGCGCGAGCTGGACGACCTCGTGATGGCGTGTCTCCAGAAGGATCCAGCCCGGCGACCTCAGAATGCCGGAGAACTTCTCGGTATGGCCTATGAGTGCCACTGCACCGAGTCCTGGGGCCACGCGGAGGCGAGGCACTGGTGGCACGCCCACCTGCCGAACCTCACCGGAACCCTGACGGTTGCAACACGAAGAGATCACCCCGAGCAGGTCGTCTCGGTGTAGCATCGGAGCCCATGGATAAGGGCTCACCATTCCAGCACGCCGAGAAGGGGTTGCTCGACCGGGCGCTTTCCCTTTTCACCGACGTTCATGCGGGAGAAGGCGTCAGTGCATTGCTGCTCGCCGCCAACGTGTTCTACCTGCTGGCCTTCTACCAGATCCTCAAGATTGTCCGGGACGCCCTCATTCTGAGCGAATCGGGAGCCGAAGCCGCGAGCTATGCGTCGGCAGGGATGGCGCTCGTGCTGTTTCTGTTCGTCCCCGCGTACGGCGCGCTCGCGTCGCGTGTGAACCGGGTATGGCTGATCTCCGTCGTCACCCTCTTCTTCGCTTCGCACCTCGTGATTTTTTACGCGCTCGGCATAGCCGGGGTCCGGATCGGAATCGCGTTCTACATCTGGATCGGCGTGTTCAACAATGTGGCGATTGCACAGTTCTGGGCATTCGCCAATGACTTGTACACCAACGAGCGCGGCAAACGCCTTTTTCCGCTCGTCGGGATCGGCGCGTCACTCGGTGCGCTGATCGGCGCCGGCCTGACTGCCTACTTCTTCAAGGGCATGGGACCGTACCGCGCGATGCTCATCGCCGCCGCCGGATTGGTGGTGCCCGTGGCGCTGACGATCGTCGTTCACAGACGAGAGGGGAATCGAAAGGAAGCAAGGACATCCGAGGTCGAAAAGCCTGTGGGTGGTCCGGGCGGCTTCCAACTGGTGTTCAAAGAGCGCTACCTATTCCTCATCGCGATGCTGGTACTCGTCTACAACCTGGTCAACACGCTCGGCGGGTACATGCTCAACATCATGTTCGGGCAGGAAGCGGCACGACTCATCGCCACGGGGGCGGCCGATGGTGCGAGCCCGGCGGCGATCATCGGTACGCTATCCGGTACTGTGCAGACGTACGTCAACCTGCTGGCACTCGTGATTCAGGCCTTCTTCGTGTCGCGAATTTTCAAGTACGTCGGAGTCCGAGGCGCGCTCTTCATTCTGCCGGCGATTGCCGCCACTGGGTACACGGCTGTGGCACTCCTGCCGGCATTTCTCACCGTGCAATGGACGAAGATCTTCGAGAACAGCACCGACTACTCTGTACAGAGCACCACCCGGCAGGCGCTCTTCTTGCCAACGAGCCGCGAGGCAAAGTACAAAGCGAAGCAGGCCATCGACGCATTTTTCGTTCGCTTTGGCGACATGCTGCAGGCGGGGGTGGTGTACGTCGGCGTCCAACTCGCCTTGAACATTCGCGGCTTTGCGATCGTCAACCTGGTTCTCATAGGCGTCTGGTTCCTCATCGTCATCGGCATTCGCCACGAACATAAGAGGCTGACCGGATCGGAAGCAGTCGACAGGGCGGCGTAGTCACTAGCCGCACTACTCACCCTGAGAGCGACGCTCAGACGTCGCTCCACTGCCCGGCGTGTTACGATTCCGTTACACCGTTGTTACGCGCCCCCACTCTCGTGACTTTTTCCCCACACATTCCCTTCGAGGAGACATGGCCCGCTTTCGTCTGATCCCGCGCGACGAGCGTTTTTTCGAAGACTTCGTCGGCATGGCCGAGGAACTCCGTGGCGGTGCGCGCCTCCTGAAGCAGATGCTCGCGGTCAACCCGCCGGACACGGCCAAGGCCGATGCGATCAAGGACGTCGAGCACGTGTGTGATGGCCGGACGCGCGCCATTATCGAGCGGCTCAACCGCACGTTCGTCACGCCGCTCGACCGCGAAGATATCCACGCCCTGGCGATCTCTCTCGACGATGTGATGGACGCGATCGATGCCGCCGCGGCCGTGACGCGTCTCTACAAGATCACGCAGGTGAGGCCAGGCGCCAGGCGGTTGACCGAGATCATCGTCGATTCGACCGACCGACTCTGTGAAGCGGTGGCGGCCCTCGAAAAGACCCAGGGCGTCGTGGAACTTGCGGCGCGCGTCGATCAACTCGAGCGCGAAGCCGACCGGGTGCATCAGGACGCCATCGTGGCCCTGTTCGACGAGGAACGCGATCCAATCGTGGTGATCAAGTGGAAGGAGATTTTCGACTTCCTCGAGGCCGCCACCGATCGATGCGAGGACGTCGCGAATCTCCTCGAGGGTGTCGTGGTCAAGCACGGCTGATGGATCACACACTACTCGGCGTTCTAGCGCTGATCGCTGTTGCGCTGATTTTCGACTACATCAACGGCTTTCACGACGCCGCGAACTCCATCGCGACTGTCGTCTCGACCCGGGTGTTGTCGCCGGGGAAAGCGGTCGTGTGGGCAGCGTTTTTCAATTTCGTCGCCGCGTTCGGATTCGGCACGGCGGTCGCCCAGACGGTCGGCTCGGGGATGGTCGATCTGAGCGTCGTGACGCTGACGGTGATCTTCGCCGGCCTGACTGGCGCGATTGTCTGGGACCTGGTGACCTGGTACTACGGGCTGCCCACGAGCTCGTCGCACGCGCTGTTCGGCGGCTATGCCGGAGCGGCGGTGGCCAAAGCCGGATTCATTGCCATCATCCCGAGCGGATGGACGCGAACGATCATCTTCATCGTGCTGGCGCCGCTGATCGGCATGACCGTCGGCCTCCTGTTGATGGTGATGAGTCAGTGGGTATTGCGCCGGCAGACGCCACGACGAGTCGATGGATTCTTTCGCAAGATGCAGCTCCTCTCTGCTGCGGCGTTCAGCCTGATGCACGGCGCCAACGACGCGCAGAAGACGATGGGTATCATCGCGGGCGCGCTGTTCACCGGCGGCTTTCTGAACCGCGAGGCGGGTGGAACGCTTCCGATCCCGTACTGGGTCATCCTCCTGGCAAACGCGGCGATCGCACTCGGAACCCTGTCGGGCGGCTGGCGGATCATCAAGACGATGGGCGCGAAGATCACCAAGCTGCAACCGATTGGTGGATTCGCGGCGGAGACTGGAGCCGCGCTTGCTATTTACGCAGCGACCTCTGTCGGCGTCGGAATCAGTACCACGCATACGATCACCGGGGCCATCATCGGCGTCGGTTCATCAAAGCGACTGTCAGCCGTTCGCTGGGGCGTCGCACGGCAGATTGTCTGGGCGTGGGTGTTGACCATTCCGGCGTCGGCGTTCATCGGTGGACTGACCTACGAAGTGTTCCGGCTGCTGTTCCAGACGACGTGATTCCTGATCCGGGTCGGGCTCGAGCCGGACACTACGCACGTCGCCGATGTAGCATTGAGCTGACGTGAACATTCTGGTCGCCGAAGACGACCGCGACATCGCCGAGCTCATTGCTCACTACGTCGAGCGATCTGGCTGGACCGCACATACCGTCGCCTCGGGCGATGACGCGCTGGTCACCGCCCGCAAACGCCCCTTCGACGCCGTCATTCTGGATGTGATGTTGCCCGGCATGAGCGGGCTCGAAGTCTGCCGCGCGCTTCGCGCCGACGCGGCGACGAACGCGATTCCGATCATCATGGTTACCGCAAGAGCGGAGGAAACCGATCGCATCATCGGTCTCGACATCGGCGCCGACGACTACCTGGCGAAGCCGTTCAGCCCCAATGAACTGGTGGCGCGCATTCGCGCCCTGATGCGCCGCTCGAAGCGTGGCGACCCGCAGTCGGAGACGATCCGGTTCGGTTCGCTGGTGATGGACCTCGAACGCCACATCGTGATGCACGACGGGACGGAGGTGAAGCTGACGGCCAAGGAGTTCCTCCTCCTCCAATACCTCCTGCAGCATCGGGGGCGGGTGCTCTCGAGGGACGTGCTGCTCGGCGACGTCTGGGGGTACCGCTATACCGGCGGGACGCGAACTGTCGACGTTCACGTCCGGCGGCTGCGCGAGAAGCTGCCGGTGCTGGTCGACGCCCTGGTCACCGTGAAACAGTTTGGTTACAAGCTGGAAGAACAATAGATAAATAGACGCCGAGCTCGCATGAAGACGGGGTTTCGCACCAAGGTCTTCGTTGGGGCATTCGCTGCCGCCGCGTTGTCGTTGCTCGCATTGGCCGGCTTGATGGCCTGGCAAGTGCGCCAGGGCGAACGCGCGTCCATCGAACGGCACCTGACCGACGAGGCCTATCTCATCGCGGATCTGCTGGCGAAGGCCACTTCGCTGGATGAGCCCGGCCTCGACCGGGAAGCCGATCGCCTCGGCGAAATCCTGGCGGGCAGGGTCACATTCATCGCCGAGGATGGTCGCGTCGTCGGCGACTCCACGCAAACCGAGGACGAACTCCGCACGCTCGAGAATCACCTGACTCGGCCTGAAGTCGTCGAGGCCCGTGAGCGTGGCTTCGGCAGCAGTCAGCGCCATAGCGATACGGTCGACACCGACATGGTGTACGTCGCGGTGCGCGCATCCCACCCGATTGCGACTTACGTGCGGCTGTCGCTGCCGATGACCGACGTCAATTCACAACTGAGCGCCATCTGGCGGGCGACGATCGGCGCGCTTGCCGCCTCGATCCCGCTGGCGCTGCTCGTGTCGTGGCTCGTCTCCGCTTCCCTTGCGCGACGGGTGAGTGCGATCGCCCGGGTCGCCGAGCGTTACTCGTCTGGCGATCTCAGCCGTCCCATCTACGACCATGGCTCGGATGAACTCGGCACCGTTGCACGGGCGCTCGATGAGTCCGTTCAGCAACTCGGGGGGCGTATCGAGGAGCTGTCGCGCGACCGCGCGCGCATGGAAGCCATCCTGAGCGGCATGGTCGAGGGAGTCCTCGTCGTCGATCGGCAGGGGCGCCTGCAATTGGTCAATCGCGCGGCGCAACAGATGCTGCGTGTCGAGCCATCGGCGACCGGCCGTCCGTATCTCGAGGTCATCCGCCACCCGGACATCGCGGCTCAACTGACGGCTGCGCTCCATGGTGAGGAGATCGGTGGCCAGGAGCTGACACTGGCGCGCGATCCGGGCCGCACGCTGCTCACTCGGGCAGCGCCGGTCACGGGACCGAGCGGCGGTGCCGTGCTGGTGCTGCACGACATCACCGATCTCCGGCGGGCCGATCAGATCCGGCGCGACTTCGTGGCCAACGTGTCGCACGAGCTGCGAACGCCGCTGACGGCGATCCGCGGATACGTCGAGGCGCTGCTCGATGGCCCCTCAGACGCGGAGAGCACGCGCAAGTTCCTCGAGATCATCGCGCGCCACTCGACACGGATGGAGCGGCTCGTGAAGGACCTGCTGCGGCTGGCACGTCTCGACGCCAGGCAGGAGCTGCTCGAGACAGCACGCTGCGATATCAAGCAGATTTTCTCCGCCGTGACCGCGGACCTCGCCCCGTCGATCGAGGCGAAACAGCAGCGCGTGACGCTGGACGTCCCGCCAGAGGCACGACAGGTCGACGGCGATCCCGCGAAGCTTCACGACATCGTCCGCAACCTGGTGGAGAACGCGGTCAATTACTCGCCCGAGGACGCTGAAGTGCGTCTCGGCGCGGTGCAGCACAACGGCACGTACATGATCACAGTCGCCGACTCGGGGCCCGGTATCCCTGCCGAAGATCTGGCGCGGGTGTTCGAGCGTTTCTATCGCGTCGACAAATCGCGCGCCAGGCCGGGAGGAACGGGCCTTGGTCTGGCCATCGTCAAGCACCTGGTCGAGTTGCACGGCGGCGAAGCAATCGCCGCCAACCGCCCGGAAGGGGGCGCGGTGTTCACGATAAAGTTACCGATCTCAGAGATTGAGGAACCGGCACGAGCACGCACAGCAAGTTGACGAGAGCACGCGTTCATCCCTGGAGCCGAAGTGGGCGTTCGAACCAGGCCGTCCCAGACCTTGTCGAACTTCCGACCCACCGAGTGGAAAACACCAGAGGTCGAAATCCGAATCTCTCATGAAACGACAGCGTGCCGGATTGGACAAGCTGACGCCGGCGACGATCATCGAGCATTGCCCTCGAATTGCATAGTCTGCCGTGCCGAATTGTACGCACGCTCACGACGGATTCCGGCGCCAGCCACGTGCGACGAGCAACTGGAAGACCCGATCGCGAATCTCATCACGGATCCGACGCACATGATCAAGGGGCTTGCCCTTCGGATCCTCAAGTGGCCAATCGTCGCGTTGCAGACCGGGAACGTACGGGCACTCGTCGCCACACCCCATCGTCACCAATAGCGAGGCATCTCGCGCCAGTTGATCGGTCAACTTCTGCGGTCGGTGCATGCGCAGATCAATACCGACCTCGCGCATGACGTCGACGACTTCCGGGTGCACGCGCTCCCCCGGCTGCGTACCGGCTGAAACGGCAACCGCGATTGCCGGGTCAGCAAGCGCAGAAAAAAAGGCCGCCGCCATCTGCGATCGCCCGGCATTGTGGACGCACGCGAAGAGAACGGTGTTCATGATACCGACATCGGGGTCCGAGGCACGACGACATGTTGCGCTGATCGTGGGAGGGCTGGCAGGAGCCAGCGAAACAAGAGCGTCGCGGCCGTCGCGCCCGCCAACTGAGCAAGGATGAAACCCGGCACGTCAGCGGGACGAATGCCGGCGAACGTATCGGTCAGTGCGCGGGCGACGGTGACAGCCGGATTCGCAAACGATGTCGACGCGGTGAACCAGTACGCGGCGGCGATATAGGCGGCCACCGCGAAAGGCACGGCTTGAGACCGGCGCCGCGAACATCCCCAGATGACGGATAAAAGACCGAACGTCGCCACGAACTCACTCACCATCTGCGCCGGACCGCTTCGCGCGTGAATGGAGAGCATGAACACCCGTTCTCCAAACATCACGTGTGCCGTCCACACGCCCACCGCCGCGCCACACACTTGCGCGAGGACGTACAGGGGCGCTTCGCGCCATGGGAGACCGCCCTGTGAAGCGTCTGCGATGGACACCGCAGGATTGAAATGCGCGCCAGAGATCGGACCGAACGTCAAGATCAGCGCGATGAGCGCGGCGGCAGTGGCGACCGTGTTGGCCAACAGGGCAATCGCCTGGTTACCACCCGACAGCCGATCGGCCATGATGCCAGACCCGACAACCGCAGCGAGCAGCATTGCAGTGCCGATTGCTTCGGCCGTGAGCCGGCGAGAGAAGTTGTCCGTCATCGCAGTTGCTTCCGCATGACCGTTGCCGTCGCCGGACATGAGGACTGGAATTGGACAGACGCCTGAATAGAGGACGGAACGGCGTCGCGCGCGATGCGCTCGAAACCGAACTTCGGAAAGAAACGCTCGGCAGTGGTTGTGAGCAGGAACACCGTGCCAGCACCGTGCTGGGCGGCGAGTCGCAACCCCGATTCGGTCAACTCGTGGCCGAGGCGCTCGCCCTGGCAACGCGGGTGAACAGCCACGGAGCGCAACAGGGCTCCGTCCGCGTAGAGCTCCAGCGCCACCGTGCCGACAACGTGTCCGTCTGCCTTGGCGACGAGCATCGTGGCGACGTGTTCATCGACGCCCTCGAGCGGCAGACTCACTCGCTGCAACAAGGCGCGGACCTCCGGCAAATCCTCTCGCTTCGCCAATTCGATCAATGCTCCGACTCCGGCGCTCGTGGAGCACAACACGTTCCGCCGGCAGGACTGTCGAGCACGTACAGCTGCCCGAATGAACGTTGGAACTGCTTGCGATCCTGACTCGTGGCCGCCACGTGCTGGAGCGCATCAACAGCAGCACCGAGAATTGCCCGAACGAGAGGGCTCAGCGTTCGCGACACTTGATAGTGCATCCACACACCGTCGCGGCGGGCCGCGACTAACCCGCTCTTGCGAAGATACGCAAGATGACGGGACACAGTGGGCTGCGGCAACCCAAGGCTGTCGTGGATGTGACACACACAGACTTCGTTGTTTCCCAGCAGCGCGAGGATGCGCAGTCGGGTCTTGTCAGCCAGTGCCTTGTAGACGTTCTCCAACTCGTCGATCGGGGCCCGACTCTTCACTGCAGGCGTACGGCTCTTCATATATGCGCATTGACGAATGTATCACAACGCGGCCATCGGTGGCATAGTCGGTGAGATCGGCGTTCGCCTCGCGCTCGGCGCCGATGCCGTCAGTATCGCGACGATGCTCGGTTCAGGCACCCAGGTGAATTGCGCAGCCCACCCAGCCACGTAATTACCCAGCTACCCAGCCGCCTACCTAGAACGAATACCGCAGCGCGAACTGCACCTGGCGCGGTGTGCCGAGGCCGACGGTGCGGCCGACGGTGCTGGTATAGCGACCAAAAGTGCCGGCGGCAGCCGTGGAATACGGCTGTCCCGGCTGCACCTTGCCCGCCTCGGTGAGGGAGGCGTTCGGGAGCGCGTTCGGCAACGTGCCCACCGGATTGCTGAAGTTCGTGATGTTGAAGATGTTGAAGAACTCCGATCGCAGTTCCAGGTTGCGCCCCTGGCCCATCGGAATCCGCTTTGACACCACCAGGTCAACTTGGCGGAACCACGGTCCGTGAATCGAGTTGCGCTCGAGATTGCCGAACGTCCCCGGCGCCGGGGTCGCGAACGCCGCCGGGTTCAGGAAGATCAGCCCGCCGTCCTCGACGAACGGATCGACGCCCGGAACGAGGTCGGGCCGCCGCGTGCTGCGCGACGCGCCGCCGCCCGGAACGTTGATCACCGGCGTCAGACCCGCACCCGCGTTGTTGAACACTTGCCCAGCGGCATTAACAAAGACGATGTCGGGGCGGGTGATGAGAACCGGAATCGGCACGCCGCTGCGGCCGTTGAAGATGCCGCCGATCTCCCAGCCGCCCGCCCACGCCCCCCGCCCTGGCACGGTGTAGAGCGCGCTGACGTTGAAGGTGTGACGCACGTCGAAGTTGTTGTAGCCGTCCTCGAAATCGAACGCTTCCAGCGTGCGGGCGTTGTTGCTCGCGGTTGTCGCTTCGTTCGATCCTCCGGTGTTCCCCTTGCTGTAACCCAACGTGTACTGGCCGTTCAGCGCAAGGCCCCTCACTGCCCGCTTCTGCAGCGCGATCTGCAGGGCGTTATAACTGTCGTGGCCGCCGCTGGTCTTGTAGTCGATTTCAGCGTACGGCGACTGCTTGCTGGCGGCCGTGGACCCTCGGCACAGGCTCGCCGCGGTGTTCGGCGTTCCCGTGCTTCCGTTCTGGACGGCCCCGTTCGCGCACGTGATGATGTCGAACTCGCGAAGTGCGGTGCCCGACGGCAGCACGCCGATGATCTGATTCGACACGCTGCGGAGGAACAGGTTGCGCCCCTGGCTGCCGACATACGCGATCGTCGCCGTTGCCGCACCTGGCAACTCCTGCTGAATGGAGGCGGTGTACTGGTAGACCTTCTCCGGGATCGTGTAGTCGTTCGCGTACGCGCGCGGCTGATACGCCCGGTTGTTCGGGTTATTGATGAAGTTCGAGCGAATCGCGTCCTCGTTGACCGGATAGAGGAGGAACGCGCCACTCGTCGCGGTGGTGCTGATACGTTCGGCTTCGATCGGCTGGATCTGATCCTCTGTCTGACCAGGACCGACGAAGATGCCAAACCCGCCGCGGAGCACGGTCTTGTCCGATATCGCATAAGTCGACGAGACGCGAGGCTGGAAGCTGTTCTTCTTCGATTTGAAGAACGGCGTCGTGTCCGGATCGATCAGGCCGGTGTCGACGTTGAACTTGACGATCCGGTTATCGGTCTCCTGCATCACCGTGTAGTAGTCGTAGCGCAGACCGAAGTTCAACGTGACCTTGTCCGATGCTCTCCACTCGTCCTGTGCGAAGCCAACGTAGTACTCCTGGGCGGTGTGCTTCAATCCCGTGGCGCCGTTGTGGAACGGGCTGGGCTCGCTGAGGTCGCCGAAGTACTGGATCTGCTGCGGGACGTTGTTCAGGAAGTTGCCGATGTTCTGGTAGGTGTACGTGATGCCGCCGATCTGGTCGGTGGACATGCGGATGACCCGCACGTCGGCGCCCGCCTTCATGTAGTGATCGCCCTTGACGCTGCTCAGTGTGTCGGCGAACGTCAGCGAGTAGGGCTCATACGGCGCCGATTCGCCGTTACCGGCGCTGTTCACGCGCACGAGGCCGCCCGGGCTGGCCAGGCCCGACGTGGCGCCCTGACCAGCGATGCCATTGTTGGCCACCGATCCGCTGAGGCTGACGGCGATGCCCTGGAAGGTCGACGTACCCGGGACACCGAACGACGTGGAGCTGGCGGCGTTATATCCGAACTTCAGGTCGTTCGTCGTGGTGCCCATGATGCCCTGGAGGCTGGCGACGAAGTTGGTCGGCTTGGAGGTCACGTCGAACCGCCGACCGGTGACGCCTTGTGGCTCGTCGTTCTCGCCGTCATCGCGGAAGAAGCGGAAGTAGGTCGACCAGCTCGAGTTCAGCTTGACGTCGAGACGGGCGCTGAAGGCGTCCTCGCGAACCGTCTGCGTCGACTGGAGCTGCGCGATGTCGAAGTCCGGATTGGCAGACGCGCCCGGGAGAATGACTGCGCCGGGAGCAAGGAATCCGTCCCGGAGCGCCGCAATCGCCGGCACCGCACGCGCCCATGCCGCGGCGCTCGGCACGCCCTCGATGAAGTTCAGCCCGGCGTCGAGCCGGTACCCCTCATAGCTGCCAAAGAAGAACGCGCGATCCCGGGCGATCGGGCCGCCGATGGATCCGCCAAACTGGTTCTGCCTCAGCTTCGACTTGCCGAGATCGGTGATGACGCTGCCGTCGGGGTTCCGCTGCGTGTCGAAGTAGTTCGGAGCATCGAGGGCGTCATCGCGGAAGTACTCGAACACGGCGCCACGAAAGGCGTTGCTGCCCGACTTGGTGACGACGCTGATCTGACCGCCCGTGCCGGTGCCATATTCGGCCGGGTAGTTGTTCGATTCGACGCGGAACTCCTGGACGTTTTCGAGGCTCGCCTGGAGCTTGAATGGCGTGTTGTTCTCGCCGTTCACGTTGCCCGGCGCCGAATCGATGATGGCCGAGCCTTCGACCCCGTCGTAGCGAATCACGTTCTGTTCAACGGCGCGGCCGGAGAACCGGATGTCCTGCCACGTCCCGGTGCCCGCGTTCTGAGACCCGGGGGCCTGCAACAGCAGCTGTGACATCTGTCGGCCGTTCACAGGCAGGTTCAGCACCTCGCGCTCGCTGACGTTGACCCCATTACGCGCCGAGCTGATGTCGATGACACTGACCGTGGCCTGCACGGTGACCGTCTCCGTCACGCCGGCCGCCTGCATGGTCAGGTCCAAGGGAAATTCCTGGCCAGCCACCAGTTGAAGACCGTCGAACTTGAGAGGCGCCAGCTGTCCGAATGTCGCAGTAATGGTGTAAACCGACGGCCGGAGGTTCGCGACGATGTATCGTCCATCGGAACCTGTCATAACCGTCCGCTCCTCACCCGTGCGCTCGTTCTTGACGACCACGGCGGCCCCGGGAACGACCGCGCCCGATGGGTCGAGCACAACCCCGCTAAAACGTGCATCCGCCTGCGCAAACGCCGCGGCGGCGAGTAAAAGGTCGATCGCGAGCACCAACGCCACCGATGCCTTCAAAGTTTTCATACGCTCGGACACTCCTCTGAGAGTTGCTCTGTCTATGTGGTTAGGAGTCTGAGCGTACCGAGGGCATGTAACGGCTAATTGACGTGAGCGATAAACGAGGGTTAACAACCCGCAAGCGTGAGCAGCTCAAAACTGCTCTCGAGGGGGGCTTTAGCCGAGAAATTTACACACGTGAAACATGAACGTCGTGCTAGTGTCATGCACCTGGCCAAGCGCCGCGCCCGTTATTCCCGCCCTTGGCTAGTTCACAGCGTCTCTTTGGCGCGCTCCGCGCGCCTTTGCCCGTTATGCGGTCGCAGCAGCTAGTACAGAATTCGCGTTCGAGCCCGCATACCGGGCGGCTGTCAGCAGTCAGTCCGCTGATAATCGGCGTGGCTCTGCTGTCCATCGTCGCGGGAGCGACCGCTCACACTCCCGACGGTGCTGTCTTGCTCGCCGCGGAAGCGCCGAGCCTCGTCCTCAATCTCTCCTTCACCAGCTCGGATTCGCTGTCAGTTGCGAGCCGTCAGGCACTCATGGCAGAAGCGGACTCCATCTGGAAGCTGGGACATGTCCGGCTCAATTGGCTGCGAGAGAGTACGGAAGCGGAGGAAGGGCCGAGCCTGCGCGTGTTCGTGGTCGCACGGCCAGTGACGAGAGCGTCCGAATACTCGCCATGGACGGTCGCGGAGCTGTTACGACTGGGTGGGTCTCAGGCTACGGCGATCGCGTCGACCATCGGCGCGCGCCGGATCCTCGACGAGAGTCGACCTCAGTTGCTCCAGGGATCGGCAGCGTTCGAAGATTACCGGCTCGGCCTCGTCCTTGGCAGAGCGGTATCACACGAGATCGGCCACTACTTGCTGCAGACGAACACACATGCGACGCGAGGGCTCATGCGTGCTCGGATCGACGCCCGCGAATTTGCTGATCTTCGGTCTGGCAGCTTCCATCTCGACCGCGCCGCGGAAGCGCATCTGGCAGCGCTGGCCGCCAGGGGCCACCTGTCACCGGAAACAACATCCGGCTTCTCGTACCCCTCGCGTTAAACGCCTGCACCTCGTCGGTTATGCGGGCGTAGCTGCCTGGCTCCCCATTGCCATCGTTTCGTCACTTCTGAATCACAGGCTTACCACTCCCGGCGGCTAGACTCGGTATTGGGCGCGTGAAATCAGGCGGGTGTCGAGACCCGCCTTTGCGAACTTGCGTCCGAATTGAGGAGGGTCTGATGACCCGCTGGGAATCGCGTCCGGCGAGTCTGCAGTCTCCTCTCTACGAACTCGCGATAATCGGCTTTCAACGCGGGTGTGAAGACCCGCCTCTACGTACAGATTATGGCCAGCGCAGTCATCAGCCCGCGTCCATCAGTGCTCGTGGTCGAGGACGAAACAAACATTCGAGAGCTCGTCTCACTGCATCTTCGGCTCGAAGAGCTCGTGCCCACCGAAGCTGCCGACGGAGAGAGCGGCCTCGCTGCCGCCCGCGCACGCCGGTTTGATCTGATCATTCTCGACCTGATGCTCCCGGGCCTGGACGGCGTGACCATCTGTCGCGCCATCCGACGCGATTCCCCCAACGCGGACACGCCGATCCTGATGCTCACCGCCAGACGCGAGGAATCCGACAAGGTGCTCGGGCTCGATAGCGGCGCCGACGACTATCTGACGAAGCCGTTCGGCATCCGCGAACTGCTCGCCCGCATAAGGGCATTGCTGCGCCGGGGTGAGGTATCGCAGGCGCGCGCCGCTGCCGGCACGAGTTCCGGTCCCGTCAGCTACAAGCACATTGAAGTCGATCCCGCCAGGCGCCGCGTGCGGATCGGAAATCGCGATGTGGGGCTGACCTTCAACGAGTTCGAATTGCTGTACGTTCTAATCAGCCATCCGGGTATTGTCTTCAGCCGCGAATCCCTGCTCAGCAAAGTCTGGAAGGACCAGACGTTTGTGACGGTTCGCAGCGTGGACACGCTCGTGAAACGACTGCGCAAGAAGATCGAGAGCCGCCCGGCTGACCCGGACGTCATCCTGACGGTGTGGGGGGCCGGATACAAGGCCGCTGATGTCTAGGCCCTTGTGGTACCGGAGCCTGTACTGGCGCATCGCGCTGGGACTCTTCGCGTTTCTCGCGTTGATGCTGACTGCTCAAGGCGCGCTTTTTCTCTGGATGACAGATCGGATCGCGGGTTCGATGCCTGCGCGTTCGCCTCGCCGGCTTGCCGCGCTCGTGGCTTCCGATGTCAGCGCCGCCATGAACGCCAACGCGAGCCTGAACCTTGCACAGTACCTCCCTGAGCAGTACAGCGAGATACTTCAAACCTTCGTCATCGTCATGCGGGACGGACGGACGTTCTCAAATCATGACGATGTGCCCGAGGCGCTGCTCGAAGCGGTCCGCGAAGAGCAGCGATTCATGGGTGAGGGCCCGCGCCGTTTCGGCAGACGCGGTGGACCGGGGCCTCCGCCGGATGGCGGCGACCTCGGTCCCCCGCCGGAGGGTGGCGGCCCGGGTTCCCCACCGACCGGAGAGCCGCGCAGTGGATCGCCGCGGCGCCCACCACCGCGGCGCGGTGAATTCGCACCGATTCTTGTCGACGGAATGCCGGTCGGCCGAGTCATCGTGCTGCCCGGCGGGCCGTCGTTCTGGAGAATTCTCACCAAGCTCGGACCGACGATGGCGCCTGTCGCTGCAGGCGTACTTGGCGTCGGCATGATGGTGATCGCGTTTGTCGTCTTCGGTCCGGCGCGACGGCGACTCAAAGACGTGCAGGATGCTGCGGAGCGGCTCGGTGCCGGCGACCTCGATGCACGCGCTCCCGACTACGGCGGTGACGAGGTTGCGGCAGTCGCGCGATCGTTCAACAAGATGGCGGCGGAGTTGACGAGCCGCGCGCGCGCCCTCGAGGCGTCGGACGCGACGCGCCGGCAGCTGCTCGCTGATGTCTCACACGAGTTGATGACGCCGCTGACGGCCATGCGCGGATACATCGAGACGCTCGGCATGCCCGAACTGCGACTCGATGCGCCGACCCGCGAGCGCTACACGCGCATTGTCACAGACGAGACACACCGGCTCGAGCGCATCATTGGAGATCTTCTCGATCTGGCGCGACTCGAAGGTGGAGGAACGACGTTCCGTCGCGACCGCGTGGACGTGAACGCCATTTTCACGCGCGTGGCGGCACGGCACGAGCGGGAATTGAGCGAGCGCCACGTTCGTCTCATGAGCCATGTCGATGCTGGAGCCGAGTACGTCGTCGGCGATCCGGATCGTCTCGAGCAGGCGTTGCAGAACCTTGCCGCCAACGCCTTGCGGCACACGCCAGACGGTGGTGAAATTCACCTGACCAGCTCAATCGCGCCAGATGGGACATCGATGTTGATCGTTCGCGATACCGGTCCCGGCATTCCCGAGGAACATCTGCCGCTGATTTTCGAACGCTTTTACAAGGTCGACGCCGCGCGAAAGGCCGCGAGCGGCAGCGGGCTGGGGCTCTCGATCGTCAAGGCCATTGTCGAGCGTCATGGAGGACGGATCAGCGCCCGCAATGACGGAGGGGCGGTTTTCGAGATCGTTCTCCCCGCCGGCGTCCTCCCGTCGTGACACGTGTCGCCGCGGAGCGACTGCCACACCTTAGGTTTTCGGCGTAGTTCCCGCTAAAATCACACCGCGCGGTCCGGCACAACCGTTGCCTGCGTTCGAGGTAGATTGCCACGGAGGCTATCGTGAAACCTCTCCTTCGAAGGACGGCGACAACGGTCTTTGCGATCGTCCTGATGGTTCCACTGCTGCCCGCTGATGCTCGCGCTCAGGCCAGACAGGCCGTGCCGCGTCCTGTTCCCTCGCGGCCGATCGGCTATGGCGGAGCGTATCGCGGTCCTGTCGTCCATCACCCGTATTACGCAACCCCGTATTTCTACGGCGCGTATTACTACCCGTATTACTATCCCTTCGCGTTTTCCGTCGGCTTCGGATGTTGTGGGTATCCGTACTACGGCTATCCGTATTATCCGTACTACGGGGGATATCCTTACGCGTACGACTCATCGCTCCGACTGCAAGTAACTCCGCGTGAGGCCGAAGTGTTCGTCGACGGTTACTACGCTGGGACGGTGGACGACTTCGACGGCACCTTCCAGCGTCTGCATGTCGAACCAGGCGACCACGACCTCGAGTTGTTCATGCCCGGGCACCGCAGCTACCAGCAGAAGGTGTATCTGCAACCTGGCAAGACGTTCAACGTCCGCCACGAGATGGAGCAGCTTGGTCCTGGCGAGACGGAACCAGTCAGGCCGGCGGGAAAACCGCGACCGAGCGGCCCGCCGCGTTCTTCAGAACGTCAGCCACCGATCGATCCCCGAGATCGCGGGCCTGACGTCAACGCCGAGCGGAATCCAGAGCGCGCGCCGCGATCGGAGTTCGGCTCGCTGGCGCTTCGGGTGCAACCGGGCGACGCACGCGTGACCATCGACGGCGAACCGTGGGAGAACAGCGGACCCGACGAACGGCTGATCGTGCAGCTCGGTCCTGGCGTGCACAACGTCCAAATCCGCAAGGACGGTTATCGGACCTACATGACCGATGTCACCGTTCGTCCTGGCGAGACGACGACGCTCAACGTCTCGATGACACCCAACAAGTAGATCTCGACGCGCATCCACGCTCAGTTTCCAACTCCCAACTCCCAAAAGCACCGGCTCGTTTGGGAGTTGGATCCTGGGAGTTGGGAATCGACAACGTCGCGCTCTCTTTGATCCGGCGACGTCCGTCAGGGCTTACAAACAAAATTCGCCGCGTCGTCGATGCTGCCACTGCCGTTGTATGTGGCGGCCGATGGCCACGCACAGAGTGGACGCGTGCGATCGACCTTGCCATCGCGGACGCGAGACGCGTTGATCTGTTCCGGCGCTTTTCCACCGTCTCGCCAGGCATCGAGCGCCGCAACCATGTCGAAGGTGCTCGCGCCATTGCCGCCGCCGCAATGCCCCATCCCCGGCACCATGAAGACACGCACCGAGTCTTTCGCCGCGCTGGTGTTCTGTTGAATCTGTCCGAGGTACTTCACCAGGTTGCCTGGAGGAATGCCCGGTTCGGCCCACCCCTGATACATGATCAGTTTGCCGCCTCGTTTCGTGAAGCGGCTCATATCGGTGCTCGTGGCGTCGAAGATCAGGTTTGCTCCCTTGCTCGCCCTCTCGACGTCGGAGTCGTAGTTCAACGTCTTCGGATCCCAGTTCGGATCCTTGAACACGATGTATTTGAAATAGTCGACCGCGTATCCCACCGGCACGGGATTCCATCCCAGCTCACTCCCTCGCTCGAGCCCTGCGAAGATGTGCTCCTTCGTTCGTGGGTTGGTGGGACCGGCGTAGATGCGCCGCACGCCATCGACCTGTGCTCGGGTGAGACAGGACGCGGTATCAGATCCCGGCTTGCACGCAAGTACCTGCGGATCGAATTTGCAGGCGAGTGGATTTTCGAGCACGCCATCCTTCGCGCCATCGAGCTCGTCGCATGCGTTGAGGACCGCGTCATGCAAGAGCGTCAGCTTTTCGCGTGACAACGCGGACGCGGGATCGGCGAGCGCCTGGTAGAACCAGATCTGTCCGAAGGCCTGCGTCGACGTGTGACTCGCCGGCGCGCCGGCAACGATGCCATCGAAATCATCCGGATATCGCTGCGCCGCCGTGACAGCCTGGCGACCGCCCGTCGAGCATCCAGTGAAGTACGAGAGCTTCGCGGCGTCACCGAAGAATCCCTGCACGGTTGCTTTGGCCGCGACCGTGGTCTCGTGAATGGCGCGATACGCGAAATCGATCAGCACATCCTCGTTGGCAAACGTATTCGGCGAAGGGCCAGTGTGTCCGGTGTCGGTGCTGGCCGCGGCGTAACCAGCGGAAAGCGCCGTCGCCATCGCCGGGTAGCTGATCGTGCCGGCGAATCCGCCGTTGCCGACAACCTGCAGCTTCCCGTTCCAGCCCGACGACGGTAGCCACACCTCCGCTTTGATATCGGACTGCTGAGCGGGCTTGAGCGTGATTGCCACGCGACAGAACGAACCCAGTTTCGCAAACGGATTCTGCCCGCCGGGACCGCCTGCTCGACTGCTCGGCGGCGTGAACGCGCCAGGCGCGACGGTTTGCGCGAGCGTAACGGTACCGTGCGAGATCGAGATCGACGTCAGGCTTTCACACGTGGCCGCGACGGCAGTCGAGGCACACGCGAAGAGCAATCCAGCGGCTGCCGCGATCGCGATTCGAGTCGATTTCATGCGGCGAAGTTTAACAGGCGGATAAAAAACACATCAACTCCCAAGCGCCAACTCCCAACGCTCAAGTGCCCGACTCTCAAGCCAGTTGCCTCGAGTCCTCCACAGTCGTACTTGGGCCTTACTTCTCCACTTTGAACTTTGAACTTCGAACTTTCTGGTACGCTGTTCAGGTGTCACTCACCCCTCATCTGCAGGTCAGTCTCCCTCGCCGACGGGCGATCACCGCCGGGCTGCTGCTCGGCATGAGCCTGGGCGCACTCGAAGCGACGGTCGTCAGCACCGCAATGCCTACAGTCATTGCGACGCTCGGCGGGCTTGCGCACTACAGCTGGGTGTTCTCGGCGTATTTGCTAACGTCCACTGCCTCGGTGCCGATCTGGGGGCGCCTCTCTGATCTGTACGGCAGACGCCGGATGTACCTGCTCGGCGTCGCCATCTTCTTGATCGGTTCTGTGATGTCCGGCGCGGCCACGACCATGTTCACGTTGATCGGGGCCCGGGCCATTCAGGGACTCGGCGCCGGCGCGATCATCCCGATGAGCATGACGATCGTCGGCGAGCTGTACACGCTGGCCGAACGCGCACGAACGCAGGCGCTCTTCAGCGGCGTCTGGGGCGTGGCGTCGATCGCCGGCCCGCTTGTCGGCGGTTACATCACTGATGCGCTGTCGTGGCGCTGGGTGTTCTATTTGAACGTGCCGTTCGGCTTCTGCTGCATGGCGGTCATCGCGCTCGCGTATCCGGCCACCCGCGTGACCCGACAGGTGCAGGTGGATTGGGCCGGCGCCGCGCTGCTGTTCTCCGGCATCAGCGCGCTCCTCATTGCCATCGGCGGCGACGCAGGTTCAACAGCCGTCTGGCTCGTCGCCACGCTCGTCCTTCTTGGAGGATTCGTGTTCGCTCAACGGCGAGCCGCCGAGCCGATCCTTCCACTCGCACTGGTTCGGCTTCCCGTCATCTCGCGCACGCTCGTGGTGGTCTTCCTGGTTGGCATCGCGATGTTCGGGGCCATCGCCTTCATCCCGCTCTTCGTTCAGAGCGTCCAGGGCGGCACCGCGACGCAAGCAGGCCAGGCGGTGACGCCGTTGTTTCTTGGATGGGTCGTCATGTCGATCGTTGGCGCGCGCGTCACGGTGCGACTGGGCTATCGAGTGTCAGCCATCGGCGGCAGCATATTGATGACGGCCGGATTCGTCGGCCTCAGCCTTCTCGACAGCCACTCGCCGCGTACGCTGCTCATTGCGAGCTGCACCATCCTTGGCGCGGGCATGGGCATGCAGATGTTGTCCCTCCTGCTCGCGGTGCAGCATGCCGTCGATCGTTCTCAGCTTGGTCTGGCGACCTCGCTCAACCAGTTCTCACGTAGCGTCGGCGCGGCTTTGGGTGTGTCTGCGATGGGCGCCATCCTCGCGCGCGGCCTCGCGGGAATGATGTTACCTGGCGGCGCCGAAGGAGCACTCGCCTCTGGAGCGATCGCGTTGTCAGGTCCCATGCGCGATCAATTTGCGGCGGCGCTGCACCGGGTCTTCGTTGCGGGCACGGTCGTCTCCGGCGCAGGACTGCTGGCCACGCTCTTCCTTCCACCTGTGCGTTTCCATGGAGTGCCTGCCGCCGCCGGTGAGCAGATGATCGAAGCGGAGATGGCGAATCTCCAGCCTGACGACGAACCTATTGCAATAAACGAGTAGACCTGAACCACGTCAACTCGCAACTCCACATTCCAACTTCCAACCGTCAACCGCTGGTTTGAAGTTGAAGAGTTGGGAACTGGGAGTTGGCAGTTGGGAGTTGAGCGTGGAACACCGACAACTTGGCGCCTCCGGTCTGATGGTCCCTGTGCTGAGCCTGGGCACAGGTACCTTCGGCGGCGGCGATAGCGAGTTTTTCAAGGCGTGGGGTGCCAGCGACGCAGCCTACGCGACGAGGCTGGTGGACATCTGTCTCGAAGCCGGCCTGACGATGTTCGATTCGGCGAACATTTATTCAGGCGGCCAGTCCGAAGAGATCCTTGGCGTCGCCATCAAAGGCCGGCGCGATCGTGTGCTCATCTCGACGAAGGGCACGTTCCGCGCCGGTGCGGGAAGCAATGACGTCGGCTCGTCGCGTCATCACCTGATCCGGGCGGTCGAAGCAAGCCTGCGCCGGCTGGGCACCGACTATATCGACTTGTATCAGCTGCATGGATTCGATGCGCTGACTCCGATCGAGGAGACGCTGTCGACGCTCGACGACCTGGTTCGCGCCGGCAAGATCCGCTACATCGGCTGTTCCAACTTCTCTGGTTGGCACCTGATGAAGTCGCTGGCGCTGTCGGAGAAATATGGTTGGGCGCGATATGTCGCGCACCAGGCGTATTACTCGCTGGTCGGCCGCGAGTTCGAGTGGGAGCTGATGCCGCTCGCGCTCGATCAGCGCGTCGGCACTGTCGTGTGGAGTCCGCTTGGATGGGGACGCCTCACGGGCAGGATCCGGCGCGGGCAGCCGATACCGCCCGACAGCCGGCTGCGGTCGCAGGTCGTTATCGACTACGGACCGCCGGTGGAGGACGAGGCGCTGTATAAGGTCGTCGACGCGCTGGATCTCGTCGGGGCGGAGACTGGCAAGACTGTTCCACAGGTCGCACTGAACTGGCTCCTGCAGCGTCCGTCGATCGCGACCGTCATCATCGGCGCACGGAACGAGGCACAATTGCGGCAGAATCTCGGTGCCGTGGGCTGGAATCTGACACCGGCTCAGGTCGCAGCACTCGACGCCGCCAGCGCCATCACTCCAGCGTATCCTTACTGGCATCAAAAGGGATTTACGGAGAGAAACCCGTCACCGGTATAACTCTCCGTCACGGTCCGCCGGAAGGCGGAAACTCCGTCAGTTTAGGTCCGTCTGACGGCGGACACGACGTCACTTCCAGGAGATCGGTATGCAGCGACTACTGACCGCGTTTGTCTTCGTCTTCATCGCTTCGATCGCGTCCGGGCAGACGCGTTCGGTGTTCATCGAAGAGCTGACCTCATACGAAATTCGCGACGCGATGGCGGCCGGAAAGACGTCGGCCATCATCTTCGCCGGCGGCCTCGAGCAGAACGGGCCGCACATGGCACTCGCCAAGCACAACGTGATCGCGCGGTATGCGGCGGGGCAGATCGGCGAGCGCCTCGGTAACGCCCTCGTCTATCCGATCGTCCCCTTTTCACCGGCAGGAGACCCGGTCGCCAAGACCGGCCACATGCGATTCCCCGGCACAGTCAGCCTGTCCTCTGAGGTCTTCCTGGGTATCATGCGACAGGCCGCGCAGAGCGCCGCGGCGGCCGGTTTCAAGAACATCTTTCTGATGGGCGATCACGGCCAGGGGCAATCCGAACTGCGAGTCGCGGCTGAAAGCGTGGACGCCGACTGGCGCGCAAAGGGCACTCGCGTCTACTACATCTCCGACGTCAACACGAAGGCCGGTCAGCAGATTGCCGCCTTTCTCAAAGAGAAGAACATCGTCGCGGGAGGACACGCGGCAGTCGCCGAGACGTCGCAGGTGATGTTCCTCGATCAGAACAAGTCGCTCATTCACGCCGACAAGTTCGCCGTCAGCGCGGCAGGCCCCGAAACGACGACCGGCGTCGGCGGCAACCCGGCTCCGGCAACCGCCGACCTCGGGCGCCAGTTCCTCGAGTTCAAGATCACGGCCGCGATCGAACAGATCAAGGCGCTCATCGCACAGAAGTGACGAGGGCAGGACGATGATCAAAAACTTCCTTCTCACAGTCGCCGTGGGCGCCATCGCGACAACGGCTTTTCTCGGCGCAGACGCGAATCATCCAACTGGCACGCGCGGACTCCTGTTGATCGACAAGCTGGGCGGCCAGATTCGATTCGTCGATCCCATCACTTACAAAGAACGGTCGGCGTTCAAGGTCGCCACCAACCCTCACGACTTCGCCCTGACGGCGAACCGCAAGACTGCATACGTTCCTCTCTACGGCGACGGCGTCTACGGGCGAAACCCGAACCCCGGGCATGAAGTGGTGATCGTCGACATCGACTCGGCGAAGATGATCGGGAGCATCGACGTGGCGCCGTATCGGGCGCCGCATGGAATCCAGATCGACGCCAGCGGCATGCTCTACGTGTGCAGCGATCTCGACCGCAAGATCCTCGTCATCGATCCGAAGGCGCGCAAGGTCGTTCATGCGATCGACACCGAAGGCACGAGCCACTGGATCGGCCTCCTTCCTGATGGCAGCAAAAT
>JBKPNV010000366.1:0-8548 GCA_046732795.1 Acidobacteriota bacterium
GTGTCGTGTAGCCGCGTTCTTCGTCCCTGGGGCTTGGGCCCAGTCCGTCCTTTGGTTCCTGGTCCTTGTCCCGCGCCTGCGCGGCCGAGAACCAGAGGACCTTCGACCCAGAACGGACCAAGCACCAAGAACGAAGCTCCAAGAACTCGCGCTACACATCTACCAAATATGCCCGCTCCGGCTCGTCCACGAGAGGCCGGACGCCTCATTGGAGCGTCTTTGAACCAGATGGCGTGGATCTACCTGTTCCGAAGGGAGAGGCCTATGGTCACAACACATGTGGCAGCCGTCTCTGCCACTCTCCTCATGCTCATCGGATCGACAGAGACTGCCGCCGGACAGACGGCATCGACAAACGACGAGTCTCGAGCGGGTGTGCCGGTCCGCACGACGGATGACGTCCACGTCGCCGGCCGCATCGTGCATGTGCAAAACCAGGTGGACGGCGACGTCGCCGCTGCCGGCGCGGAAGTGACGATCGACGGCCCTGTCACCGGTTACGTGATGAGCGCGGGCAGAGCGGTCACGATCGGGGGACGCGTGGGCAACGATGTCTGGGCGGCCGGAGAGACGGTCACCGTGGACAACGCAATCGGCAACAACGCGATGCTCGCCGGCCGTTATGTGAGCGTCGGCGCCAAGGCCGTGATCGGCCACGACGCGCGACTTGCTGGAAACACGGTCACGGCGCAGGGTCGAGTCGAGCGCAATCTCCGAATCGGGGCCGAGACGGCTCGCATCGGCGGCGAGATTGGAGGCACAGTCAATGCGCGCGCGGACAACGTGAGCATCTTGCCAGGCGCCGTGATTCGGGGCGACCTGTTCGTGCGCGCGAATCGACCTCCCGACATCTCGCCGCAGGCGCAGGTCCTCGGCCAGGTTCATTATGAAAACGTTAACGCCACGCGCTGGGCGACGTGGCCCTCGAAGTGGCTTTTCAGCTTCATGGCGTTGCTCGTCCTGGGACTCGCGGCGCTGATCTTCGCGCCCGCATGGCCGCCACAAGTCGCAGGTACGATGCGTGTGCGTGCCTGGGCATCCATTCTGAGCGGGGTTTTCGTACTCCTGGTCGTTCCGATCGTCGCGACGGCGCTGGCAGTAACCCTCGTCGGGCTTCCTCTCGCGCTCGTTCTGTTCGCGTTCTATATCGCGATGCTGCTGCTCGCCGGGGTCTTCGTGTCGTACCGCACCGGCGACTGGCTGCTGACACACCTCCATTGGATGCAGTCATCGGTCTGGATTCGCATGATCCTGGGCGCGCTCATCATCTCGATCGGAATGACGCTGCCGGCGATCGGATTCGCCGTTACGGCCATCGTCCTGATCTTTGGCGCCGGCGCGCTGGTGCTGGAGCGGCGATCGCGGCGAGTGCATGCGCACGCAATTGCGTAGCATGATGCCGTACGGTGGGACCATGGTGCGACGGTGCGAGGTGCAACGATCCAGTTCGAGGGGGCGAAGGTCCGAGCGTCCCGCTGTGTGATGCCGCACTGGACCTTCGCACCGCCGCACCGTCGCTCCATCGCACTGCTCTACGTCGATCCGCGATCATGGGACGCGCGTGTCGCGGGATCGAGTCTGGGCGGCCGACGTCCTTGACGGATCGCGCCCGCGATGGGTGTGTACTCCAGCTCTTCGCCGCTGGCGGCGCAGCGCAACATGAGGCCGCCGCGGCTCATGTCGCCTCGGCCAATAAACGCCGGAGGAAATAGCAGGCGATCGCCGAAGATCGGCAGCAGCACTTCGACGTACTTGCCGGAGGCGATGCTGCCGAGCAGCACGACATCGCACTCGGCTCCCACGCTCGCGCACAGCGCGCGGGCGCCCTGCTCGAGCGGACGACGATAGCGCGGATTGCTGAGATCGATCGGTTCTCCGGCAAACGCTTGAATGGATTCACGAGTGACGGCCACGTCGGCGGCACGCAGACCGGCATTGGGCGTGATCACCAGCACGCCGCCGGCGACGAACCGATCCGTGGGATCCGGCGGGCAACTGAATCGTCGCGCGTACGCGAGCTTGCCGCGAAAGTAGAGTCCGCTGACGAAGGTGAAGACGTCGCCGAGCGGAGCGCCGGCCGTCGTGCGCAGTTGCTCCGCGAGCGCGAACCGCGCAGCGTCGGACACGACACGGCGCGCCCGGATGCCTCCGCAATTAGCCGGCGATAGCAGAAATACTCGATGCCTCATCTGGCTTGACATACCCGTCAACACCCAAATCCCAACGCCCAACTCCCAGGGAATCCGGATTGTTGGGAGTGGGACATTGGGAGTTGAAAATTGACCGGCTATTGAAGCAAATCGAATTGACGTACGTACTTTACGATGAACGCGCGGTTGATCGGACCGAGCCCCAGCAGGCTCTCCGTATCGTTATAGACCACGAAAAGACCTGTCCCCGCGGTTTCCAAGACGTGAAATCTCAGGTTACTCGACCACCGGCTCGTCCGATCGTTGTACTGAATGAGGCTCTGGACGAAGACAGAGGGCGTGAAGTTGTAGGTCACGCGCATGTTTCCCAGATTGGTATCGAAGGCGCCTTCCGGCAGATCGATCGAGCGGTAGGCCCACGTCGCGTCGATCGCGAAGCGGCCGCCGTCACGAATGACGACCTGGAGCGTAGGGCTGTTCTGAGTTCCGGTGAGGAACCGGCCTACGTTCCATTCGCCCTCCGCTGACAGCCATTTGCGTTGATCGGTATTCGCCCGCATCCGGAAACGCAGGCCGCCATGCTCGCCAACGGGGACGATCACCCCGGGGTAGATCTGGAAGGGCTCGCGGAATCCTTCCCATGTTCCGTTGACCGCCGTGTCGATCCGGTTGCCGTTCTCCCAATCCCAGTGATTGTCGGCGTGGAGCTCGGCCCGATTCAGACCGCCATCCAGGTAGTCCCAGCGCGTATATTGCACGTGAGGCTGCCACTCACGAAACCCCCAGTCGCGAATCTTCTGCTGCCGCATCGTGAGGTGATAGCGGCCGTGGATGCGGCGATAGCCATCCTCGTTCTCCAGGAATCCGACCTCGGGATTGAAGTCCTCTCCGGTGCGCCCGTACTGCAAACCAACGCGGTGCGTCCCATTGTTGTATTCGGAGTCGACGTTGTACGCGTAGTCGCGCCCGGTCAGCCCGGGTGTTTCGGTCCGCGCCGCGAAGCCGGCCATCGTGAAGTACTCACCAAGACCGAGCCTGCCGTCGGCGCCCCACGTCCGGTTCCAGTCGTCGGACGTTGAAAGACTCCCGGTACCCGACCGGTTGACGACCATCGCGCCAATGCCGGAGCGGTTTGGCAGCTCGCGGCTGATCCGCATTACGGAGAAGTTGTTGGCCGGCACCAACCGGATGTCTTCCGTCTGCATGTCCAGCACACCGACATTGAACCCGTTGATCTTGCCAGTGAGGCGCCCCCCCGCAATGATCGGCACGATGGCGCCGTTTTCATCGAGACCGATCCGGCGGCTGAAGAACAGATCCAGCTCCTCTCCCTTTCCGATCGTGAAGAGACCGGAGTTCTCGAGGAAAAACGGGCGCTTCTCGGGGAAGCGCAGGTTGAAACGCGAGAGGTTGATCTGCTCGGTGTCGACCTCGACCTGGGCGAAGTCGGTGTTGTAGGTCAGGTCCAGGTTGAGGCCCGGCGTCAGCCCGAACTTGGCATCGCCGCCCAAGTCTCCGTCCCTCTTCGTGGTCGCGTTCGGGATGAAGCTCCGATCCGCGGAGCCAACGACGTACGGCAGGATCTTGAAATTGCGTGGTGTCTCGAGCTCGAGGCCGCGTAGTTCGCCGGCAGACGACAACCGGCCCAAGTCGTACACGCGCTCGAGCGGCGACCAGTACGTTCGCTCGCGCGTCCGTTGAATCGTGCGTCGGAAATTCACGCCCCAGGTCTGCGGCGCCGGTCCGTATCGCAGGGTGCGCAGCGGAATCCGGAACTCGGCGCTCCAACCCGTCGCCGACATGCTGGTGCGCACGTCCCAGCTTCCATCCCAGTTCGATTCCTGCTCGCCCTGATCACGTACCTGCGCGTCGTACTGCACGCCGGCCACGTTCGTGCCAAACACGAACCCGTTCTGTCGATCGTGAAAGGTGTCGAAGATCACCTGGAACGAGTCCATCTCTTCGAGATTGGCATCGCGCCGTGTTTCCGTCGTGACGATCAGCGAGGGATCGCGGTCGTGCAAGGTGACGCCGATGTAGATCGCCTCGTCGTCGTACAGCAGACGGACCTCGGTGCGTTCGGAGCCGGGCAGTCCCTCGAGTGGCTCTGCCTGCACGAAGCCGCCCAGAAGCGAAGCCGCGTGCCACATGTCTTCATCGAGCAGCCCGTCTATTGCGGGGGGCTCGTTGACCTTCGTCGCCGTCGCGATCAGCCGTGGCCCAGGAACGTTCAACGGGAGAGGCGATGCGGCCGGCAGCTGAGCCGATGCCCCCGCGGACCCGACGACGGACACAGCGATAGCCAGACCCGAAATACGTAGCCGGAAATATGTCATGCGGATAGCTATGCATTATGGACGAGGTGCAGCCGCCGACGAGGTGTCGCCGGTCGTGCTTGACACGAGTCTCCGCGTAGAACGAAATCGCAGACGGACATGTTTACCGCCCGATGAGATGGCGAGGAGACAGCTGATGTCGATCAAACAGCGTATTGCACCGTGTCTATGGTTCAACGATCAGGCTGAGCAGGCCGCAGCTTTCTACGTGTCCGTCTTCAAGAACTCGAGAATCGTCAGCGTGTCACGCTACAGCGAGGCGGGCCGCGAGATTCATGGACGGCTTCCCGGATCGGTGATGGTCGTCTCGTTCGAATTGGATGGACAGTCGTTCACCGCCCTCAACGGCGGTCCTGTTTTCAAGTTCACCGAGGCGATTTCGCTGCAAGTGAACTGCGACAGCCAGAAAGAAATCGATTACTACTGGGAGGCGTTGTCACAGGGTGGCGATCCCGCGGCGCAGCAATGTGGCTGGTTGAAGGATCGCTACGGGCTTTCGTGGCAGGTCGTACCGACGATGCTCCAGGAACTGATGAAGGATCACACCTCCGAGACCGCGCGGCGCGCGACGGAGGCGATTCTGCGTATGAAGAAGATCGATATCAGCGAGCTCGAGCGCGCGGTGTCGGCTGGGACGCAGTCCTAGGAGTGGAAAACGGAGTCGGTCGACGCGTCGGGTGCTGGTTCTGAGAAATGCTGACGACGTGAGGGCTCGCCGATTGATCGGTCACATGCGCCACGGCTGCTGCCACCAGACGTTGATGCTGCGGGCTGAAGGCATTTGCACGCGTGGAATACAGAGCAATGACGGCGCGATGGCCCTCGGGGCCGTCAACGGGGACGGCGAGGGCGCTGCGCAGCTCGCCGGCCGGTAAATCGAACAGATCGAGAGCGGCGTCCGCGTTGATCATCGCCTGCCCCGATGCGGCGACCCATCCGCTCATCCGCTCACCGACCGGAATAGCAAGCTGCTCGAGATGCTGCGCGTGCGATCCGGTGACATGCCGGGCCACGATCTGTTCCTCTGTGTCCTCAGCGACAAAAACCGCTGCAGTATCGACACCCGGCATCTCACATAATGCAGCGGCCAGCGTCGGCCAGCGGCATTGGCCAACTGTGACGCGCGAGAGCATGGCCCCGAGTTCGAGCGCCACCTGCATATCGTCAAATGGCTGCGTGCCGCCAGCATCGGACGATGCGACGGTGGAGGGCGCCGTGTCAGACTTCGCGTCGACCTCATCCGGGATCGGATCGGCCGGCGTCACGGCGCCGGATTCACACATCTGATGGAACATATCGACGACGGTCGGGTCGTACATTTTTTCCCGCCGCGCGTCGATGATTTCGAGCGCTCCTGACATCGACAGGGCACGGCGATAGGGACGATTCGACGTCAGCGCGTCGAAGCAGTCCACGACCGCCAGGATCCTCGCACCAATCGGAATCTCACTGCCCTTCAGCCCCTCGGGATAACCGGTCCCATCCCAGTTCTCGTGATGGTAGCGAACGATAGGCACGAGCGGATACGGGAAGTCCACTTCCGAGAGGATCTCGGCGCCAATACGGGCGTGCGACTTCATCCGCTCGAACTCCGCGGGCGTCAATCGGCCAGGCTTGTTGAGGATGTGTTCCGGTATCGCCAGCTTGCCGACATCGTGCAGCAGGGCGGCAGCCTCGATCGCGCGAAGCTGGCGATCGTCGTTCACGCCCAGGCGACGGGCAAGGGCGAGCGCCGCGCCCTGCACGCGGCGGATGTGATCATGGGTCACACCGTCCTTGGCGTCGACCGCGCGTGCCAGCGCTTCGATCGTGGACAGGTGCAGGCGACTGACTTCGGCCAGGTGATGGAGCTGGTCGGCGACGCGTCCCGTGGCATTGCGATACGCGAAGTGCAGAATGACGGCGAGCAGCAGCGGGAGGGCGAGAATGGCCATCCCGTACGTTCCGAGCTGCAGTGCGAAGACGACGAAGGCGGCGCCCAGACCGCCGCCGATGAATGTGAACCAGAGATCCTGAAAGTATTTCCGCCAGATCGAAATGACGTTCGCCCGCTCCTTCAGGGAGACGATGACGGCAATGGCAAATGTGTTCAGGAAGAAGTAAAGCGCCGCAAACGCGAGCAACCACGGGCCAACGACGTCAAGGCCGAGCGGCTGCATGTAGAGTGGCTGGATTCCCGACGCGCGGAAGAACACCGAGGCCGAGACCCACATGGCGACCGGCGGCGCCGAGGCGTTGAACAGGAACTTTTCCAACGTCAGCCCTGTGGTCCGCTTCAAACGCACGGAAATCACCAGGGTGTCGATCGCGACCACCGCCGTTCCCGCCGCCGGGCCGAACACCACGGCCGCCGTGAGTGTGAAGACATCTGAGATCGAGAAGTTCACGGAAACCGCTGGAATCTTGAGCACGGCCGATCCGCTGATGAGGGTCAGCGCGACAACTGCCCACCACTGTAACGGCGGCTGAATCGTGCGTAGTGTCCACACCGACTGAGCGAGAACGAAACAGCCGGCGACGAACACCGCAACGACGTACAGCCGCGCGTACATCGTGCGGGAGTGCGCCGGGGCATGAAGCCCCGCGGCGTCGCCCACCGGCATGTCGCGAATCGCAGCACGTTCTGCAGGTGTTTCCTGTTTCACTCGCACGCCCTCACGATGCGTGTGCTACTCATGGCCACGGTGTTTGTTCCACCCCAAGACACCGAATTACGTCTCTATCCGGCGCTGACCGCACAACCCGCTCGCATTCAGCGACTTACTTTTCTGATCAGCCAGGGTCCAAATCTTGCTCACTGGTCAACTGCAAGTTGTCTACCGGTTTGGTATCGGTTCGTTACGGAAACAGAGCCCGGCGCGAAGCGCTTGGCCGCTTGGAGGCTTAGATGCGTTACTCGATGCTCGCCAATGGTTCGGGCATGCGAATCAGGTCTATGCGTGTGCGACTCGCTGCGGCGTTGCTCGTCGCGGTTGTCTCGTATCCCGCGGTGAATCATGCGGGCGGCGCGCCACAAGAGCGGCCGACGAAGCTCGATAAGGTGTTGCGGAAGGCAGCCGACGCCGGAGACAAATCGCCCCAGCGTGTCATCGTGCGCACGCGGAAAGATCACACAGCCGCTGTCGTCGATCGCCTGACGAAACATGGCGATCGCGTCGAGTCACAACATCCCCGCTTGCATTCGTTCACGGCGACCGTTCACGGGGAGGATCTGCGCGCACTCGAGGCCGACCCCGACGTCGAGGGTCTGTCGGTCGATGCGATCATCGCCGCCGATGCCGCCACAGCGTCTGACCCCGGACAAACGGCTGCGGTCGTCGACAATCTGCTGACATCGACGCTCGGTCTGGACGACACGAGCTACGACGGCGACAAGGTCAGCATCGCCGTGATCGATTCGGGTCTCGAGAAGAGCGGCGATCTCGACGGTGGCCGTGCCGATCGCTTCTTTGATTTCACCGATGATGGACGCGCGGCGCATCCGTACGACGATTACGGGCATGGCACGCACGTCGCCACGCTGATCGCCGGCGAGGGGAAGGATTCCGAACGTGACGTCGAAGTACTCGAGAACGGCAAGACCCACAAGATCAAGGTCGCGCTGTATCGCGGCGTTGCGCCGAAAGCGCGCATCATCAGCCTCAAGGTGCTCGACGCCAATGGGGCGGGCTACACCAGCTCCGTGCTGCGAGCCATCGAGTTCGCGATCGACAATCGCGACAAGCTGAACATCTCCGTCATCAATCTCTCGCTCGGTCACCCCATCTACGAATCTCCGGAGACCGATCCACTGGTGCGTGCGGTCGAAGACGCCACACGGTCCGGCATCGTCGTGGTTGCCGCGGCGGGCAACTATGGAATGAACCAGGTGACCGGCGAGGTCGGGTACGCCGGCATCACGTCGCCGGGCAATGCGCCGTCCGCGATCACCGTCGGCGCCGTCGATATGCACGACACCGCGGATCGCAGCGACGATACGGTTGCGCCGTACAGCTCGCGTGGACCGGCGTGGTATTCAGGATTGGCAAAGCCCGACCTGGTCGCGCCGGGTCATCGTCTCGT
>JBKPNV010000367.1:0-18309 GCA_046732795.1 Acidobacteriota bacterium
GTCAGCCCCCATGCCTTCTGCACCTGTGCGATCACTTCGGGATTGAGCGGCTCGCCTGCCGAGAGCGCTTCACGCAGCGCGACGCGATACTCGCGCAGCGGTTCCTGGATCAGCATCCGCCACACCGTTGGCGGCGCGCACAATGTTGAAACCCGGTGTTGGACGAGCGCGTCGAGGATGGCCTTCGGGTTGAAGCGCGAGTAGTTGAAGATGAAAACCGTGGCTTCCGCGTTCCACGGAGCGAAGACGCTGCTCCAGGCGTGCTTGGCCCATCCCGGCGAGCTGATGTTCCAATGCAGGTCACCGGTCTGCAAGCCAATCCAGTACATGGTCGAGAGATGACCTATCGGATAACTCTGATGCGTGTGCACGACGAGCTTCGGGCTGGCGGTCGTTCCCGAGGTGAAGTACAAAAGCAACGGATCGTTTGCCGCCGTAGGGTCGCTGGCGGCGAATGACGCAGAGGCGTGGCGCGCCGAATCGTATCGATGCCATCCCGCGATCCCGTCACCGACCGCGATTCTGGCGAACGTTCCACTCACCGCATCGAATTTCGGCGCGTTGGCGGCACCCGCGACGACGTAACGGACGCGTCCACGGTCGATGCGATCCTGAATGTCACTGGTCGTCAGCAACGTCGAGGCGGGCGTGACGATGATGCCAAGCTTGATCGAGGCGAGCAGCGTTTCCCAGAGCGCGACTTCGTTGCCGAGCATCAACATCAAGCAGTCGCCGCGTCGAGCGCCGAGATCACGCAGGAAGTTCGCCACCTGATTTGATGATGTCGAGAGTTCCGCGAAGGACCGGATCGTCTGCGTTCCACCTTCATCGACGATCTGAAGGGCGGGTCGATCGTTTCGGCCGGCGATCGTGTCGAAGTAATCGAGCGCCCAGTTGAAGCGCTCCTGCCGCGGCCACGCGAATTCGCGGACTGCCGTTTCATAATTGATCCGATGCTGCAGGATGAAATCGCGGCTCCCCAGAAACGAAGACGCGCTCTCCCTTGTATTCATGGTTCTCCCACAGGACCGGCTTCTGTTCGGTTTTCGCCTGTGCCGCAGTGTCGCCTGCTCGTTCTCATCTGTGCCCATGCATGAGACTTGCACTCCATCGGTGACTTGCCCATTTGTGTGATGTTCTTAGCGTAAACGTTACGCGGATTACACGGGTCGCCCGAACCAAATTGTCGACTGTGAGCTCTGCCGTTTTAGTGCCTGTGAACCGAAACCAGCGCGGACCCTGCTCAACGGCGGTGGCGCGCTCGAAGCCACGTCCCACCTCAATCGCGATAGCACCGAAGCCGGCGCCGACATCCATCGCGAGTTGATTGGCACCTCAATCGAGAGGTCGAAGCTCTTCGGATGCGCGCAACGACCTTTCTCCGCGCCGCATTCCGTGCGGCGACCTGGCGGCCGGACTTGAATCGCGATCGAAAACCGGCAGACTTCGAAACTTTCGCGGCGATACCGCATGATGCGATACCGTACGTTGCCGTCATGCCCCGCTGGCCCGCCGACCTGGTCACTCGACAGCGCTGCGGGACTACATATCGCAGCTGGATCTATGGCGTGCGCGGCTACCAGCGACGCTGCAGCAGGCGAGATTCACCGGCATGGCGGTATGTGCCTCTCTGCCAACCTATCACCATTCGGAAATCGTTGTTCCGCTGCGACGGGTCGACTTCATTTGCAAGTACCTGGCTACCGGCTCGCACCTGACATGTCTTGTGCTCGACGCGCTGGCAGGAATCCGTCTTATGGGGCAGATCGTCATTCATTTTGCATCAGCGCCGAGCAGCTGTAGAGATGACGACTATGCAGGCGGCAGACGGGCACATGGTCGACGGGTCACGTGAAGCCGGATATCCGCTGACTGGCGCGGCAAACTGGTTGTGGCTTGCGCCCCGGGGAGGTCGCTCTCGTGCCCTCGTCATTGGAGAGATCCCGCTGCTCTATAGGCGCGGTCTGTCGGCGCATTTCGAGCAAGTCGAGAGCGTTCCAGTTGCGTCGCTCCACTACGCCGCTACCCTGGACTCGAAGGCCAACCCCAGCGCCAACCTGTTATACGAGGATGCCAGCGTGGACTGTGTGGTATCCACTGATCTCGTGAACGCATGGCCCTCGTCACGTAGCTCACCATTTCGCGATCCGCGCTCAATCGCGGCGCTGACTGAGCTCCGCCGGGTGCTGACCCCCGGCGGACTCCTATTTCTGAGCGGCCCGAATGCCAGATGGTATCGGGCGCTGCTGAGGCGAGGAGTCGGCAAGTGGAGCCGATTGGCACGCGCAGGTCACACAGGACCGTCGCTGTGCCTGGGCGCCGCGCGCAACGCGCTGACACGAGCAGGATTTTCGGAAACGCGAGCGTACTTCGTAGAACGGTCGGTGGGTGACGCTCTCGTTCCGGCGTGTCGACGAGCGACCGTGGCGTACGAACGAGAGCGGATGCCTCGTACGAACGTTCCCGTGCGTGCGCTTTGGGCCGCCGCGGGTCTGTACGAGCTGCTCTATCCGGACGTGTTCGTCCTCGCCATCAAATGAGATCCGACTTTGCCTCACTCCTCGAGCAGGCAGGCTTCGATGCGAGCGACGGCGGGTTCTGGCAGCGCGTCATCATGATGGACAACAGAGTCCTGCTGCCCGCGAAGCGCCTCGAAGAGGGCGATCTGATGAAGCTGCACGGGTTCAATGCACTGATTCTCGATCGCGACGGCGTGCCGACACATTTCTGCAAGTGCCGGCCGCCGACGAAGGACTGGATCCGTCAGACAGAGTTCTGCACGCGTCTGAGCATGGAGCCGGCATTGCGTTACGTGCTTCCGCCGGCGCGGGCAGTCGGCTCGACAGATTTGCACATGGCGATCAGCGCATACGTGCCGGGTCGTGCGTTCGAACCGAGAGTTCCCTGGATGAGGACAGGCAAGCTCGACGCAGCCATCCAAGAAATCCTGCGGTTGATGGAGACGATCGCGCTCCACGGCGTCATTGTCGATCCAGAAGTCTTCGGTGGGCAGACGCACATCGATCTGGCGGCTGAGGCCGCATGGGCATTCGACACCATTCCGTCCTCGCTATTTGCTTCCGGTCAGGCTGCAGTCGTGCGCGATGCGATTTCCGCTGCAGGAAGGATGCGTCGGGTGCTGCAGCACGGCGATCTGTGGCCACGTAACATTCTGCGGTACAAGGGGCACTGGTGGCTGCTGGACTTCGACACGTTCGGGCGAATTCAGGTTCCGCTCTACGACCTTTTTCATATGGTGCGTAGCTGCTGGGTGCTGCGCCAGGGGAGGGGCGTGACGAGATGGACCCTCGGTCGCCCGCCATCGCAGAATCCTTCTCCAAGCTGGATCCAAGATCTCCGATCATCGTCGACGAGGGAGATGGGTCAGACCACGCTGGCGTGGGCGCGGAAACGGCAGGGACTCACGAATGTCGAGGCGATAGGCGCGCTGGCGTTCTATCTGATTGACACGGTGGCTCGCATGTGCCGGCGTCAACACCCCATGCAATATGTCGAACCGTATCTGAGCGATCTCGGCGTATTGGCGGAATGCCTGAAAGCGGGAGAGACGTTGGCCGAGGCCTTCGGGGATGCAGCTGGCTAGCGCGCTTTCGCAATCACGTAGCGCGAGTCCTTGGGCCGTCCAGCCTACGGACCAACGGCCCGGCTACGGGCAAACACCGCTTTAGCGCGAAAACCGCAGGACTCCCCGCGTTGATGACAAGACAAGGGAATTGCCCGACAGCGTCACCGTGCTGTCGCCACTGAGCAGACTCGTGTAGACGCTTTCGAACTCCATCGTGGGGCACGCCGCCCGGGTACACGCCAGGGCCGGACCGGCAGTCAGCGTCTCACCGGCGAGTTTGAATGTGCCGCCGCACACATTGCAGTCCGCGCGTGTCGACAGGCGACCCTCGGCAAACGTCAGCGCGTAAGCGGCCCCGGAAGGTACAGCTCGTTCAGCCTGGCCGGCGGGTTGGATCGAGACGAGATTCCATGTGCCAGCAAGTTGATCGGATGTCAGGGTGTTCGAGGCGTTGCTGACTGAGGACGGCGATGTCGGCGCCAACGAGGAATCGGCGCACGCCGGAACGAGTAACGTGAGTGACACGACGACGAGCGCGAACGAAAAGCGTGCAGTGTTCATATCGATCGGCAGTAGAGCAAGTTCTCGGCCACATCGATAAAAGGCTGGATTGCGAGAGAAATCGTGCGTTCGTCTGTGGAAGGTGACGAGACCGGACGATCAACGGATGACAGTGACGCCGCCGCTTTCTCGTCAGGTGCCGACGCAACGTCATTCGCTGCGTCGTTCGGTATCCTCCGGCTTGAACGAGCTGCCACGCGGCAATTGTTGCGCGAAATCAAGTCGCAACGTCTTCAGTGTCTGCGCGGCCGCCGAGAGCGGCGCGCCGGCGTGAATGTCGGTGAGCAGGTTGGCGGACTGGCCGACCAGGACGCGGTAAAACTGCCCGCGCGAGCCAAACGGGAACGCGCGCTGCGCGGTGACGATCGCGGCAACGAGCCCGCCGAGGATTGTCGTCAATCGTGACATCTCGAACGCGCCGGACGCGATAATGGCGACGGAGAGCAGGATGCCGGCGACATTCAGCACGTTGTCCCAGCGAGTGTTGAAGGCGAGCCGGTGCTGGCAGTCCTTATAGAACGCATTGACTTCGGTCAGCAATGCCTGTGCGTCGGGACTGCGCGTCGAATCGAGCACAGCCACGGCCGAAAGCGTACTCGAAGCCACGGTTACTTTCCCGGTTGAGGAGAGAGCGGCGACCTGAACATCTTGCCAAGGTCTCTCTCGTTCTCGCAGAACGTTTCGATGAGATCCGAATCGGGAAGCAGCTCCTGCGGCACCCGTGCGGTCCACGGTTTCAGGTAGGCGCCCGGATCGTCGATCGTGATGTCGATGTCGAGGTGTCCGAAATCGCGGCGCGTGAAGCGCTCAGTGACCTTCGCTTTGTCTGTCTGAGGGTGACCAGCCGAGGTGTCGACCCACGCACGACCGTTGAATCCCGTGGTGCTGACCACGAGCGTGTTTCCTTCCCAATGACCGATCGAATACCCCAGCCACGTGGGCTGCATATCGTCTGGGAACGGGCGGCCGTCGAGGAAGACCTGGCGGAACGTCTGGTTGGTCGACGTCTCGTACAACAGCACCACCAAGGTCGGCGTTTGCACGATCTTGAACGGGTGAGGCATCGCGCGGCTGCCTCCGAGGTTGACTCGGGGAACGCCAGGCGGCATGCACGCCACCATCGGATCGTTCTTGTGCAGGTTGTCCTGGTTCTCCTGGACCCGCGCCTCCGCCCAAGGCAGCATCATCACCTCGCCAGGTTTCAGATCTTTGGCGATGTTCCCGAAGTAGCCCTGCCCGGCATGCCACGTCCCGGAGAGATCGGGTTTGCCGTCAGCAGCCTTCGGTGGCGGCGCGGCGAGATTCACCTTGCCGTCTGCGGTGCGCGGCACTCCAGGTATTTTGTAGTTCAACCACTGACCGTGAAGGGCAGGCGCTGCCAGACAGAGCACGGCGATCGCACCCAGGAACCGGTTGGACAACCCGCGATGCTGTAGGGCCATACGTCCTCCGTTCGATGACGGCCAATAGTATCGCGGCTGAGGCTCCAGTCGTCACACTTTCACCGCGGTCGATCATCGACTCGCGCGAAGCAAAAAACTTCGATAAGCTCATCCCGGTCGCCTCCCGCCCACACCATCAACATGAATCGCTTGACCGTCATGCCTGGGACCAGGGCATCGATGTGCATACTCTTGGAGGTCAGCATGCGTCGAATCATCAATGTGGTGTTCCTGTTGCTCGCGGTGTCTGCCCCGGCGGCAGCTCAGGCTCCGATCACGAGTCCTCTAGATCCCAGTGAAACGTACATTCCGGTCCTTCAGTTCCAGAGTGGCGACATCTGCCCGTCGGGCTCGAGCGGGATGTGCATCACGGCAGGCGCGGGAATCAATATCAACACGCTTGCCACCGTCACACAGCTGAACGCGTTGAGCACACGCATCGATGGGCTCGTCACGACGCTGAGCACGCTTGGCCCGCAGCTCCAGGCGTTCGGCGCGCGTTTAACCACGCTCGAGGGCCAGGTTGGAGCAATCAACACCACGCTGGTGGACGTGAACAACCGCCTGGCGACCATTGAAGACGATCTCGGGAAGGCGCTGGAAGGGGCGGCACTCGCAGCTGCGGTCAAGGACGCCTTGCCGAACCCGGGCGATCGATTCGCCCTCAGGTTCAACGCCGCCGGAGCCAGTGGTGAATTTGCGGGAGCCGTCGGCTTCTCCTACAACGTCGCCGAGCGGGCGCGCGTCCACATCAACTACGGACGCAGCGCGTCGGAGAATGCAGTCAGCGGCGGTGTGAACCTGTCGTTTCGCTGAGTGACGCGCAGTCCTCGCCCGGCGCTCGCGGGCTTCGTTCCGCGAGCGTTGCGAGGCCGATCCTACTTTCGGGCGAACCGGTAGTTGCCCGAGACATGCTTCACGTACAGCCCGCCGGCGCCGCCCTGGATGAACTCGACACCGAGACCATACAAGCCAGTGAATGCGGCGTCGGATGTGGCGATCAGCGGGACGTCACCGCGGCCGTCCATGTTGGCGACGAGCTTGCCGTCCACGACGGTGATCTGGACGACGCGTGCGACAGCCCTCCAATAAGGCTGCTGCTCTACGTATGTGCCGACGTACTTCGTCAGAATCTCGGGCGCAACGTTGACCTCGCCCTTTCGCTCATCTGATGCCTTGCCGACCCAGTGTTCGAGCCCGCTGCGGCCCTCGTTGCAGACCCATTCGATCATCTCGGTGTCGGGGGCAAGCTCGGCGCGCACGGCGGCAGTCCACGGTCTCGCGTATGTCCCTGGATCGGAGAACGTCACCTCGATGTCGAGATTGCCAACGTTGCGGCGCCGGTAGCGTTCCGTGACGCGCAGCGCTTCGGTGTGTGGGTGGCCATCGTGATCGAGCCAGGTCCGATCGTTGAACCCGAAGCTCTCCACGACGAGCGTTTCTCCCTCCCAGTGTCCGACCGAGTATCCCATCCAGCTCGGATTGGGCGCGGCCTCCAGCTTGCGGCCATCGAGGAAGATCTGGCGATAGGTGAGATCGGGATTGAGGATGATGATGAGACCCGGCGTCTGCACGATCTTCATCATCTCCGCGCCCGTGCTGTCCGCCGCCGTTGCGTAACCGGGGCCGAGCGGCACGCACTTGACGTTCATGTAGTCCTTGCCGAGATTTTCGCGGCGTTCGTCGACGAGCGCGCGCGCCCAGGGCTGCACCTCGTCCTGCTTCAGGTCGGCAGCAATATTCCGCGAGTACTTCGGGGAGATCTTCAACCAGAGACCGGAGAGATCGGGCTGACCGTCCGGTGCGCGCGGCGCTGGTGCCGTGAGATTTGGTTTGCCGTCCGGATTGCGCGGCAATCCCGCGGTGGGCTGCGTCAGCCATTGAGCCCAGGCCGGCGCGCTCAGCGCGACCGCAACGACGACGATCAAAGCGGTCTTCACGATGGCGACCTCCTGCAGAGCTGTGAGGGCAGGAACAGGATGCCTGCTGGAGCGAAGTATGTTACGAAGATGAGCTCGTGTACTGCAAAAACAACCTTGTAGAATGCACGCCACGCTCTCCGGGAGTCCTGATATGACTGGCGCTCGTCGACATGAGGGTGCACTGGCGTTGTCGGGGATTTTACTCTTGCTCGCCGTCGGTCGCGTCGAGGCGCAAACGGTTGACGCGCCGCGATGCGGCACAGGCGTGCACGAGGCGCAAGCGACGGGCACGGTCGGTTTCCCAGAGGATCAAATCTTCTGTCCCCTCCTTGCGGACCCGAAAGAAGCCAGATCGTTTGTGAGCTTTCTTCGCGGCACATTTCGCTCGCTGGACGATCCGACAGGCGAAGGAACCTCGATTGCGTCGGTTGGCGTCGGAGACAGTTTCGGGCTGGTGCGGTGGGGCGGTCCCGATGCCGGTGAAGGCGTGCAGCTCGATGTCGTCGGCAGTATTTTCGCGCAGTTCGATCTCGGAGCGCCATCCAACGATCTCATAAATGCGGATTACATCATCGGCCTGCCGCTCACGTTCCGTCGAAACGGCTTCAGTGTGCGTGCGAAGTTGTATCACCAGAGCTCTCATCTGGGTGACGAGTACTTGCTGCGGAACGAAGAAATCGTGCGCGAGAACCTGTCATTCGAGTCAGTGGAGCTTCTGGTCTCGCAGGAGGTCGGCTGGTTCCGTGGGTATTTCGGAGGCGAGAGCATCTTCCGTCGTGAGCCCGACTCGCTCCCGAGTTCGCTCTTCCATGCAGGAGTCGAGTTGCGCACTGGTCGCGCGCGCACTGTGCAGATGCTGGCTGGTTTCGACGTGAAGACCACCGAGTTACACGATTGGTCACCGGCGACGAGCGTGCGAGTCGGCTTGGAGGTCGGACGCCCCGGGCCGGACGGCCACCCGGGACGCCTCATCATGTTGCTGCTGGAGCTGTACGAAGGGCCGTCACCATACGGTCAATTCTTTCAAGACGATATTTCGTACGTCGGCGCCGGTATTCATTTCAGCCTGTGACATCGGGGTCAGACCCCTTCACGCCGTTTCACATGTGAACTTGTGTGAAGGGGTCTGACCCTAACGCCCGGCTGTCGTCGCCTGTCCTTTGAAAACGGCATCGATTGCGGCTTGCGCGCACTTCTCGCCGTCCCCGCTCGAGACACCCATCGCGCCAATGACCTGACCGTTCAGCACGATGGGAAGCGCGCCCGGTTGAGGGAAGTCATCCATGAAGGTTGGCGCGAGGTTCTCGCCACTGCGCACGAGTTTGTTGGTCTCGGACGTCGGCCGCCGCCAGCGCAGGGCCGACTTCGCCTTGAGGAGTGCTGTGTCGATGGCGTTGGCCGCGGCACCTTCCATCGCATGCGAGTCGATGACGTTGCCGCCCCAATCGATCACCGCCATTGCGACGATGAGTTTGTTGCGTTCGGCCCACGCGATGCACGCATCGGCCAACGCTCGTGCGCCCGCACTCGAAATGACCTTGACGTCTCGCGTCAGCGGCTCACGCGACAGCGACACGTCGCCGCCCTTCGACAGCTGCGCGGCGGACGGGGAGGTGATAACGAGGGTGGCGAAAAGTACGCAAAGCCCGAATGGACAAGCCGCGGTGCGCATATGCCTTCTCCCTTCCGTCGGGTCGGCATTGTGGCACATGTGAAGGTCCCGGGGGTTATTTCCGCGTACGTCACGAGGAAATCACCGCGGTCTTCACTCGTGTCGCAGAGCATGTAACGGATCGAGCCGCGTGGCTCGACGGGCCGGACCTACCGATGCGGCAAACGCGACCACAATGAGCAGCACGACAATCGAAACCAGCGTAACCGGGTCGCGCGCACTGGTCTGGACGAGAAAGGACTGCAGCACGCGCCCGAGGCCGAACGCCGCAGCCACCCCGATCGTCAACCCGATCGCCAGTTGCACCATCGAGCGTCTCAAGAACAGCCAGATCACCTGGCCCGGCTGCGCGCCGAGCACCATGCGCACGCCGATATCGCGGGTGTGTTGCGTCACCGCGTACGCCGTGACGGCATACAGGCCGACCGCTGCCAGCACGAGCGCCATCACGGCAAATATCGAAAACATCGTCGTGAACACGCGAAGCAGCCATCGGTTCTGGGCGAGTGCTTCGTCCATTGTCCGCGGCGTGGCAAGTGCCTGATCGGGATCGACTCCCATCATGGCTTCGCGCAGAATCTTCGTCGCCTGCGCGGGATCGGTGCCGCTGCGCGTGCGCGCCAGGACGTTCGCGGCGCGTGCCATTCCCGTGTTCTGCCGATGCGTGATGTACGCGATCGCATCGGGTTCCGCTTCCTGGTTGTTGTTGCGCTGGCGGACATTCGGCACGAGCCCGACGACGGTCAGCCACTCGGCTTTCTCAGTGGAGCCGGTCACATCCTGTGACAGTCGGATCGTCCGGCCGATCGGGTCTTCTCCCTTGAAATACTGATCGACGAGCCGCTGGTTGACAATCGCGATCTGGCGTCCAGGTCCGCCGTCCTCGTCGGTAAATGCACGCCCGCGCAGGAGCCGAGCGCCGATGACGTCGAAGTAGCGCGTTCCCACGCTGAGCATCGTGACCTCCGGCAGACGTTCGCCCGGAGTGGCTGCACGCCCGTCGACCTCGAGCCGTCGTACGGCGCCGCCGCTGAATGGGATCGCCGAGGCGGTTGACGCCGCTTCTATCGCAGATACGGTTGCGAAGTGCTCGTCGATTCTCTGCAGGAATCGTGTGCGATCTTCCCATCCGGCGTACTTGGTAGCCGGGATGATCATGCCCGTCACGACGAGGCGCGATGGATCGATGCCGATATCCATGCGGTACATCGTGAAGAAGCTGCGCAACATCAGGCCGGCGCCGGCGAGCAGCACGAGCGTCAGCGCAATCTGGACGACGATCAGGCCGCCCGCCCAGCGACGCGCGCGAATGCCGCCGGACCCGGTCCGTCCCCCTTCTTTGAGCATTTCGTGCACGTTGGTCGTCGACGTGTGCAGCGCCGGAATCAACCCGAAAACCAGCCCGGTGGCCAGGCATACGACCAGGAAGAAAGTGAACGTGCGCCAGTCCATCGAGAACACCATCCAGTACGGAATGCCGACGTTCTGCGCTTCGAGGCTGAACCACCGAATCCAGACGATCGAGAGCAACAGCCCGACGACGCCGGCAACCATCGCCAGCAGAACGCTTTCGACGAGCAGCTGACGGACGACCTGCCACCGGCTTGCGCCCACAGCGACACGGACGCTCATCTCCGCCGATCGTCCAGCCGCCTTGGCCAGAAGGAGATTGGCGACATTGGAGCACGCGATGAGCAGTACAAAACCGACCGCTCCCATCAGCGCCCAGAACAGCAACGAGATCTGCGGGCCGAGAATGCGTTCCACAAATGGATCGGCGTGCGGCCACAGGTCCTTGTTCGTGTCTGGGTACTGTGCGGCGAGCGTGGCGCCGATGGTCTTGAGCTCGGCGCGCGCCTGTTCCACGGTGACGCCATCATTGAGTCGCCCAACTGCAAAATAACCGCGCGCCTGGCGCGGTTGGCCGGTGATGGCCGGTGGCATCGAACCGGTTGGCAGCCAGATGTTCGCGTTGAAGGGAAAGTGCATCCCCTCCGGCATGACACCGATGATCGTGCCGTTCTGATCGATGATCCGGATGGGTTTGCCGACGATGTTCGGGTCGCCGCCGTAGCGCTGACGCCAGAGCGTGTGGCTGATGAGGACGACGATGGGTGTGCCGGGTGTCTCTTCAGACGGCGTGAAATCGCGTCCGAGGGCGGGCGACACGCCAAGCATCCTGAAAAGGTTCGGCGAAATGTAGCCGCCAGGAACCTGGTCAGGAGTGAGTCCCTCGTTCCCGACGTTGAACGCGCCATTGAAGAGGAACGACATCCCGGCAAACGTTCGTGTGGCTGCCCGCCAGTCTTCGAAATCACGCAGCGAGACACCCTGGTTGCGCCCCTGCGAATCGCGCGTCCCGAGAAACATGATCTCTTCGGGCTCCGGTACCGGCAGATTCCGGAGGAGTACCCCGTTGACGATGGTGAAAACGGCATTGTTGGCGCCGATGCCGAGCGCCAGGACCACGATGGCCATGAGGGTAAACCAGCGGTTCTTGACGAGCAGTCGGCCCGCGAAGCGGATGTCCCGGAGCAGGTCCATGGCGGTTCCTTTGGTGTGGGTGATCAGACCCTTAGACGTCGGACTGCGAAAAAAGGGTCAACCCGTTTTCCGGCAATGACACCCGGTGTCATTTCCACGTAGACTCTGGCTGCGCCGAGGAGGGGACATGCCGAATCGCAGGGATTTCATCAGAAACGCTGCCGGTGCGACCGCCACTCTGCTGATGAGCGGGCATCCTCTGGTGGATGCCGCATCGCGCCAGGTCGGCGCCCCTCCGGGCAAACGCCGCGAACTGTCGATTGCGGGCCGGCGGGTCAAGACGGTCGACGTTCACGCACATTGTTTCGTGTCCGAGGTGTGGGACGTCGTCAAGAACACGCCGCTGGCCGAAGTCGCCAAGGCCAACCTGACGGGTAACATCGTTTTGGGCAATCCCCAGCGCCTGATCGACATGGATGCCCAGGGCATCGACTACCAGGCTATCAACATCAACGCCTGGGGGTATTCGGCCGATCGCCCGCTCGCGCGGGACGTGGTCGCGATCCAGAACGAGAAGATCTCGGAGTGGGTCGCCAAGCACCCGGATCGTTTCGTGGGCATGGCGTCACTCGCCTTGCAACATCCCGACCTCGCGGCCGAGCAGCTGGAGCAAGCCGTCAAGAAGTTGGGTCTGCGTGGCGCCGCGATTGGCGGCAGCGTCGAGGGTCAGGAGCTGTCCGATCGCAAGTTTGATCCGTTCTGGGCCAAGGCCGAGGAGCTGGGCGTGCTGCTCTTCATGCACCCGCAGCCCGCACCTGGCACGACACAGAACATGCGATTGCAGGGAAAGGGTGGATTAGGTAACACCATCGGCAACCCGCTCGAGACCACCGTGTTCCTCTCTCATCTGATCTTCGAAGGCACGCTCGATCGTTTTCCCGGGCTCAAAATCTGTGCGGCACACGCCGGTGGATACCTGGCATCGTATAGCGGGCGATCTGACGCGCTCTGCGGCCGCGCCGGTGGTGCCGGCACAGACTGTAAGGCGTTGAAGAAGAAGCCGAGCGAGTACTTCAAGCGAGAGCTTTTCGTCGACACGATGATCTTTCACGAAGAAGGGCTCCGGCATCTGGTTGCCGAAGCCGGCGTCGGTCAGATGGTGTACGGAACGGACTATCCGTTCGATTGGCCGGTCGGGATCGACTTCGTCGTCAACGCGCCGTTCCTGAGCAACGCCGAGAAGGAAGCGATACTCGGCGCAAACGCGATAAAACTGCTGCGAATCACGACATAACACATCGGTTTTCAAAAACGCACTCTTTAGGCGTCACGCTTCTGTTTTCCTCGCCCGACGTCCGGACCCGGGTCTGGCAGATCGTGGAACTCAGGGCTATGAGCGAACGTTTCCTCGTCGTCTTCCGCTCGAGGAAAGGTGGACGGCTTGAGCGGGGTGATTCCTTCAAATTCGGGCGTCTCGCGATCTTTCTTGTCGCGGTTGACAGGCTCTGCAGTTGTGTCCGTTTTGCTATGGTCCACGGAAGCCTCCGGCGATTATCGGAGCAACCGTCATGCCTCCATCAGTTTTGCGAGAGGCAGGTCTTTCCTGGCCTGAGCGCAATCGAAAGCAGACGCGCCTTGTAGAATCCGCCCGTTTGACGGTGCGTCTCGAAACCGGCGCTACAGGAGGTCTACGGCTGAATTCGCTGCGTGCGGATCACGCTCTGTCCGACCGAGCCGCTGGTCCATGCGATTAGGGTTCCGTCAGCGACGCGCGTGAGGGCAGGGTATTCAGCTCGGGCGGTGTCACCGATCTGTTGCCGCGCGAATCGCGATGCCCCCTTCTCATCAACAGCGCCGCGCGCGAACGCGAGGTGACGTGTTCCCTTGGCTTGTTCGTCCCACGCGACGAGAAGCTCGCCGCCGGGACCGAGCGCGATCTGGGGATGACGAGGGAAGCCTTGTGTCGGGAGCCGTTGTCGCGCCGTGAACTGACGGCCGTCAAGCGACATCGCGTAGAAGAGTGCCAGTGTCGGCTCGCTCGTCGGTGTTGCACCTGAAACGAGCGTAGGCCAGACGACATGAATGCGTTTCAGATCGTCGACCGCGAGCGCCGGACCATTCTCAGGGCAACCATCGAGTACCCAATTGTCGTTGCTGACGCGGATCGGGCTCGCAAACGTGCGGCCGCCGTCCGACGATTTCGTGACGGCGACGTCACGGACGTTTCCCTCATAGACGTGGCGCCACGCCGTGTAGATGCCGCCCGCCGCATCAGTGGCGATCGCGGTCTTGCAGCAATAGCACACGCCGCCGGTGAGCTGGCGCGAGCTGTCGGATCGACCGAGTCTTGCGAACATCAGCTTCGACAGTTGCGCACGTGCGACGCCGTCTGCCGGCTTCTGCCCCGACGCGAGATGCTGATGCTCGGCATGCTGCATCGATGCGGCGCCGTTCCCGTCCTTCGCCAGCTCGCGGTGATCGAGCCAGACGACGACCACCTCGCCATCACGTCCAATCGCAATCGATTGCCAGCCGCGGTTACCCGCGGCTTCACTGCCCGGCACGGGAATCGGCGGCGCGAATGATTTCGCTGCGTCATCGGATCGTGCCGACATCAGGCGTGTACCCGCTGTCGCTTTTGCGGTCCAGACGACGACGATCGTGGGATGGCTTCCCGGTCGCGGGACCAAGGCCACCCGCGGTGGCTGCTCACCGGTGAGATTGGCCTCGCCGGCAACCTGATTGACCCGGGTCGGGGCGGCGAACGTGCGTCCGCCGTCCGTGCTCGCCGCGGCATAGATGTCGGTGACACCGTCGGTCGTGCTCGCACCCCACGAGAGGACGGCGAACTGACCGTCTGCGGCAAGCGAGGCATACGCATTCGTACGTCCTTCGATCGCGAGTGGATAGCTGCTCGTCGCCCCTTCGGCGACGAGCGTCGTCGCGCCGCTCGGAAGAGCGACTGTCGTCGCGGCGACTGCGAACGCGACGAGGATCAGCGCGCTCCCGACGACGATCGGCGCCCGCGTTCCCAACCGGTTCATGCCACTGGTCCTTTCTGACGGACAGCCGTCAATTCATCAGAACATCAAACGCACGCCGAATTGAAACGCCCTTGGATCGCCAACCGCGGTGATCTGATTGAACGTCGGCAACGGGTTGGTTGGATACGCATCCGGTCCGAAATTCGCGTTTCTCGTCACGGTGTTCACACGATTGGTGATGTTGAAGGCCTCCACGAGTCCTTCGACTTTTACGTCGCCAGCGATCCGGAACGAACGGCTCACCCGCAGATTCACACTGAAGAAATCACTTCCGATTCCGGCGTTCCGTGGGATCAGACTCACGGCGCGCACGTCGAAATTGGGTGCCGCCGTTGCGCCATCTGCGAGCGGCCGGCTGGTTGTCCCTTGCAAGTTCGCGACGCCGGACGTGATGTTGAACGGAAGCGCCGAGTAATACTGCAGGAAGCTGCTCACCTGGAATCCGTGCGTCAACGCTTCCCACGCCGTCAGGGCTGGCGTCATCGGTGTATTCACGGTGCCGTTGATGACGAAACGATGCCGCTGGTCGTCGTCGGAGCGGCTCCAATCCCGCATGATGTCGGTCGGGTCTACTGGTGAGCTGAAGAAAGCCTCACCGACGTTGTTCATCGACTTCGAAAGCGTATAGGTGGCGCGGACACTCGCCCATCTCGTGGGCCGTTGCACCAGCGACAGGTGCAGCCCGTGATATGTCGAATCGGCGACCGAGGAGTACTGACTGTTGTTCCTGTAAGTCGCGTCGGGCCGGCAGCCGTTGTTGGTGCCCGCCGCGATGCATGTCGGCACGTTCTGATTCACTGACATCAGCAGGCTCTCGCCGCGCAGGTACTGATATCCGGCAGTCGCCGTGAGGCCCGCGGCGAGCACCCGCTCCACTTCAATGCTGACCTGCTTCGAGTACGCGTTCTGCAGGTGCCTGTCCACCGTCGTGAAGTCGACGAGTGTCGTCGTCAGGATCTGCGCCGGCAGGATATTCGGAAACGTCGGAGCTCCGGCCTGGGTGGGAATCAGTCCTGACACGCTCGGTTGATGAAGCCTCGTGACATCTGTTGTGTTCTCCGCCGACAGAATGGCGTTGGCGACGGCGCGAAGCGGTACGCGATCGAAAAAGAGACCGGCGCTGCCGCGGACCACGAGATCCTGTGATGAGCCCGGCGACCAGGCAAAGCCCAGTCGCGGTGAGGCATTGTTCGTGTCGGTCTCAATCGGTGACAGGAATTGAAGATCGTACCGCAGACCGAGGTTCAGCGTCAGGCTCGATCCCATCCGCCACTCGTCCTGCGCATACATGCTGATATTCGGATTCGTTTGTGACACGACGGGATTGCCGAACGTCTGGGCAAAGCCGGCGTAGTTGCCGGTCATGAAATCGGCGAGAGACGAGAACGAATAGTTGCCGCGGAACGATCGTGGGTAGGTGATCGTGTTGTCGTTGAAGACGAAGTCCACGCCGGCGCGCAACGCATGTGCACCGGCCTGGTGCGACAACGTGTCGACGACCTGATACATCGTGTTCGTGCGACGCGTCGGGCTGCCCGACGACGTCCCGAAAGCAGCGACGCCGATGATGTTGACAGCAGGTCCGATCAAATCTGTCGGGAAGGCTTTCAAGTCGCTGTATGCAAACTGCGCGCGTGTCTCGTTGACGGTTCGCGAAGACATCGTCCATGTGTTGCCGAAGCCGAGCGAATGGTCCACGTTGTCGAGACCCGCAGAAGCGGTCGGTGCATTCAGTGCACCGGCACCGCGCGAGTTATCCGACGCGACGCGATACAGGGCGTACCTGACGCTGAGGTGATCCGATCCACTGGCATGGTGATCGAGCTTTCCGAGCACGTTGGCGCTATGCACAGGGTTCGGATAAATCCCAGTGGTGATTGACGAACCCGGGTAGGCGGTGGCGGCGAGCCGCGCGTTGATGGCGGCCACGTTCTCGGGAAGGATCGTGACGAGTCCGGTCTGATCGAGCAGACGCTGCTCGAAATTGGCGAAGAAGAATGTGCGGTCGCGGGCGATTGGGCCGCCCAGACTCGCCCCGTACTGCTGCTGATTCATCGGCAGCGTCGTGCCGGAGAGCGCATTGGGCGCGTTGAAATTGTCGTCGCGAATGAAATCGTAGAGCGTGCCACGCATTGCGTTCGTCCCGCTCTTGGTGACGATGTTGATGTAGCCGCCGAGAGCGCGACCGAGCTCGGCTTGTCCGCCTGACGTGACGACCTGGAACTGCTCCAAGGCGTCGACGCCGTACGTGATTCCGCTCAACCCTGCTGCATCATCGTTTGCCGACAGGCCGTCCACGATGAAGTTGTTCGACAGATTGCGTTGGCTGCTGATCGAAATACCCTGGCCGGGCACCGCCGATGTTTCCGGAAACAACTGCGTGCTGCCGATGTTCGTCGGCGAGACTCCCGGGATGAGAAGCGCGAGGTCGAGGAAATTGCGCCCGTTCAGCGGCACATTCTGGATCTCCTTCTGTGGCACCGTCGCCGCGATCTGACTCCGCGCTGCCTCGAGCATGGTCGCGGCGCCAGTCACGGTGACGCGCGATTCCAATCCCGCGAGGGTGAGGACGATTGGAATATCGAAAGCCGACCCGACCGTCGTCACCACGATTCGCGTCAGGTCCGTGAATCCGTCGACGTGCACGTTGATCTCGTAGGTTCCCACCCTGAGATACGGGAACCGGAAGCGTCCTTCTCCATTCGTCACCGTGTGCGCGGTGATGTTGGTCTCGGTCTGGCGTGCGCTGACCTGGGCGCCGGGAATAACGGCGCCCTGCCCATCGGTCACACGTCCGCTGACGCTGGCAAACTGAATCGTCTCTTGTGCGTGCGCCTCGGGCGCCGGCCCGACAGCACAGCATGCCGTCGCGACGAGGCAGCACAACCAGCTCGTTTTCATAGCCTTGCCTGATCGCGGTCCTTGTCGGCGGGTACAGAGACCCGCGCTACAAACGTCGGTAGAGGCGGGGCTCAGACCCGCCGCGCTTTTGCAGGTAGAGGCGGGTCTTCAGACCCGCCCTTCGACGCTAGCAATTGATGAAGGCGGGACTTTATTCCCGCCTCGCGATATCAGGTGTTACGACAGTGAGGGTCTGGGAGGCGGCGACAGAGGAGCGGGACGCATGTCAGGAGCCGGCGTCGTGCGCGCGAGCGGCGACGTGGTTGCGAGAAGCGGTAGCGCGATACCGATGCTGCCCGGAACGACCGCGATCTCCGTCGTCAGCAGCGTGAGCAGATCGGATGAGCAGCTGCACGCCAGACGTGCGGTGTCGCTCGAAGAACCGTTGTCCTGATGATGCTGATGATCGTGATACGACGCGTCCGGCGGTGTGCCCGGCTGCGAGTGATACATCACGCAGTCAGGCGCAGGTACACCTCCATGCGTGTGTGGCCGATCCACGCACATGCCGATGGTGCCGAGCGCCGACACGCTCACCTGAACGGCAAGGAGAGCGACCGACACGGCGTACCAGCGCCAGCTTCGAGTTCGCATGGACCGTTGCTCAATGTTAACGCAAGCCGGGCTCGTGGGGTCAGACCCCTTCACAGATCGGCGCAGTTGGGGTCTGACCCCAGATTTCAGGAAGAGATCGCGA
>JBKPNV010000368.1:0-8313 GCA_046732795.1 Acidobacteriota bacterium
GCACGAGACGCACGGCCCGTTGGCTGATGCCGCAGGTTTCCATTCAAACCACTGCTTCTGCCGTTGATCGAGATAGCGCGCGGCACTTTCAGGACTCCAGTCGGCAGTCGTCACTGTGGCGGTGGCAACCACCAGGAACGCACCACACCCGACGAGCGTCATGACGCGAAGCGTCTTCATACTCGCTCCTCGACGACGGCGTCTCTCAGAGCGGCGGCCGCGTCCGCAATCGCCGCCTTTCCACCGTCGATGATCCCGGCGAGGCTGAAGAATGGATGAATCATCCCCTCGTATCGCTTCAACCGCACCGGGACACCCGCTTGTTCGAGTTTTCTCGCGTACGCCTCTCCTTGATCGCGAAGCGGATCGCATTCAGCGGTCACGACGAATGCCGGCGGAAGGCCGCGAAGATCTGCGTACAGCGGCGAAACATCCGCTTGGTCGCGTTCCTGCGCCGATCGTAAGTAGTGGCTCGCAAAGTATGTCAGCAGCTCCGACGTGATGAAATGGCCGGCGGCGAATTCGCGCATCGACGGGCTGTCGTCGGCGAAATCGACTTGCGGATAGATAAGCAGCTGAAAGGACAGCGGCGGCCCGCTCCTTTCGCGCGACCGCAGTGCCGTCACTGCTGCCAGGTTGGCGCCGGCACTCTCACCACCGATGGCCACCTGATTGGCATCGATTCCATACTCGTGGGCATGCTCGATCACATCTCTCGTCGCGGCGTAGGCATCGTCGACAGCCGCCGGGAACGGGTGTTCAGGTGCGAGCCGGTAATCAACTGATACGACGACACGACCAGCGAGATACGCCAGGTCGCGGCACGCGCGATCCGACGAATCGAGAGTTCCGAGAACGAACCCGCCACCGTGAAAGAAGATCAGCCCCGGTAATCGAGCGTCAGGCGTCGGCGTGTAGACCCGGACCGCAATCGGGCCCGCAGGACCGGGCACATGCCGACTGGTGACCTTGTACAAGGCGCGTTCGGGACCGGCAAGTTCCGGTGGCAGCGACAAACCCCGGGCCTCGACTGGTGTCATTTCGTGCATCGGCCTCCCCGGCATCGACGCGAGCTGGTCCAGGAAGGCTTTGCACTGCGGATGTAGTGGCATGGGCGTCCTCGCGGGCACAGGATACGACACCCGGTGTGATTTCCGGGGGCATCTCTGAGATCCGTGAAAATCACACCCAATACCTTTAGTGATACGCTCCGCCCCTATGAGCACCGATCCGAGAGATGTGATTGCCCACTCGCCCATGAGCCGGCTCCAGATTCTCGTGGTGGGTGTCACGATTGCCCTGAACGCACTCGACGGCTTCGACATCCTGTCCATCAGCTTCGCGTCACCGGGGATCGCTGACGAATGGAGGATCGATCGCGCGGCGCTCGGCATCGTCCTCTCGATGGAATTGATCGGCATGGCGATCGGCTCGATCGTGCTCGGCGGCGTCGCCGACAAGATCGGGCGGCGGCCGACCGTGCTGGGGTGCCTGGTGGTCATGGCGACGGGCATGCTCATGGCGACCACAGTCACTGGTCTCGTGGACCTGTCGATCTGGCGGGTGGTCACGGGCCTTGGGATCGGCGGGATGCTCGCGGCGATCAACGCGATCTCCGCGGAGTTCTCGAGCACGCGGCGACGGCACCTGAGCGTGTCCCTCATGTCGATTGGCTACCCGCTGGGCGCAGTGCTGGGCGGCATCGTCGCCGCGCGGCTCCTGCAGGGCAACGACTGGCGCTCGGTCTTCTACTTCGGTGCGTCGGTCACGGCCGTGCTGATTCCGATCACGTACTTCGTCGTGCCGGAATCCGTTCACTGGCTCGCGCGCAAACAGCCGAATGGCGCGCTCGAAAAGATCAATCGGGCAATGGCTCGAATGGGACACGCCGCGACGACCACCTTGCCAACGATTGCGGCAGACGTACGACAGCGCTCGGTGTCGGACATTTTCGGGCCGGGTCTGATTGCCACCACCATGCTCGTCGCGTTCGCCTATTTCTTTCACATCACGACGTTCTACTTCATCCTGAAATGGGTGCCGAAGATCGTCGCCGACTTCGGCTTTCCTCCTTCGTCGGCCGCCGGGGTGCTGGTATGGACCAACGTCGGAGGCGCCCTGGGCGGTACCGTGCTCGGCGTCCTGACGCTGCGGTTCGGGGTGAAGGCACTCACGATCGTCGTGATGGTGTTGTCCACGGTGATGGTGGCATTGTTCGGCCGGACACCGCCGGACCTGCAGCAGCTCTCGATGATCTGCGCGGCCGCCGGCTTCTTCACCAACGCGGCAATCGTCGGCATGTATGCGATTTTCGCGCAGGCCTATCCCACGCACGTGCGTGCCTCGGGCACCGGCTTCGCCGTCGGCGTTGGGCGCGGTGGCTCGGTGCTCGCGCCGATCATTGCGGGCTTCCTGTTCACCGCCGGCTGGTCGTTGTCTGTCGTCGCGCTGACGATGTCGTTCGGGTCGCTGGTGGCGGCGGGCATCCTGAGCTTCCTGAAGCTCGAGACTGATCAGCCGGTTGCGGCGCGTCCGGAGCGCCACGTGAGAGCGACGACGATCCCCGCAACAGGCCGGTCATGAGATGACGGAGAGAACGAAGAGGAACCAGCGACATGCCGCCAGCCGTCGCGACGCTGCGGCCGGGAAATCAGTCCTCGCTCAACCCTATCCTGCCCGCGCGTCTAAGTACTGATTCGTTGCGACATCCGTTGCGTTGCGCGGCTCAAAGCGCCTCGATGACTCGAGGCAACTCGACGCGTTGCGCGGAAGACGCCCGGCCGAATCGCTCCGCCCGATTCCGCCCGCGGTTCGCGTCGGCGTTCCGTACGCGTCCGGCCAGCGGCTTGCCGCGGGTCCCGCGATTTGTACGGGCCATCCCTTAAGCTCAGGCGAGTGGCGACGCCTGGAAGCCCTGTGGAGGTGACGAGTAAGGACCGGTAAGAACAGAATTGTCGGACGTATTGATCGATCACGAGCGAAATGTCGAGCATGGTGAGCGGCTTCCTCCTCTATGCTGATCGACAGCCGCCATGGAGAACGATCCGCACAAACCGTTGAGGCAGGACGTGCGGCTGCTCGGGCAGCTCCTCGGCGACACGCTGCGAACGCACGAAGGCGCGCGGCTGCTCGAAACTGTCGAACGCGTACGCGCGATGGCCAAAACGTCGCGCGCCCGCGACGATCGGGATTTCCAGGCGCTCGCCGCCGAGCTCGAGGAACTTCCGGTCGACGCCGCCATTCCGCTGGCTCGCGCCTTCACCCACTTCCTCAATCTGGCGAACGTCGCCGAGCAGCACCACCGGATTCGACGGCGACGGGCGTATCTGCGCGATCCTGCGGCCTCACCGCAACGGGGATCGTCGGACGAGACGTTTGCGCGATTGCTGACGCGTGGCGTGTCCGCCGACGATCTCCACGATGCGGTCTGCGCGCTCGAAATCGAGCTGGTGCTCACGGCGCATCCGACAGAAGTCTCGCGGCGTACGTTGATCCACAAACACAACCGGGTGGCTGCCCTGCTCGCGGAAGGCGACCGCGCCGACCTGACTGTACCCGAGCGCTCGGAGCTGTCTGCGGCGCTGCGACGCGAGATCCTGTCAGCGTGGACGACCGACGAAGTCCGCCATCAGCGGCTCACACCGATCGATGAAGTCAAGGGCGGCCTGATCGTGTTCGAGCAGAGCCTGTGGGATGCATTGCCTCGTTTCTTGAGAAGCGTCGATCGGGCGCTGACATCGGCAACAGGGCGCCCGCTGCCCTTCGATGTCTCACCGGTGCGTTTCGGATCCTGGATCGGCGGCGATCGCGATGGCAACCCGAACGTGACACCTGACGTCACCCGCCGGGCCGCGCTCCTCGCTCGATGGGTTGCAGCCGATCTCTACTTGAAAGAGGTGATCGCGCTTCGCGATGAGCTGTCGATGACGCAGGCGACGCCGGCGCTGCGGGCCCGTGTGGGTGATGCGCGCGAGCCGTATCGCGAACTGCTTCGTCAGGTACGAACACGACTGACAGACACCCGCGCGTGGATCGAACAGTGTCTCGAATCCGGGGATTCGGGACTCGGGGCTCGGGACTCAGCACCCGGGATCCGAGACTCGGGATTCGGGATTCGGGATTCGGGATTCGGGACTCGGGATACGGGACTCGGGACCAGAAATCCGGGAGTCGGGGTTCGGGAACCGGGAATCGAGTTTGTTCTCGAAAGAGCGCAACTGGCCGAGCCGCTGCAGCTGTGCTACACCTCGCTCGTTGAAACCGGCAACGCCTTGATCGCCGGTGGCCGGCTGACAGATGTGTTGAGACGCGTCGCGACGTTCGGCGTCACGCTCGCGCGGCTCGACATTCGACAGGGGTCCGATCGCCATACGCAAGCGCTCGACGCCATCACGCGGGCCGTCGGCCTCGGATCGTACGCCGAATGGGACGAGGCACGGCGCCTCGAGTTTCTGATCCGTGAGCTGCCGAATCCGCGGCCGCTCGTGCCGATGAACCTGGAGACATCGCCCGAGATCGCAGACGTGCTCGATACCTTCCGCATGGTCGCGAGCATGCCCCCCGAGTCTCTCGGGAGCTACGTCGTGACGATGACGCACCAGGCCTCGGACGTCCTCGTTGTCGAGTTGCTTCAGAAAGTGTTCGGCGCGACGCGACCACTACGCGTCGTCCCGTTGCTCGAGACCGGTGCCGATCTGCGGCGAGCCCCCCAAATCCTGGACCAGCTGTTCGCCATCGATTGGTACCGCGCGCGCATCGACGGTCAGCAGGAAGTCATGGTCGGCTATTCGGACTCGGCCAAGGACGTGGGGAGGCTCAGCGCGGGTTGGGAGCTCTTCAAAGCCCAGGAAGCCATCGTCGATTCGTGCGGTCGTCACGGCATCAGGCCACTGCTCTTCCACGGGCGCGGCGGCAGCGTCGGTCGCGGTGGCGGACCAACGTACCTCGCGCTGCAATCGCAGCCCTCGGGAACGATCGACGGACGGCTTCGCGTGACCGAGCAGGGAGAGATGATTCAGGCTCTCTTCGGGTTGCCCGAGATCGCGCACCGGACGCTCGAGGTCTACACGAGCGGGACACTGGAATCATGGCTCGCGCCATCGTCACGGCCTCTGATTGCGTGGCGCGAGTGCATGGAGGAACTGTCGAGCGATGCCTGCGCGAGCTACCGGCGTATTGTCACCGACGATCCGTCTTTTCTCGACTATTTTCGCGCATCGACGCCCCAAGCCGAGCTGGAAGACGTCAACATCGGGAGCCGGCCGGCACGGAGACAGAAGGGGTCCGGGCTCGAAGGGTTGCGTGCCATACCCTGGCAATTCGCGTGGACCCAGACGCGGCTGCTGCTGGCGTCGTGGCTCGGGCTCGAGGAAGCGCTCGAGCGTGCGTTCGGGCGCGGAGACGGCGAACTGCTGCAGACGATGTATCGCGAATGGCCGCACTTCCGGTCGGCGATGGATTTGTTCGAGATGGTGCTTGCCAAGGCCGATGCACGCATCGCCGCCGAGTACGATCGCCAGCTCGTACCAGATCATCTACGTCCGCTCGGACAGGAGCTTCGCGACCGCCTCGCGCGCGCGGCATCCGCGCTGCTGCGGGTCACGGGTCATCGCTATCTGCTGGAAGGGAACCAGGTGTTGCGGCGTTCGATTGACGTCCGAAATCCGTACGTGGATCCGATCAACCTGGTGCAGATCGAAGTCGTCCGTCGTCTTCGTCAGGGAGATCACGATCCGCGACTCCATGACGCATTCGTGGTGACGGTGAACGGGATCGCGGCTGGGATGCGAAACACCGGCTGACGGTGGGGTCAGACCCCTTCACGCCGTTTCACATGTGCAGACGCGTGAAGGGGTCTGACCCCTTCACACGTATCGGCCGACCCAATCGGCCAGCGGTTGCACATCGGCCATGACCTTCTTTACTGCGGCGACCGCCCTTCTCGACGCGAGCACCGGACCCGGCTCGATCATCTTTCCGGCGTGGATGTCCTTCATGCGCAGGAGATCGATGCGCGGATGATCGGCCGCGAACCCGCGCGGCGCCGAATTGACCGTTTCGTGCGTCGCGACGGCATAGCCTTTTCGGCGAATCGTGCTGACGATCTTGACGAGCTCGCGACCTGACTTGTCGTCGTCAATGGCGGCGCGAAACTTCTGGAGCACCGCCGGCTCCGGGCGATACATGCCGGTACCGACATACAGACCTTCGGCCGACAGACTGATATAGGTGCCGAGAACGCCTGCGGCGATGTGGTTCTTGTACGGCGCTCCGTCCCGCGAGAATCGCATATCGCGATTGATGCGCGAGATGTGCGGCGTCGCCACAGGATCGAGCTCGGCGACGAGTGCCTTCAACGGGTCACGGCAGGCGCGTTCGTACACTTCCTTGTGAGCCTGAAACCACTCGCGATTGTTGTTGCGCGCGAGATCGCGGAAGAAGTCGGTGGCTGCGCGCGGGAAGCCGGTAAATCCGTCGCCCATGAGCGGATTCTAGACCGGGTGGTGCATGATCAGGCTGTGTTGCGCACGTTTCGCGGCATGGCGGCGCTGGTGTTGGCGACGCTGGCGCTGATCGTCCCGCTCTGGACGGTCAACATCCAGGGTCAGCAGTCCAGTACGCCGCCGCCACCGCCGTCCACGACAGGGCCGCCGACCCGGGCGGACGTGCTTCGCGGTCAGTACGGGCGCTACCGGGCGAACAACGATCTCCTCTTTTACCACCTGGACATCCGGGTGGATCCCGACAAGAAGTCGATCGCAGGCAAGAACACGATTCGCTTCAGGATGCTCGCTGACGACACCCGCATCCAGCTCGATCTCGCGGCGAACCTCAACATCGACAAGATCACGCTCGGCACCACGGCACTGAAATACGAGCGCGATCTCGACACGGTCTACGTCGATTTTCCAACCATGCTGCGCTCGGGTCGCGAATACACGATCGACTTCCACTATTCCGGCCTGCCGCAGGAACAGGGCCGGTTCGGCGGCATGGCGTTCCGGACCGACGGCGCAGGCCATCCCTGGATCACGACCGCCTGCGAAGACGAAGGCGCGCGGGTGTGGTGGCCGAACAAGGATCAATGGCGCGACGAAGTGGAGCGCATGCAGATCAGCATCACCGTCCCTGACGATCTGATGGACATCTCGAACGGACGGTTCATGGGCAAGACCGATCTCGGCGACGGCTACACCCGCTGGGACTGGCTCGTGCAATACCCGATCAACAACTACAACGTCTCGGTGAACATCGCCCGCTACGAGCATTTTGCGGACAAGCTCGATGACCTGCCGCTCGACTTCTACGTGCTGCCGCAGAATCTGGAAAAGGCGCAGCGCCAGTTCGCGCAGGCAAAGCCGATGCTCGACGCGTTTCGCAGCTATTTCGGCGAGTACCCATTCGAGAAGGACGGCTTCAAATTGATCGAGGTCCCGTACTCGGGCATGGAGCATCAGAGCGCGGTCACCTACGGCAACGGCTTCGTGAACGGCTACCTCGATCGCGACTGGACCGGCATCGGCATCAGCCTGAAGTTCGACTTCATCATCGTGCACGAGAGCGGCCACGAGTGGTTCGGCAACGCGGTCTCAGCCGCCGATGTCTCTGACATGTGGATCCACGAGGGATGGACGACGTACCTCGAGAGCCTCTATGTCGAAAAGATGTTCGGTCACGACGAAGCGATCCGTTACGTCAACAGCTACAAGCCGAAGGTCCAGAATCGCGAGCCGATCATCACGCAGCGCGGCATCCATCGCCAGCCGCAGCAGGACATGTACTTCAAGGGAACCCTGTTCCTGAACACGCTGCGGAGCATCGTCAACGACGATGCAGCATGGTGGGCGCTGGTGCGCGACGTGTACCAGCAGTTCAAGTACCGCAACATCATGACTGAGGACATCGTGCGCTTCTTCAACTCGCGCACGGCACGTGACTGGACGCCGATCTTCGATCAATACCTCCGGCGTTCAGCGATTCCGACACTGCAGCTCGCCTTCAACGAGCCGGGAAGCATGGCCTACCGGTGGAGGACCGATGAGCGCGCATTCGCGATGCCCGTGCGCATCGGCCGCCCCGGCAACTGGACGATCATCGAACCGACGACCGATTGGAAAATCATGCAAACACCGCTCGGGAAGGACGCGATGGAGGTTGCCACCGACCTCTATTACATCAACGTGGACAAGACGTAGAGGGAGATTACTGAGTGGGGAAGCGCTGATTCTCGAGGCAGATGAACTCAATGAGTTCCTGGTCGGGCATGATGCGCTGGTTCACCCGAACTGTCCACGGGCGCGTGTAGAACTTGGC
>JBKPNV010000369.1:0-10864 GCA_046732795.1 Acidobacteriota bacterium
CGCGAGTCGACTGCTCGCTGCCGCCACGGCAGTGCTTGTGCGAACGAGGTCCTCGAACAGCATGCCGCGCGACGCATGCGCCTCAGAAACTGGCCAGCATAACGGTGCCGTTCACGGCCATGGCGCAGAGAAGCGCGAGGGCGATGAACAGATGCTGCGGCCACTCGAGAACGGCCGGCACTTCCAGGTGATCGATGCCGCCATCGGTCAGCTTGTGGAGTAGCGTGTACGCGAAGTTGCGCAGGCGCGACTTGGTCCAGTTAGCCGTCTTGGACAGACGGAAATCGAAGTCGTAGTAGTCGTTGGCGGGGTATCCACAAACGCGATCGTCGAGAAGCGGCACGTAGGTCGGAAGAATCCCTCTCCGCAGTTCTTTCAGGCTGACTGGGTCGCCGTTCGGTCCCTCATAGTACACACCATAGAATGGATCGACGATCATGCGCCCGTTGTCGAGACAAGCCTCGACCAGGCAGTGTTGGGCGTGTCCGGCACGATGGTAGAGCGTGATCTGGTACGCGCGAATCCCGAGCTCGTGCAGCGCCAGAATAAGCAGTCGAGCGCGACCCGAACAGCAGTCGCCGAAACGAAGCACCGCGCTGGGCGTCGCGCCCAACGGTGCGAAGAGCGGCGGACAGAAGCTTGCGTCTTTGCGAAGCGCCGGCAATTGATAGCAGCGTCTCGCCACATCCAGCAGCAGTTCCTTCCGACTCGGTGAAATCGGATGCGCACCGCGAGCAAAAGATCGAAGGCGTTTGAGGTCGCGTCGCCGCTGTACAAGTAGAGCGAGCGATACAGCGACGAGGACGACATCGAACGCGACAAGGCTGGTCACGACTCCCTCCTACGTCGGCGGATTCGTCTATTTCTTCAACGTGCCGGTGACGCCCTCAGGCGAACAGTTGAATGGCTCGATCTTCAGATCCGACGGCGCGTACTCATTGGTCGAACGCGGGAACGGCTGCTTGAAATAATCCGGGTCGCTGAGATCGATTTCGACGATGAGGCGCTGACGCGCGGCGTCGAGATGCACCCGCTCGACCGAAGTGAGCGCGGCAGAGTGGAGCAAGCCTTTCGTCGGTTGGCCCGGTTGCTCGACGTACTGGTTCAACACGCCCTTGGAGTAGTTCGCCGTCTCGATGACGAGGGTGTCGCCTTCCATGCGGCCAATCGAGTGACCGAGCGAGCTGCGCGGACCGCTCGTCGGGTGGTCCTTCATGTTCATGTGGATGACGCGGCGGACGTCCATCCACTCGTGATGAAGCACGATGTCGTCGCCCTGACGCACGATCTCGAGTGGTGTTCCAGGCGCGCCCCACACACGCCGGATGGCGACGGGATCGCAGCGGAACGTCGGATCGTCCTTGAACGGGTCGTAGCCGGCGACTGCCTTTTCGCCCGCCGGGGTCAGCGACTGCATCATGGGCTGCGGTCCGCTCGTGCTTCTATTCGGGTTCGGCGCGAGCAGCCAGGTGCCGAAGAGGTCCTTTCGCTTCGCCACCGTCGGCGCGGCTGTCGCCGGCGACGCTCCGCGTGGACCGTTGACGTTCAAGGTGCGTCCGTCTTCGAATTCGACGTTGTCGAAAAAGCACATGTACGGGCTGTGCCGCGACATCGAGCCAGTGACGCGCACTTTCGTGCCGGCTTTGAACATCTCGGGCTTGATGCCATTGCGTGTCAGCTGCGTGACGCCGTGCGATTCGCACACGTACTCACGCGTCCGGCCGTTCTCGTCGACGGCAGCGATATGAAGGTAGCTGTGCGGGTTGCGCGCCTCGTACTGGGTGACGGTGCCCGAGATATTCGCCGGCTTGCTGGAATCGAAGTGCGGCGCGAAGCTGTGATGCGCCAGCGCTTCCGGAGCGTTCAGTACAGCGGCGACAACGAAGGCCACTCGTGAGACTGTGCGTCTGACGTGCATCACGCCCTCCGTAAGTTTACTGAGTATAGCCAAGGCTAAAGCTCAACGGCCGAACCGATCAGAGCGAAGTAAGCGTCAGACGTCAAGATCGGGACAGAGTTCGTCAGAGCGGATGTGACGCGCGCCCTGCCCTGCCCTGTTGCAGCCGCTTGAGCGTCGCCGCGACCGCTTGGCGCAGGGACCCGGTGAGCCCTTCTGCGGCCAGCTCGTTGTTGAGTGTCCGCAACTCGGTGACCGCCTGATCGATCCGGCCGGCTTTCTCGTGCAACAGCGCCACATAGTATCGAATCGTACGGCGCCGGAATTCGTCCTTCGCCGCGTACTCCGCGAACGACCATCCCAGCGTGCTGATGTGATCGTCAGGCGGCAGCGCATCGAGCAGCGCCTCGCGTTCCTGCTCGCGGGTGGGCGGCGTCGCGAAGTAGTACGGTCCCCACAACGCTTGCGCCTGTCTGGCAGTGAGCCGTTCGTTACCACGACGCATCGCGTCGGCTAACCGCACACGTTCCGCATTCGCTTCGGCTGTGCCCGAGTTGCCGTACGCCGCCCATTGCAGGGTCCGAATGGAGTCGAGCGCCCGCCCCGACTGGAGCGCCATGTCGAACAGCTTCTTCGCGTCAGCTACCTTGTCGTGGTCCTGGAAAAGAACCCAGTGCGCCAGCATCGCATTCGCGTAGGGATTTCCGGGATCGACTGACAAGGCCTCTCGATACTTATCGGAGGGATTCAATCGTCGATCTCCATCGCGCCACAGTAAGAACGTCGCCCATCCGGTGTGCGCCAGCAGGTCGGCACGCCGTGCGCCGGTCGCAGATGGGAGCGACGCGTCGACGATGGCAAGCGCCGGTGCAATCGCATCGCCGAATGAACCCTTGTCGTTTTCGATCCTCGCTTCGCGGATCCAATCCATCGCCACGTCGTCCTGTGCGTCTCGAACTGCCGTGGACGTCGGAGCCAGTTCGCGAGCGCGCGTCAACGTGCCCAGTGCCTCGGCGTATTGGTTGCGTTCACGCTGCGCCGACGCCGCCGCCATCAGCTCTTGTGCGCGAGCGGTCTCGTTTCCCTTTCCTCCATCAACAGGCGGGTTCTCGTCAGAGATAGTGACCGTGCTATCGCGCTGGTTAATCGACCTGCCGTCTGTGGGCACGTTGTCCCCTGACGCCTGGAACACGCCATACCCGATCAGGCCGAGTACGAGCACACCGGCTGCACTCGCCGCCGGCCACCAGCGTCGCAGTCGCGAAACCGGCGTCGCCCCGGTGCCGATCATCGTCGCGAGGCGTTCGCACAGACGCTCGGCGTCATCGTGAAACTCAGCGTGATCGAGAGACGCCGCTTGACGGGTGGCCAATGACGCCAGCGGCCCAGGCAGCTCCTCCGCGCGAGGCATCGTGGCGCCCTGAACGAGAACAGGCACCACCGGGATGTTTCGTGCCAGCGATGTTTCGACCTCGAGGCGAACAAAGTCGTTCGCATCGTCGAGCCTGCGTGTGCCGTTGGCCGCTCGGGCCGCCGTCCATCGCGGTCCGATCACGACGAGCACCGCGGCAGTCTCTTGCAGAGACTTATGGAGCACGCGCACGAAGTCGGTGCCCGGATCGATCGTGTCGATATCGAGGAAGACCTGATCTTTGCCGAAACGTCGGGTCAGGTGATCGGCGAGCCGGCCGGCATCGCCCGCCGCATCGTCTCTCCGGTAGCTGATGAAGATCCGTGGTGGCATCGAAGATTGGGCGTGCGTCAATGATACGTCTGGCCCAGCCGCGACACGCAGATCCGGTGCACACTTCAATCAGACGATGGTCGAGAGCAGTTGCCGAGTGGTGGGAGTCAGCGCGTGGCAGTCCTGGCGGCCGCGCAACCGCCAAGGTATCTTGACGACGTGAGCCATTCCGAGTCGGGATAGTAGGCGAACAGCAGACCCGCTCCCTTGACTCGATCGATGATGGCGCGGGCCACGCCTTCGCGCAGCGCGGGGCATCCCCAGCTGCGACCGAGCCGGCCGTTGGCGTGCGCGAATTCGTCGCTCACGTAATCAGCGCCGTGCATCACGATCGCGCGGTCGTAGGCGCGATCGTTGAAGCCTTCATCAAGACCGCGCAATCGCAGCGAATAGCCGTTCTTCCCGATGTAGGCGTCTTGCGTGAGAAACAGACCGAGACTCGACTGGTTGGAGTCGGGTTCGTTCGAGAAGCGGGTCGCCAGATTCTCGCCGCTCCCCTTGCCGTGTGCGACCAGCTCTTCATAGAGAAGCGCCCTTTCCCGCAGATCGAATACCCAGAGCCGTTTTGCCGTTGACGGGCGCGAGTAGTCGATGATGGTCAGCGTCGCGGGATCGTCGATTGATCCGGATTGCACCGCGCAGTCGACGGCTGCCAGGGCCATCCCAAACACGGTGGGATCGACCGTACCGAGCTGGCTGCCGCCCCACACATCGCTGCTGAATCGCGCGGATCGCGCCGGTGTCCTTGCGAGCAGCGAAACAGACACTATTCCACACACGCCGAGGATGACGGCGCAGGCGACAAGCGAGCGTGCGGCAAGGAAGGATCGGGAAAACAACGGCGGTAACCCCAGTGTAACAACGGAGACGGCCGATGTTAGCCCGGCGGCGCGCACGGTTCAGCCGTGTTGGACGATGGCTCAGGTGTGAGGCGCGATCGCTTCTGTTGCCCGGGGGGAGGCATCTTCTGCCCGGGTGGACGCATCGTCGCGTCCCCCGGCCTCTGACAATCCGACCGTCGATTGCAGGATAAACGGCGGGCGGGCACGGACATCCTTATAGACCCGCGCGACGTACACGCCGACGATACCAATGGCGCCGACCGTGGTAGCCCAGAAGAACGTGAGCACGGCCATCAGCGCTGTGCCGCTGTTTACCGGCGTGCCGGCGATCACCGGCGCAACTGCCAGGGCCATCGTGACGATGGACGCGACGAGACCGGCGCCCGCCAGTGCGAGGCACGCGTAGATGGGAACGAACGAGAACGAGGTTATTCCGAGGACGAACGTTTTCCAGGGGTTGCGACTGACGAGTGGAAAGTGCGAGTGACCCGCATGGCGGGCGGCACGTTCGTACGGCACGAATGCCTGATTGAGCCCCAGCCAGACAGTGAGGCCGCGTAAATAGGGATCTGATTCGCGCAGGCGCACCAGTTGGTTCACGGCACGGCGTGAGAGCAACTTGAAGTCGCCGCCGTCCACGGGGAGATCGATCGCCGAGCTGTACTGGATGATGCGGTATGCCAGCCGTGTAGCTGTCATCTTCAGCGCGCTCTCGCCGTGACGGCGCGTGCGAAGCGTATGGACGACGTCCGCGCCGTCGCGCCAGCGTTCGAGCAGTTGCGGAATCACCTCCGGTGGATCCTGGAGGTCGCAGTCCATGTACACGACCGCGTCGCCACTCGCCGCCGCCAATCCAGCGAGAACACCTTCGGCGACACCGAACCGGCGCGACATGTTGAGAAGCTTCACGCGCGGGTTTCGTTGCCGCTCCGTCAGCAACACCGGCACCGACTGATCGGTCGAGGCGTCGTTGACGAACAGGAGCTCGTAAGCGACGTCCTGAGTCGCGAACATTGCGACCAGCCTGGCAATCAGCGTCGGAATATTCTCGGCCTCATTGCGAAACGAGAGCACGACCGACACGAGAGGGATAGCCATCGCGGTTTGGTAGCGAAGCATCGCACGGTATCAGATCGGCGACAAGCGGATAGAGGTGTCAGTCCCGGGTGCTTCGTGCTTGGGTCTTCCTCCGTCCTTGGGCCTGGGTCGACAAACTATTCGGGAAGGTCGTACAGAACGAAGCCCGGGTCGTTGACGACCACCGGCAGCGCCAGCTGCCAGCGTGGCGGAGTCATGACCTGCGTCACGTGATAGGCATGCCGAATCTGTCGCCACCGGTCGGGCGAGAATCGCTCCCAGGCCGTCAGGTTGACCTCGTTCGGGATCGCGCCGCGGCCGCGCGCCTCTTCAGGCGGGTTGAACAAATCGATGGCGTAGACATCGCGGAGGATCCGCTCGAGTGCCGGACCGGATTCGAGCGCGTAGGGCAAGCCGTCCAGCCCGCCGCCGTTGATGAGCACCGGACGTCTGGTTCGGATCTGTATCAGTTGCATGTCGCCGCCGGTCAACAGCAGGCCTGAACCTTTTGCGACTTGTGCCAGCGCCGGACTCGTCGTGCGGTCGACGAAGATTGTGTGGGGAGGACGTGCAGGCCATTGCCACAGCAGAACCATTGCGCCCAAGAGGACGATCAGGAGGGAGCCTCTTGCCGCGGCCGTGAGCTGGCGGACAGGCCATGCGATTGCGGAGAGATCGTTGCCGGGAGCGCCGCTTCGCCCTCCGGCCGCGCGCGTTCTCGAGACGATGGTTGCGACGATCAGCAATAGCGCGACGGTCAACAGAATCTGCAGCGGCCTCGTTCCCGATTCAGGCCGCTCTATCCATTCCCAAAACATGCTGCGTCTGCTGATCAGAAGGCCAATCGACAAATACAGCGCGAGCAGCCGGCTCCAGAGCGCGGGCCGGTCCAACCAGGCGTGGCCCAGAAGACCGATCAGAAGCGACACGGCGATGAACGCTCCGAAGTTGACGAGACGGCCGGGCATCAGCACGAGCAGTGTGGACGGCAGTTGCGACGGCGGAATGAACGACAGGAGCGCCAGAACAAGGCTCGCGGTCGTGGTGACGACGACGACCCTCAGGAGCAACTTCGTGGGATTCGGGAGGCCGGGCGTGAGCTTCAGCCACAGGATCGCTAATGCCAGCGTCCCGAGATTCAGCTTTGTGCCATCAGCCGCAAGACTGACGGTCTGCCGATGACCATCCCAGAAGGACGTGAATGACTTCAGATAGCGGTCGGCGAGTTGCGGTTCGATCGGCGGAATCCCTCGAGTCTGCGCCAGCTGCACGAGCAGACTGATTGCCGTGACGCCGCCACCGAGCAGGACGAACTTCACCGCCGGCCGGACCTCTGGTTCGTCGCGCCGCATATGCCAGACAGCGGCCACCCCCATCGTCATTGCGAACCAGGCGCCGAGCGACGGGTGCACGGCCGGTGCGATCCCCAGCAGAAAACCAGCCGTCCTGTACCAACCGGCCCCGGCGAGCCCCGCGATGAGGACGATCCATGAAAGCCCGATCACGCCGTAGGTGTGCGGACTGCCCACCAGGTAGATCGGGTAGTTGACGCCATACTCGGCCGTCCGCGTGATCGCGATGAGGAACACGGAGCCGATGGCGAGCAGCGCGTCACGGCTCAACGCGTAGACGATCATCGCGATCGCTTGAAAGCTGACCATTCCGAGTACGCCGCTGACGGCTTTCGAGAGCGTGATCTCGGAGATGCCGGCCTGCAGGAGGAGCGCGCAGATCTGGTGCAGAACGGTCCAGAGCTTGAGGTGATAGAGGTAGAAAGGATTGTCGACGGGATAGCGGACGATGCCGGCGACGACCTGGGCGGTCTCCACCGCGACCTGCCAGTCGGGGAAGGTCACCATGCCGGCATGGAATCCACCGATGCCGCTCACGACGAGCACCGCTGCGACCTGTGCTGTCTGGCTTCGTCGGAGCGCGTCGGCCGACAGCAATGCCCGGCGCCTCAGCCGAGCCAGCCGGCTGCGAGTTGTTTGGTGTGTGCGGCGATGGCGTTGCGCATGAACATCGCCACCGTCACCGGGCCCACGCCGCCTGGCACTGGCGTGACCCAGCTCGCGACTTCCTTGACGCCATCGGTGTCGACGTCACCGACGATCAGCGTCTCGCCGTTCGGTCCCGTGATCTGATTGATGCCAATGTCGATAACGGCTGCACCCGGCTTGACCATGTCGGCATGCAGAAAGCGCGGTTTGCCGACCGCGACGAGCACCGCATCCGCGCGGCGCGAGTGCGCAGCGACCGAACGCGTCAGATGATGGCAGACCGTCACGGTGGCGCCTTCTGCCATCAGCATGAACGCCGCTGGTTTGCCGACGATCTCCGAGTGCCCCACCATCACAACCTCGAGCCCATGCAGATTCAGGCCCGTGGCCTTGATCAGCTCGACCGACGCGGCCGCGGTACATGGCGCGAGTGCCAACTCGTTGTACACGATGTTGCCGATGGAGGCGGGATTCATGCCTTCGAGATCCTTGAACGGATGGATCGCGGAAGCCAGCGAACGGCCGTGAATGTGTTTGGGCACGGGGCGCTGCAGGATGACACCGAGCACATCGGGGTCATCGTTCATGGCAACGAGCCGCGCCTTGCACTCTTCCTGTGTGAGCGTGTCGGACCAGGTCTGTTCCTCGAAATGGAGGCCGACTCTCTTCGCGGCGCTCGCCTGGCCCCGCACATAGACGGCGACTTCTTTGTGCTCGCCGATGCTGATCGAGACGAGACGGCCAATCACGTGCGTCGCAGCGGCGTGGCGCACGCGCTCGGCCACACCCGCCAGGATGCGGTCGCGGACCGCCCTGCCGTCCAGGAGCCTGTTGTCTTTCACGAGAACGTGCGCACTCACGTTACCTTTGACCCTTGACTCTTGACCTGAGTCACTTCATGCGTTTAGAAGACTGTTCGTTCTCGAGGCAGATCTCGTCCACGAGCTCGGTGTCGGCCGCGAGCCGCTGTCGGAGCGTCACGCTCCACGGCTTGGTGTATGCCTTTGGATCGTCAACGGTGACGCCGATTTCGAGATGACCGTAGTCGGGACGACTGATGCGCTCCTGGACCTTCGCGGACTCGGTGATCACGCTCCCATTCCAGTCGATCCAGATGTCATCGCGGAACCCGATCGAGTTCACGATGAGCGTGTCGCCGGACCACGTGGCGGAAGAATACCCCTGCCATGACGGCACTGGATCCTGAGGCAAGGGGCGTCCATCGAGGAACACTTGACGGTAGCCGGCGTTCATCTCGTTGAGCATCACGAGGAGGCTCGGCGTCTGGACGAACTTCAACAGGTGCGGCAACCCGTAGGCGCGCAGGAACGTGTCCGGAAGGCAGCGCACATGTGGATCGTCCTTCGCCTCGGTCGCAGTGCGCTCCTTCACCAGCTTCGCGAGCCACGGCTGATACGGCAGCCCTCCCTGCATACTCGCGCCCATATTGATGCCGTAACGCGACATGGGCAGCTCGACGCCGCACACGAGCAAGTCCGAATTTCCGTTGTTGGGACAATTGGCATTGTCCGTCAACCAGATCCCGGTGAAGTCGGGCTTGCCGTCAGGCGTGCGTGGCGCTTTCGCCGATGGGTCGAACTTGCCATTGCCTGTCCGCGGCAGGCCCGCGGTCGGGTACTTCAACCACTGGGCGAACGCCGACGTGCATGAGAGAGTAATCGCAAGCGCGACAAGTACACGCACCGCATATGGCTTCCGCTGTCGACACATGTCCCGGCTCCAGAGAATGACACCATTCTTCCACGACGGGCTTCGCGACACCATCATCGTGACCGGAATCATCATTGCCGTGCTGCTGCTGGTGGTGTGGACGATGCAGCGGCGGCTGATGTACTTCCCGATGGTCGCCGTTCCATCCCTGGCGTCCCTCGGTCTCAGTGAGGTGCGACCGGTGATGTTCGACACAGCGGACGGCCTGCGCCTCAACGGCTGGTTCTTTCCGGTGGCGCGCGCAGGACCGCGCACCACCGTGCTGGTCTTCAACGGCAACGCAGGCAACCGCGCTCACCGCGTTCCCCTTGCCCGGGCGCTCGTCGATCGTGGTCAGCAGGTCTTTCTGTTCGATTATCGAGGGTTCGGTGAAAACCCTGGCACGCCGACCGAAACGGGGCTGGCGCGAGACGCGCGCGCTGCGCGTGAGTATCTGATCGCTCGCGACGATGTCGAAGCGACTCGACTGGTCTATTTCGGTGAATCCCTTGGCACTGCAGTTGCCGTCGATCTCGCCGCGGAGCACGCACCGGCAGCGCTCGTCCTGCGATCGCCGTTCACGTCGATGGCGGATGTCGGCCTGTATCACTACTGGTGGCTGCCGGTCCGTGCGCTCATCCGAGACTCCTACGGCACGATCGAACGGATCGGTCGAGTGAAGTCGCCACTGCTCGTCATCGCTGGTGAGCGTGACCGCATCGTTCCCTTCGAGCAGAGCCGGCGCGTCTACGACTCGGCGGCGAGTGCACGAAAGACGTTTCTCTCGATTCCACACGCCGATCACAATGATGACGATCTGCTCGACGGCGACGCGATGATCGAAGAGATCGCGCGGTTCCTGCGGTCTGAGGCAACCTGACGTGACGCCTACTTGGCGTTCATGTGCTGCGACGACTTCTCGTTCTCGAGGCAGAACTCGTCGATCAGTTCCGTATCGAGCACGATGCTTTGAGGCATCGACACCGTCCACGGCCGCGTGTACGTCTTCGGATCGTCGACGGTGACTTCGATGTCGAGTGTCCCGAAATTCGGTCGGCGGATGCGTTCGGTCATCTTCGCGGCGTCGGACATCGTGCTGCCGCTCGTGTCGAGCCAGAGGCCGTCGCGGAAACCGATCGTACGAACCACGAGCGTGTCACCCTCCCAGGAGGCTGTCGAATAGCCGTTCCACGAGGGAGTCGGATCCTCCGGCAGCGGCCGGCCGTCAATGAAGATCTGCCGGTACATCGCGTTGACTTCATTCAGCAGCACGAGCAGCCTGGGCGTGTGTAGTGCTTTCGTGAGATGGGGCAGTCCGTAGGGACGAGGCGGATTGTCCGGGAGACACCGGACGTGCGGGTCGTCCTTGCTTTGGTCTGCCGTTCTTTGTTTGACGAGCGCCTCGGCCCAGGGCTGATAGGGCAGGCCTCCTGGCAGATTCGCGCCGAGGTTGACGGCCAGCGGTGAAATCGGGAGTTCCAGTCCACAGTCGAAGAAACCGCCTTCCTTGCCGGGGGTGCATGGGAATTTGGTAGCGGTGAGCCATATCCCGGAGAAGTCGGGCGTGCCGCTGGGCAGCCGCGGCGCCGGCGCG
>JBKPNV010000370.1:0-3071 GCA_046732795.1 Acidobacteriota bacterium
CACCGGCAGAAATTGCCCGACAAACCTTCGCGGATTTCGCGTTCGTTCGGGTGTGGGTTCTCACCAAGGAGGTTGACGCCGGACATGATCATGCCGGGCGTGCAGTAGCCGCATTGCAGGCCGTGCTCTTCCCAGAAGCCATTCTGCAGCGGATGCAGCTGACTGTCTTTGGCCAGCCCTTCGATCGTGGTCACTTCAGAACCGTCGACCTGCACGGCGAACATCGTGCAGGACTTGGCACTCCGACCGTCGACGAGGACAGTACAGGCGCCACACTGGCTCGTATCGCAGCCCACGTGCGTGCCGGTGAGATTCAACTGCTCGCGCAGAAAATGAACGAGAAGTGTGCGCGGCTCGACCTGCGCCTTGCGCGGACGGCCGTTCACTGTGATCGAAACCTGGGTCATCGATGTCCCGCGCGCGCACGCGCGGCCTCTTCGGCCCATAGCCTACACAGAATTCTTCCAACTCCCAACTCCCAAAGATCCAATTCCAAATGAGAAGGCAAAGGAATCGAAATCCCGTGGGGGTTGGGGAGTTCGAACTGGGAAATTTTCTCGCAGTCATCGTCCCGCCGACCACGTGCGGCCCTGGTCGGTCGTTGTCCAGGAACGCCCGTCGGCGCTCGACACGGCGGCTGTTCGCTCGTCGGTCGCGGTCACAGCCACCAGGTCTGACATCTCAGGGAACGGAACACGCACGAAGCGCATACCATCGGTCGTGACGTAGACGGCGCCTCGGCGGCCGACGATCCAGCACACCGAAGCCGACGGCGCGGCGCCGGCGGTCAGAAGATCGGAGACGTCGATCGATGCGGGCGCCCACCGACCGCCGGACCCGGGTGCCCGCTCGATCCGCTGACCACGGACGATTCGCCAGCGAGCCGTACCCCCAGGCGCAACGATTTCCGGCACCGCAACCTCTTCACGCACTGCGGAAGCGGCTCGCAGCGCCGCAGGGGCTCGCGGCGCGGCAGCAGCTTGCGGCGCGGCAGCAGCTTGCGGCGTGGCAACAGCCTGCGGCGGCGCAGCAGCAACCTGCGGCGCAGCACTGTTCGCGTCTTCACGTTTGTCTGCCTCGATCCGCGCCGACAATGCCGGAAGAGCCGCACGCTGATCTTCTAAACGCTTCGAGGCGGATTCCTGCTCGCTGGCAGGCTCGCTCTTCTCGCGCCTGGCGAACGCCCGTGCTGCCTCGAGCGACTCCGTCCGTGTCACAGTCGAGGGCGCAGCGGCAGTGGGAGGAGGTGTGCCGGCTGGAGCTGCGGGAGCGATGGCGTCGACCGCCACCGTTGTGCTCTCGCCAGCCTGCTTTGGTAACGATGTGTTTCGGGGAACGCCGATCCATAGCGCGGCGGCAGTCGCGGCAGCGGCAAGCGGAACGGCCCATCCAAGATGCCATCGCCGCCACATCGACTCGACAACCACGGATGCGGGAGCCGTTTGGATGAATGCCGCCATCAACGCGCGGCATCGAGGGCAGTCAGCGACGTGACGTTCCACGGCGGCTGCATCTACTGTGCGCAGCGCCCCTTCATGCCACGCGGCAATCGTCTCGGCGTCCGGGCAGGTACCTCGCTTCTCTGAGGACGCACCATCGGACAGCACATGACGCAGGACGTTTTCCACCGATCCGTCGCGGTCGCGGTCAGGCACTGGCTCCCTCGGGTCTTTCCTTTGAACGTTGGTCCTGCGAGTCCTTGCGCTCGCCGAGGAGATCGACCAGGTCCAGCGCGCCGACATCGTCCACCACGGCGGCAAAACACTCGTCGATTTGTCCGGGGCTCATGTGCTCCATGTCGCGCAGCTGACGTTCTACATCGCGCCGGATATCGCGGCGCGCCCTCGCGAGCTTTCGCGAGACGGTCGCTTCATGCTCTTTGAGCGCGCGGCCAATCTGCGCGAGCGTCAGGTCATCTGCATAGTAATAGCCAAGCCTGAGCCGGTCCTGTGGCGTCAAACGCGCGACGGCCGCTGATACTGCGCGCCGCATCACCTCGACATACCTGTCCGCGTACGGCTGACGAACCGCGCCTGCCTGTACGAAGCTGGAGTGAGGATCATGCAGAGGCGGGTCCTTGGACCCGCCATCTTCGGCCGTCAGTGACTCGAAGCGACGCGTCGTTCGAACGCGATCGATATGACGCTGGGCGAGCACGGCTCGCAGCCATGTGCTGAGACTGCTGCGGCCATGGAAATACTGGAAGAGCGATCGCCGTTCGCCATCTCGCTCGCCGAGGCCAAACAGCTCTCCATAAAGAGAGTCAGCAAGCTCGCGTGAGCTGCCACCAGGATCGATGGCGTCCGCTGCCCTGTAAAGGAGCGGGCGATACTCTCGCACGAAGTGCTCCCAGGCGCCTTCGTGCCCGCTTGCACAGGCACACGCCAGCGCCAGATCCTCCAGGTGCAACGACGTGAGGTGCCGCTCGAGGTCACGCGACTCCGGCGGCGTCGCGAATGTCTTCCCGGCGCTGCGTTCCAGGACTGCGGCGAAGCTCGCAACCGGCACGTTCCATCGATCTGCCCGCGCCGTCTCGTGTAAACGAGCCGCGAGAGCGTCGGGCACCCGCCAGGATGGCATGCCTTCATTATGGAGGCTGTCCCGCGCAGCGCAGCTGCTATCGGCTTTGGACTACACTCGACTGGGCGCGTTCCTCACCGAGGCTCTCATCCATGCGAATTATTCAAACAGTGACGGTCTCGTCGCTGCTCCTGGCGGGCGCAAATGTCGCATCCGCGCAACGAGGTCCGATTCCAACTCCTCTCATCAGAGAAGGCGTGACCGAGAAGATCTCCGAGCACGTCCACGTGATTCCCGATAACAGCGCCCCGCTGATCCCCAACGTCGCCATCGTCGTCGGCAGCCGCGCCACGCTCGTCGTCGACACCGGCCTCGGCGCGCGCAACGGAGAAATCATCCTTCGCGAGGTCGGCAAGATCAGCAAGAACAGCGAGCTCTATCTTGCGACAACGCACATCCACCCGGAGCACGACCTTGGAGCTCAGGCCTTCCCGCCAAGCACGAAGATGGTGCGCTCCAACGATCAGGTCACGGAGATTGCTGCGGACAAT
>JBKPNV010000371.1:0-21137 GCA_046732795.1 Acidobacteriota bacterium
CGACGCGAACGCGATCGATGTAGGTCTCCTCGACGTCGATCCGCACCCACAGGTCGTCTGGGTTGACAATCGTCACGATCGCCTGACCGGGCGTGACGACTTCGCCGGCGAGCGCCGCACGGACGTCGACGATACCGCCGATCGGCGCGTGAATCTCTGTGTACGCCAACCGCACATCGGCCTTGGCGCGCTGCGCAGAGGCGGCCGCCTGCTGCTTCTGAGTGGCGTGCAGCTGATTGCGTCGAATCGTGACCTGCTCGGCGTTCGAACGCGCCAGCGCAACAGCCGCGCGCGAGGCATCGATCTGCTTCGCGAGCGCCGCAAGACGTGACTTGCTCACTTCGTACGCCGTGCGCGTCTCGTCCAGCCGTTCCTGCGTGCCGATGGCGTCTTTCATCATGCGCTGGGCGCGTTCGTAGGCGATCTTCGCGTTGTCGAACTCCGCCTGCGCGGCGGCTTCCTGCGACCGGGTCGCTTCCAGGTTGGCCTCGGCCTGCGCGATTTGGTCCGCCGTCAGCCGTTCCTGGAGTCGGACCGCCGCCTCGCCCTCCTGCACCTGGGAACCGGCACCCTCGGCGCTGAAGGAATAAAAGGCGCGTTCTTCGCGCAGTTCATCGGGGGAGAGGACGGCCAGCAATTGGTCGGCTTTGACGGCGTCGCCCTCCGCCACCAGGAGTTTGGCGAGCCGTCCGGTGATCTGAGGGCTGACGACGATGTGGTTCGTCGTGACAATGCCGGTGAGTACCAGGCTCGTGGCCGGGCGGCTGGTATACCAGTAGACGCCCCCGCCAATAGCCAGGAGGAGGAGCAGCGCAATTGCTCGTTTCATGAGTGTGAAACAACTGTATCAAACAGCTGTTTGAATTGGAAGCGACGTGTGCCGTCCCGCCGTCAGTCGGCGGTCTGGTTTCACACGCAGAAGTACAATGCGCCACGGCATGCGACATCTCACGGCAGGACGAGCGGCCCTGGCCGACTTGAATGCCGCGCAGGCGAGGCGTGTCGAGACCGTCTTGTAGGGGCGCGTCTCAGACCGCCGCGGCGACGGGCGGCGCGTTCCACGCATAAGATCGCGTCATGTCCGACGCCATTGCGATTCGAAAGGCGACCGATGCCGACTTGCCTGCGCTCGGCAGACTCGGTGCGTTACTCCTGCGTACTCACTATCAGTTCGACCCGCAGCGATTCATGGCGCCGGGGAGCGACCCCGAGGGCGGCTACGCCTGGTTCCTCGGGACGCAGCTACGCGAAGAAGATGTCGTGGTGCTCGTGGCGGAACAGCGGGGGTCGGTGGTCGGCTACGTGTATGCCGGGCTGGAACCGCAATCCTGGAAGGAGTTGCGCGAGGCATGCGGGTTCATCCATGACGTGTTGGTCGATGAGCATGGACGTCGTGCTGGCGTCGCGACCGCGCTCATGGACGCAGCTGTCGACTGGCTGCGCAAGCATGGCGCGCCGCGGGTGGTGCTGTGGACGGCTGAATACAACCAAGGCGCGCATCGACTCTTCGAGCGCCTCGGGTTCCGTCGCACGATGGTTGAGATGACGAGAGAGCTTTGAACCACGCCTCTACGATCTGGGTACTGGTCGCAGGCCCGCTCGTGCGTCTCTGGAACGGTCCATGCACGCTAAGCAATGTGAGGTGACACATGGCGAAGTATGGGAAGGCGGCGTCGAAGCGCGTCGAATCGACCATGCGGCGGCGGAAGAAGGGAACGCTCAAAAGCGGATCGGGACGTACCGTCAAGAGCCGCAAGCAGGCGATTGCCATCGGCCTGAGTGAAGCGAGAAAAGAGGGCGGCAAGGTCCCATCGCGACGCTCGTCGTCGAAGAAGCGATAAGCAAGACTCAGCTGTCGCGTCGCTGTACAGGTAAGGCATATCGCTTGCTTGAGGCAGGTGCAAGGACCCAATACCTATGCGTTACGCGGCGCCCGGGAAACTGAAGATTGCGCAAGTTGCACCGCTGAGTGAAAGTGTTCCACCAAAGCTCTACGGGGGCACAGAACGGGTTGTCAGTGTCTTGACGGAAGAGCTCGTCAAGCAGGGGCACGCCGTCACACTGTTCGCGAGCGGAGACTCGCGTACCTCCGCGACGCTGGTGGCCCCGTGTGAGCAGGCGCAGCGATTGATGGGCTGCATCGATCCACTGGCTGCGCACATGCTCATGCTCGAGCAGGTGATTCAGCGGGCCCACGAGTTCGACGTCATCCACTTCCACGTGGCCCCAGTCCACTTTCCGATCGCGCGGCGAATGGCGACGCCCCATCTGACGACGCTGCACGGCCGCCTCGATCTGCCTGATCTCGTGCCGTTGTACGAGGAATTCAGTGAACTGCCGCTCGTGTCGATTTCCGACGCGCAGCGTGCGCCTCTTCCTCGTCAGAATTGGGCTGATACGGTCTATCACGGGCTGCGCGAGCAGGATTTTCGATTTCACCCTGAGCCGGGATCGTATCTCGCATTTATCGGACGCATCGCCCGGGAGAAGCGCGTCGATCGCGCTATCGCAATCGCGAAGGCGTGCGGATGGCCGCTCAAGATCGCAGCGAAGATCGACCCCAGCGATGTCCTCTATTTCAAGAACGAGATCGCGCCGCTCATGGAGCATCCGCTGATAGAGTTCGTCGGCGAGATCCCCGACTCGATGAAGAGCGCGTTTCTGGGTCAGGCGCGAGCGATGCTGTTCCCGATTGATTGGCCTGAGCCGTTCGGATTGGTCATGATCGAGTCTCTCGCGTGCGGTACACCGGTTGTCGCATTCCGCGGCGGCTCGGTGGATGAGGTTATCGAAGACGGCGTCACGGGTTTCGTGGTCAACAATCTCGACGAGGCGATTGACGCGACGAAACGTACGCATACACTGGATCGTCGCGCCTGTCGCGATGCATTCACGCGTCGTTTCAGCGGGCCCCGTATGGCGTCAGGATATGTTCGACTCTATCGACAGCTCGTTTCCAGTGCGGCCGGTGCAAATTTCGTCGCCTGACAACCCTCGCGATCCGTTCCTGGAGCACTTCGACCAGAGCTTTCCGATCATTGCGGATTCGGAACGGCCGATCACGCCGCTGCGCGTCCTCAAGCACGGCGATTCGTTCTCGGTGTTCGATCCGCGCGGCGATATCGTCCCGAGCGAAGCCAGCGAAGAAGGCGTCTATCACGACGGCACACGGTTTCTCTCCCGGTTCGAGTTGCTGCTCTTCGGGCAGCAACCGCTGTTGCTGAGCTCGATCGTCACCGCCAACAACGCGCTGTTCGAGGCGGACTTGACCAATCCGGATCTTCGTCGCGACGGCATCGTTGCGGTCGCCCGCGGCGAGATCAACATTTGCCGGACGCGGATGCTGTGGGACGCGAGCTCCGTCGAGCGGATTCAGGTGACCAACTATCGTCTCGATCGCATCGATGTGCCGATCTCCGTGTACTTCGATGCTGACTATGCCGACGTCTTCGAGGTACGTGGCACGCGGCGCGCCCGGCGGGGACAGCGGCTTCCTGACGAGAGTACTGAGGCGTACCTCATGCGGTATCGCGGCCTGGACGGTCGCGAGCGGCGGACCCGCGTACGATGGAACCGCCATCCCGATCGCCGCGGCCAGAACCGCGTGATGTGGACGCTCCAGCTCGAGCCAATGGCCAGCGCCGCGATCGACCTCACAGTCGAATACGAGATGGACGGGTACGCGCCCGCTTTGAGCCTGTGGTTCGGCGACGTGTTGCCGATGAAGACCGGACCGCACACCAGTTCAGCGCACACGTTCTGCTGCGGTCTGGCGAGTTCGAGCACGATCTTCAACCGCTGGCTGGACCGGTCATCAGCGGATGTGCAGATCATGATGACGGAGACGCCCCACGGGCCGTATCCGTATGCGGGCATCCCGTGGTTCAGTACCCCGTTCGGGCGCGACGGCATCATCACCGCGTTTGAAATGCTGTGGCTGAACCCGAACGTGGCGCGCGGCGTGTTGGCGTTTCTCGCCAGGACGCAGGCGACGACGACCGACGACACACGCGACGCCGCGCCCGGCAAGATCCTGCACGAGATGCGTGGTGGTGAGATGGCGGCGCTCGGCGAGGTGCCGTTCGGGTGCTACTACGGAAGCTGTGACGTCACGCCGCTGTTCGTCATGCTCGCGAGGGCGTACTACCTGCGGACAGGCGACGCGGGATTCATCGATGAGATCTGGCCGAATCTCGTCCGTGCGCTCGAGTGGATGGACCGAAGCGGCGATCTTGATGGCGACGGCTTCATCGAATACGCGCGGCAATCGGAAACCGGGTTGGTGCAGCAAGGCTGGAAGGATTCGAACGACTCGATATTTCACGCCGACGGTTCGTTGGCCGAGCCTCCCATCGCGCTCTGTGAGGTGCAGGGGTACGCGTATGCGGCATGGAAAGGCGCCTCGGAACTGGCCGCGATGCGCGGCGACGAGCGATCGGTTCGTGAGTGGGCGGCGCGCGCCGAGCGAGTGCGCGTGCAGTTCGAACAGGCATTCTGGTGCGAGGACCTCGGTACCTACGCACTGGCGCTCGACGGACAGAAGCGCCCGTGTCGTGTGCGCACGTCCAACCCGGGGCACTGTCTGTTTGCCGGAATTGTTTCACCGGAACGAGCTGAACGCGTGTGCGCGACGCTGATGGAAGAGGGGTCGTTTGCAGGCTGGGGGATCCGCACCGTGGCCAGCACCGAGCGGCGCTTCAACCCGCAGTCGTATCACAACGGTTCCATCTGGCCGCACGACAACGCGGTGATTGCGGCAGGCATGGCGCGCTACGGCTATACGAGCGCGGCTCGACGCATCCTGACGGCGATGTCCGATCTGAGCGAAGCCGTCGATCTCCATCGGTTGCCGGAACTCATCTGCGGCTTCCCTCGTCGCGGTCGCGAGTACCCGACGCTCTATCCCGTGGCGTGCGCGCCACAGACGTGGGCAGCCGGTGCCGTGTTCCTGCTCCTCGCCGCAACGCTCGGTGTCCACATCGATGCGCCAGCGCGGCGCATCGCCTTCTCGCGCGGACGCCTGCCCGACACGCTGGACTGGCTGCGACTGACCGACCTGGCCGTAGGCGATGCCCGCATCGATATCCGTCTCGAGCGTCATCAGCACGACATCGGCGCGACGGTGCTTCGACGCGAAGGGCAGATCGAAATTGTCACTGTTCAGTAAGCATTCATCACGCAACGAACATCGCGACGAGACGAGGACACCCGATTCGCACCCGAAGAGCCGAAAGATGGTACGCCGTGTGGTTAACGGCTGGGCTGAATTGAGGGTTGCTTTCCTTGCCGCTTGAAGATCGAGTGCGCGCCACGGCGGTGTTCATCGCCGTTCGACGTCAGTTCCTCGATCGCGCGCGTGATGCCGAAAGACAGGTGTTGCGACGCTTCCTGCGCCGCCTTCACAGGATCCCGCGACGCGATGGCCGCGACGAGCTGCTGGTGCCGCGTATTCGACTCAACCGGCTGTGACACCTTCGAGAGCCACAGCATCGCGAACGCATGACACTGATCGACGGCGTCGTAGAGCGCCGGGCATCGGCAGTATTCGGCGATTTGCCGGTGGAAATCGCTATGCAACATCGAGTACTGCCCGGCAACGAGGCGCGAATTGTCCAGTTCTTCCGCGAGCGTGCCGAGATGCTTCAACTCGAGGGCGGTCGCCATCAGCGCGACGCGCATGGCTACCTGCGTCTCGAGCGCTTCCCAGACGACACAGTGATCGCGAACGTCGTTCAGCGAAACGGCGCGCACGCGCGTTCCGGCGCGCGGGCGGCTCTCGAGCAGCCCCTCGAACTCGAGGCGCTGAAATGCAGATGCGACCGGCAGTGGACTCGTTCGCAGTTCGGTGGCGATTCGGCGGCGCGACATGGGCTGCCCGGGCTGCAGCTCGCCGCTCACGATCCCTTGTCGCACGCGCTCATAGACTCTCGAAGCCAGCGTGGTATCGAAAAGCCCGTTTCGCATATTCGCTAGACGAAAATTGTTTCTTGGTGAGAACGTTATTAGGACAACACACGCCGTGACGGCCCGTCAAGTGACATTGGGGGACAGCTCGGCGGTTGGATCGTGTCGTAGTACTCTGCGTCCCGAGTCGACCACTGCGAATGGGGTGGAGGCAGGTGTCCTGGGCGTGAGCCATGCTGAAGGCCGACCCGCCTCGACCCAGCGGCTGTTTTTACGGCGCGTCTGAAAACTCGCCGCTACCGTTGAAAAAACGCAATGCGATACGAGGTCGTCATGAAGAGGCAATGGTCGTGGATTCCGCTCTGTGCGGGCGTTCTGATCTGGGCGGCGGGGACGGCGGGCGACGCTCAAGAGGCGCGGGTGCAATCAGTGGACGCGAACGGCGCGCCGATGTTCAAGGTCGATCCGTTCTGGCCCAGGCCGCTGCCCAACCGGTGGAGCATGCAGCAGGTCACCGGTATCCACGTCGATCACGAGGACCACATCTGGTTCCTGAACCGCGCCGCCGCGGCCGAAGGCGATGAGATCGGCGGCGACGGCAACCCGCCGCGAATCGAGTGCTGCGTCCGCGGCCCTGAAGTCGTCGAGCTGGATCAGGATGGAAACGTCGTTCACGCGTGGGGTGGTCCTGGGTACCATCCGCTGTGGCCGACGGCGCTGCAGACCGTCATTGCAGATCGTCAGGGATTCGTGTGGGTGGGGGGCACCGCGCCGCAGGACAGCATCCTCAAGTTCACGCGCGACGGCAAGTTCGTCTGGGACTTCGGCCATCGCCCTCCCCAGGGTGCGCAGGTATCTGAAAACAACCAGCAGACCGACGTTCTGGTGTCGAAGGGACGTTTCCAGCTCGATGAGGTCGCACGCGAGATCTACATCATCAACTGGAAGCGGGTGCTCGTGTACGACATGGACACTGGCGCGTTCAAGCGCGGCTGGGGCGGCCACGGCATGCCGCTGAGCGAGATCTCCAACGATCCAACGCCGTCCTACAAATGGACCGGAGCCCCACCGCCACCGGAAAAAAACTTCGTGCCCGACCTGCACTTCCTCGAGATATCCAATGACCGGCGGGTCTACGTCGGTGAGCGCGGGCAGAACAGAATCGAAGTGTTCACTACGGAGGGCAAGTGGCTTCAGGATTTCTCCGTGGCGCCCAACACGCCAGCACGCGGCGACGGATGCGGCGGCCTCAACAACACCAAGATGCCGCCCTGCGGCACGACCTATAAACTGGCGATCTCGCGCGATCCGTCACAGAAGTATCTCTACGTCGCCGACGGGACGAACAATCGCGTATGGATACTCGACCGTCAGAGTGGCAAGACTCTCGGGTCCTTTGGCGGGAACGGCCGCTACGCCGGTCAGCTCCATTGGATCAACGCGATCGCAATGGATTCGAAAGGCAACATCTACACTGGTGAAGTGGAACAGGCGAAGCGGATTCAGAAATTCGAACCGCTGATGAAGTGACTTGCCTCGACCGCTTTATGGTCCGTTCGTCGCGTGCCCGTGCGGGCCCTGCTCCGATGGCAACGGCGGCGGAGTCTCGCCGGGTCGCGACAAGCGCACCACGCTCATGAGCCCTCCCTCCGCGTGGTCGAGGATGTGGCAGTGATACATCCATGCGCCGGAGCGATCGTCGAATCGAACGATGAGGGTGAGCCGATCCTTGAACGGCACGCTGACCGTGTCCTTCCACTGCAACGGGCGGCGCCGGGTCCCGTCCTTGTCCAGCACCTGAAAAAAGAAGCCATGCAGGTGAAGCGGGTGCGACCAGGCGGTCGTGTTCGTCACTGTCCAGATCTGTGTCTCGCCTGCGGTCGCTTTGAGTGGCGGGATACGGTCGAGCGGTTTGCCATTGATGGTGTAGTTGAACGTCTTGTCGATCGGCGATTGCTCGATGCCGAATTCGAGGGCGACCGGTGTGGCACCAGCCTGAGCGATGGGGTCGATCGCGCGCGTGACTTCAGGGGTGAGGCACGGGTGTGACGGCGGTGTGTCGGCAACCACGACGTCCAACAGTTCTTCGCCAATTCGTGCTTCGACGCTGCCGTAGCCACGGTTGAAGAGCCGGGCGTGAATAGCGTACTCCGTGCCAGGCTTTGCAGTCGGCGTGTAAAAGACATCGGCTCGTTCGCCCGGCGCGAGCACGAGCGAGTCCAGTCGCTCGGAGTACTCCTGAAGTCCGCCGTCGTCGCCGATCTTCGTGAAGCGCATACCGTCACCCGGTTCGAGATCGAAGAACCGGCTCTTGGCGGCGTTGACCACACGCCAGCGCTGGGTGACGCCCGACCGCACAGTGAGTCGCGGATGGTTTCGTCCATTGACGAGCAGGGTGTTGCCTTCGCGTCCGAACGCCATGCCTGTTGATCCGCCCGTTTGCGGATCCTCCAGTTTGCCCTGCTCAGTGACGTCTCTGTCGCTGAGTACAAAGACACGTTCATCAGGCACCTTGAATGCCTCTGATGGGTCGTCCACCAGGAAGGCGCCGTACAGGGGCGGCCCCGCGGCGCACCGGAAACTGCGGCCCTCAGACTACGCCGACACTGTGTGGTTACCCTCGCTATCCAGGCATCTCGCGCAAGCCTGATCGAGGCGTAGCAGGTTGGGGCGGCGGATCAGGTAAAACAGATACGTGAGCCGCCGCCCCAGAAAGCCTCGTGCTGTCGAGCGTGGCCAACCGCCGCGACAAATCGAGCTCGGCCCCGTCGCACCGCAGCAGGATCGACGTGAGCCTCGTTTCAAATCCCGAGGGCTCGCGCGCCGTGTCGCTGTCATGGCTGGAATCATTCTCGTTGCTGTCGCCGGCCTGTGGCTCACCCGCCGCGCCGGAGGGGGCGGGTATCGCGAGCGATTGCCTCAACCTCCAACGCTTTCGGCTCAACAGAAGGTCATTGAAGATCACCTGCGCACTCGCTATCAGGCCGCGAGTGAGCACTCTTCCTCTATTACAACGGTGGGGCCGCTGTGTCTGGCGTATCACGCTGATATGTTTTTCGACCTCGCCGAACGTTGTTACGAACTGGCGGCGACACTCGCTCGCGACGACTGGCGATGGACCTACTACCGCGCCGTGATCCAGTCGGAACGTGGTGGCGGTGAAGCACTGCTCGACAGCCTGCGAATCGTCGTCCAGCGCGCGCCTCAATTCGGGCCTGCCTGGCTGCGGTTGGGCGAGGCTGAGTTCAAGGCGGGGCGCTACGACGAGGCGGAGAAAGCATGGCGGAAGGCTCGCGACCTTCCGGTCACGGAGGTGCCGCCGGCGTCCATCCGTCATGTCACTGAAATCCCGCTGCCGGCGTACGCCGCGCTCGGGCTCGCGCGCGTCGCGCTGGTTCGAGGAGATTTCGAGTCGGCGCGGATGCTTCTCGAGGACGTCACCACGTCGACACCTTTCTTCGGATCGGCGCTCCGTCTGCTCGCCGAGAGCTACCGGCGTCTCGGACGTCAGAGCGAGGCCGAACGTCTCGTCTACAGAGCGGGGCGCCTTCCCCCGTACACTCCGTACGCGGATCCAGTGATCGACGAACTGGCTCGTGAATCGCGCAACAGCATCTTCCTGCTTCGACTTGCTTCGGAAGCCAACCTAGCGGTCAATGCCGAATGGAGCGAGTTCCTCACCCGAAGGGCGCTCGAGTTCGACCCGAACAACCCTGAAGTCGTGCTGAAGCTCGCCAGAATCCTTCGCACGGTTGCGCGCAACGATGAGGCGCTGGAGTTGTTCAAGCGGTATCAGACGATGGTGCCCGGCGACTACCAGGTACTCGCCCACATCGGCAGTTGTCTCAGCGCGATGGGACGCCTCGGTGAAGCCGAGACGTACTTCCGCCGGGCGCTGCAAGGGCTGGACGATCCGGTCACCCACTTCAACATGGCTCTCCTGCTGGCGTTGACCGATCGTCTCGATGAAGCCGTGCGGGAATATGAGAAGGCGCTCGAACGTGACCCGATGCACAGCGACGCCCGGACGAATCTGGCCGCCGTCCTCGTCCGGCAGGGGAAACTCGATCGCGCGGCGCGCGAGTTGAAACTGCTGCTCGATTACGATCCGGAAAACGCGGGCGCGCGGACCAACTACGGTCTCGTGCTGATTCAGCAGGGGCATCGGGCGGAGGCCAGAGGCCAGCTCGAAGAGGCGCTGCGGCTCGATCCGGGGCTGACGCCGGCGCGCGAAGCGCTCGACAGCATCCGCGATCAATAACCAGAATCTATTACCAAATCTTGACAGCCATATCAGACCGTCGTATACACGTTCCGGCCTGAGCACGTCTTTTCGCGATGCGAAAGACGCGCCCGGGTATTCGTGCGCGCTGAAGGTCGAACTCGACTGTGCCGATGCAGCCGAATCGATGCGAGGCGACTGGGGTCCAGGTTGGAGACGGCAAAAGGATGGAGGCAGGCATGCGAGGTTTGGTGAGAACCCTGGCTGTTCTCTCCGCAGTTCTCTTGCTGCCCGCTGCAACGTTCGCGCAGCAGGCATCGATATCAGGAGTCATCAAAGACGCATCCGGCGCGGTCCTGCCGGGTGTCTCGGTTGAAGCTACAAGTCCGGCGCTCACGGAAAAAGTCCGGGCGGTCGTGTCGGATGGAACGGGTCAGTATCGAATCGTCGAACTGCCGCCCGGAACGTACACCGTTACGTATTCACTGCAGGGATTCAATGTCGTCAAGCGCGAAGGCGTCGTACTGACGGGCTCGCTCACTGCAACTATCGATGTCGATCTCCGCGTCGGCTCACTCGAGGAAACCGTTACAGTCACTGGTGAATCACCGATCGTCGACGTGCAGAGCGCGCGCCGGCAGCAGGTCATCGACGGTGATGTGCTCAACACCATTCCGACCTCGCGTTCGTACAACAACGTGCTTCAACTGGTGCCCGGCGTCGTCGCTGGCGACGGTCAGGTCCAGCTTCGTCCGACGATGCTGTTGTTCACCGCGCATGGCGGCAGCACTGAAGATGGCCGCTTGACTCTCGACGGCATCAACACGGGCGCGTCGCGTGGCGGCGCCGGTGTCTCGGGCTACATCCCCGACATGCAGAACGCGGCTGAGGTCACCTTCACCATTTCGGGCAACCTGGGTGAGGCCGAGACCGGCGGACCGCAGATGACAGTGGTGCCCAGTTCAGGCGGCAACACGTTCAAGGGTTCGTTCTTCATCTCCGGCTTGAACGACAAGATGCAGGGCGACAACTTCGACTCGGCCCAGTTGAGTGTGTTGGCTGCGCCGGCGAAATCGCTCTTGCTCCGCGACTATCAGGTCTCGGTCGGCGGGCCGATCAAGCAGGATCGCATGTGGTTCTTCTTTAACCACCGCCGCATCGATTCGGCCGATGCGCAGCCCGGCATCTTCGCGAACAAGAATGCCGGCGATCCGACGAAGTTCACCTACGTCCCCGATTTCAGCCAACAGGGCCGCATCGATCAGAAGCGCAGGATCTTCTCGTTGCGCTTGACGACGCAGCTGACACCCAAGAACAAGTTGATGCTGTTCTGGGACGAGCAGCCGCAGTGCAGCGGCGCGGCATGGCCGGGCAGCAATGACGATGGCTGCATGTCGAACAAGGACGGCTGGATCTACGGCGGCAGCCAGAACAACGGCTTCTTCGGACCTGGTCCGAACTCGCCGGAAACCGGTGACTACGGCGACACCCACCAGAAAGTGCAGCAGGTGAAATACACCGCACCGGCGACGAACAAGCTACTGCTCGAGGCGGGTTTCGGCACCTACATCTCTCAGTGGGGCTATCAAGAACGGCCGGGCAATCTGACCAGGAGCCTGGTTCGCATGCAGGAGCAGTCGGCGCAGATCTTCGACCGCAATGGAAACAAGGTCTCCACCGCGTGCGATGGCTGTCTTACGGTGGCAGGTAACCTGAAATACCGCTCCTCGAACTGGCCGACGGGCTACATCTTCGCGCACACGTGGAACGCGTCGGCGAGCTACGTGACAGGCGCGCACAACATGAAGCTTGGCTATCAGGGAGCGTTCCACCGCGACGACGACAACCTGTTCCCGACGATCAGCAACGATTACCTGATGCAGCTGACCGTCAACAACGGGATTCCCAACGCGTTCACCATCCAGTCGGGGCAATTCACGAGAAAAGTGCGCACCCAGTATTACGCGTTCTTCGGACAGGACACCTGGACGAAGGATCGCCTCACGCTGCAGGGCGCCTTGCGTTTCGACCACGCCTGGAGTTCCTTCCCGGAACAGATCATCGGTCCGTCAGTCACTATCCCGACCCCGATCGTACTGGAAGCGCAGCAGGGCATTACGGGATACAACGACATCAGTCCACGGGTCGGCGCCGCCTACGATGTTTTCGGCAACGGAAAGACGTCGCTCAAGGCAAACGTCGGACGCTACCTGCATCCCGCGTCGAACCAGGGGCGCTACATCAACGCAAACCCGTCCGAACGGGTGTCGACGATCACTGCGCGTCCATGGACAGACAATAACGCGAACTTCTTTCCAGACTGCAACATCCTCGACGGTCGGGCCCAGAGTCCCGCGACGACCGGATCGATCGATACCTGTGGGGTGTGGGCCGATCAGAACTTCGGTCGGGCACGTCCGAGTACCACACTCGCCGATTCCATCCTCGGTGGATGGGGGGCCAGGCCGTACGACTGGCAGTTCGGTGTATCAGTGCAGCAGGAAGTCGTGCCGAGGGTTTCTGTCGAAGTCGGGTACTACCGTCGCTGGTGGCCCATCTTCGGTGGAGCTGACGTGACCGACAACGTCCTGGTCAGCGCATCCGACTACGACCAGTTTGCGGTGTTCGCCCCCAGTAACGCCTTGCTGCCGAACGGCGGCGGATACCAGGTGCCCGGCATCTACAACATCACGGCGGCGGGCGTGGCAAAGGGGCAAGAGAACGTTCAGGCCGCTGCCAACGATTTCGGTACCTACAAGCGCTATTGGGACGGCTTCGACATCACCGCGCAGGCGCGGCTCCGGAACGGGCTGACGTTGCAGGGCGGAACGAGCAGCGGCAGGCTCGTCGAGGACATCTGCGACGCGCGAGCACAAGTCCCAGAGCTCTCGGCGAACACCGGTCTTCTGGCCAGTCCGACCAACCCATACTGCCGGCAGCAGGAACCGCTGCTCACGACTTTCAAAGGTCTGTTCAGCTATCTGATCCCGAAAGTTGACGTCCAGTTCGCAGGCACGTTCTCGAGCCGTCCCGGTGTAAGCCTGACCGCGAATCAGGTATACACCAGCGCTCAAATCGCGAACCCGGCGTTCTCGACCCTGGGTCGGCCCCTGCAACAGGTGACCACCGTAACCGTCAATCTGATCGAGCCGAACACGCAATTCGGCGACAGAATCGACCAGCTCGATCTTCGAATCAGCAAGATCCTGCGGTTTGGCATCACCAGGACGTCTCTCAACCTGGACATCGTCAATGTGCTGAACTCGAACGACAACCTCGGCTACAGCACGACGTTCAGCCCAACGTGGCCGACGCCGACCAGCGTCATCGCGGCAAGGCTGTTCCGCGTCAGCGCGCAGGTCGACTTCTAAATCGGGAGTCGCGATCCGGGATCCGGGACTCGGTATCCGGGGCTTGCGCCCCGGTTCCTTCCCGGTTCCCGGTCCGGGTTTATCCATACCGTCGGCCGGGTCTGTTCTTCGGACCCGGCTCACGGCAGGTCCATAAGGCAACAGGCGCCCTACAATTCCCTGCTGGGGCATGTCCCGCATTAACCTTGTCCTCGCTTCCATTGCGCTTGTCCTGTTCTGGCCGTCCTCCGTGTGCGCTCAGGTCAAAGACGCATTTCTGGAAGGCGTCGCGGACTTTGTCAACGCCGCAAATGGATTGAGCGGCGACGAAGGTCCGGCGCTCACCGCGGCTATTGAGGCCATGACGCGTGGGCTGGCGCAGTGGGACGCCGCCGTCGCGAATGTCGAGGCGGGTCTCGCGTCTGAGATTGGTCGAGCGCCGGTTCCCATCGCCGCCCGTATGCGCGCGACTCTTGGCGCTGTATATCTGGAACGAGGGCGACTGGCTGCGGCGGTGGAGCAGTTCGACGAGGCTGTTCGTCTCGACGCTCAGGTCGCAGACGTGCAATTGCTGCGCGGGCTCGCGTATCAGCGCCTGAATCAACTGGACAAGGCGATGTCGGCTCTTCGCATCGCCTTTCGGCGTGAACCCGGCAATGTCGCGACGGCCTACCTGTTTCTCCGCACGGCGTTGTCAACGGCCGATGCCGCATCGACGGCCGCTGATGCCGACGACAAGAGCGCCGCGATGAAGGTTCTGTCGAACGCGGTTGAATCCGGCGCGGCCGGCGAGCGTCCGCAGTTCAGCGTTCTGGACCTCATCGATGACGCCTCGCTCATGTCGCCCATCTTCGTGCCCGCGATCTACAACGACGCTGCGACTCTGATCATGCAGGCGAAGTACGACGAGGCGATCGCCAGCCTGCGAAAAGACATGGCGCCCGCCTCTCTGGCCGCATCACGGGACGAACGCGCGCGGCTGGCGGCGGCAGAAGTCCGCAGGGAGGCAGGAGACCTCACTGGTGCGCGAACCGCGTTGGATGATGCGATTCGCGCTTTTCCGAAGTCGGCCACCTCGCACTGGAGGCTGGGACGTCTTCAGCTGCAGCTCGGCGACGATGCGGCGGCGTTGCGATCGTTCCAGGCGGCCGCCGCCCTGCCGTCTCTCGGCGGCGCCTCGTATTTATATGCCGCGGTCGGCCGCGGTCGACACAATCAACTCGATCTTGATGGTGCAGCGACCGCCTATTCACGGCGCATCGCGTTGACGCCCAATGATGCTGGCGCGCATGTCGACCTGGGAGATGTGTATCGCGCGCAAGATCGACTGGACGAGGCGCTGGCAGAGTATTCGATCGCGTCGCTGCTCGATCCGGCGAACGTCAAGGCGCTCGCCTCGGCCGCGCAGGTTCACTCCGCCGCCGGTCGTGACGCCGTAGCGGTGAAACTGTTGCGTCGAGCCGTCGCGGCCGATCCCACGCATCTCGAGGCGCGCTATGCGCTGAGCCGAGCGTTGTTGCGCACCGGTTCGGCCGAGGAAGCTCGCCGCGAGCTGCAGGTGTTCGAACAGCTGCAGCAGAAATCGCTGCAGGACGAACGTCGTCGCTTTCAGGAAAATCAAATCCGGATTGACCAGACGTTGAAGGCGGGCGACACGCAGGAGCCCGGGCGTTGAGGTTCCTGTTAGCCGTACTCGTAGCGCTGCAAGCTGCTGCGCCCAAACCGGTCACCTTCGAAAACATCGCCGCGGCAGCCGGCGTGACCTTCACGCACGTCAACGGCGCCAGCGCCGACAAGTACCTGGTCGAGACGATGGGCTCAGGCGCGCTGTTCTTCGACTACGACAATGACGGCTGGATCGATTTGTTCCTTGTCGACGGCGGATCGATTGCCGACAACGCCGTGAGCGCACGCGCGCGGCATCGTCTGTTTCGAAATACCGGCAAAGGAGTGTTCACGGACGCGACTGAATCGTCGGGCATCCGGCACCGGGAATACGGCATGGGCGCGTGCGCGGGCGATGTCGACAACGATGGGCGAGTCGACTTGTACCTGACCAACTACGGTCCGAATGTCCTCTACCGAAACGGCGGCAACGGCGTTTTCAGCGATGTCACTCGCACGGCCGGTGTCGGACTCGCGGGTTGGAGCACGAGCTGCGCGTTCCTCGACATCGACGGCGATGGCGATCTCGATCTGTTCGTGACCAACTATCTCGACGCACCGAAGACGAACAATCGCTTCTGCGGGGATCCACAGCGCCGCATTCGTGTGTACTGCCACCCGCTAGTCTATCCCGCCGTCGCCAATGTCCTTTATCGCAACGACGGCAAGGGCGCGTTCACGGACGTGAGCGCGGAGACCGGGTTGAACAAGTACCTCGGCAACGGCCTTGGCGTCGCCGTCGGTGATTACGATGACGATGGGCGGCCGGACGTCTTCGTGGCGAACGACAGCGTGCCTAATTTTCTGTTTCATAACGATGGCGGCGGCCGCCTCAGTGAGATTGGGCTGCTCGCTGGGGTCGCTGTGGCGCGAGATGGCAAACCCAGGGCGGGGATGGGTACCGAGTTCGCCGACTACAACGGTGACGGCCGGCTCGACCTGGTTGTCACCAACCACGAGTTCGAAACGACAAGCCTGTTTCGCAATGACGGTGGGTCCTCGTTCGTGGATACGACGCTCGATGCCGGCATCAGTTCAGCGACACTGCCATTCGTCGGATTCGGCGTGGGGTTCTTCGACGTCGATAACGACGCTGACCTGGATCTGCCGATCGTCAACGGGCACGTGATCGACAACACGGCACTGTTCCGGGCAGGATCGACGCACGCTCAACGAAAGTTACTGTTCCAGAACACGAACGGACGGCGGTTTGCGGAGATCAGCCAGCAGTCTGGGACGGGTTTCGCGACAGACGGGGTAGGTCGTACGTTGATTGGGGGCGACATCGACAACGACGGGGACATCGATCTGGTCGTGACGAACAACGGCGGCGCGGCTGAGGTCCTCCGCAACACGAGTGGGAATGCGCGCAACGCGATCGAGATTCGCGTGGTCGGGACCCGCAGCAACCGCGATGGTCTCGGTGCGCGGCTGACAATTACGGCCGGGGGTCGCACGCAGGTGCGTGAGATCAAGTCGGGCTCGAGCTACCTGGGGCAGAATGATCTGCGCGCGCATGTCGGGCTCGGTGAGGCCGCGCGTGTCGATCGCATTGACGTGCGCTGGCCGGCAGGCCAGACTGAGAGCATTCGCGATGTGGCAGCGAATCAGATTGTGACGGTGACTGAGGGCCAGGGGAACACTGGGCGAATTCCGTTTTCCCGATAAAGACACCCGGTGTCATTTCCGTATGTTTCGCCGCGGAAATGACACCCGGTGTCCTTGGGGAGGTCGCGATGAATCGTTTTTGGTACAGCATGCTCGGCGTGATCACGTTCGCGGGGATCATCCTGATGACGGCTGACCTACCCGCGCAGACGCCGTCGCCGTCGAAATACGTCGCGCCGCGCACGGCGTGGGGCGATCCGGATCTGCAAGGGATCTGGCCGAGCTCGGAGATGATCGGCGTACCGCTTCAGCGCGATCCCAAATTGGGCACCCGCGCGTTTCTCACCGACGAGGAATTCGCGCAGCGGCAGAAGCAGGTCTCGCAGCAGGAGGCGGCCGACAGCGAGGAGTTCGTCGCCGCGCGCACGGGTGGAGGCGATGGAACAGGACCGCCGAACCATTGGGGCGAGCGCGGGACGCCGCAGCGTCAGGCGTCGCTGATTGTCGATCCGCCAAACGGGCGAATGCCGCCGATGACACCCGACGGCGAGCGCCGCGCCGCCGATCGCGCACGGCGCAGCAGCACTGGCGCCGGTCCTTTCAACGGACCTGAGGATCTGGACTACTACGATCGCTGCATCTCGCGTGGTGTGCTCGGCGGTATCGCACCAGTGGTCTACAACAATGGCACGCAGATCGTGCAGAGCCCGGGGTACGTTGCGATTCGCTACGAGATGATCCACGAGACACGGATCATTCCGCTGGACGGTCGTGGGCCCGTATCACCAGCCGTTCGCCAGCACTCGGGGTTGGCGCGCGGTCATTGGGAGGGCGACACCCTGGTGATCGAAACCGCCAACTTCAATGGAACGATCGGCGTGACCGGCAACGGACGTCTCATGCCGACCAGCGACAGCCTTCGCATGACCGAGCGCTTCACGCGAACCGACGCCGATACCATTCAGTACGAGGCCACAGTCGACGATCCCAAGACATGGACCGGCCCGTGGCGCGTGTCGTTTCCGTTGAAGCGCGACGATGATTACGGTTTCTTCGAATACGCGTGTCACGAGGGCAACAACGCGATGCGCAATATTCTGAGCGGCGCACGCGCAGCGGAGAAGAAAGCGCCGTAGGGCGGGTGCTGCTGTTTGGACTCGCCCGATGCGCCGGTCTAAAGAACAACACCCGGTCCACACTGCCGAACAAAGACCCGACCACCGCTGCTTACCGTCGCGCGGGTCGTGATGCGATTGGCCGCTCGAGTTTGGCGATCGGCTGACCCACTCGCGCGACAGCGCGCGATCGCACGTAGTCGGAGGCAACCGACTCGACGGAGTTCGTGAGCTCCGGATGCTGCGTCAGCATTCCCTCGATACGACGCACCGCCTGTCGCAGTACGGGCAGGCGCTTCTTGATCATCGTGTCGCGATCCAGCCGGTTCGTAACGTCGGAACAGTTCGCTGCGGCGACGATGCGGCCGTGTGGTCCGAAGATCGGCAGCGCGCACGACACGATGCCATAGTCGAGCTCGTCCTGGATCGCGGCGTATCCTTTGGTGCGAACCTCTTTGAGAATCCGACGCAGCGCGGCAGGATTGGTCTCGGTCTGTTCGGTCAACCGGCGGAGCGTTGCCCGCTCGAAGTACCCGTCAATCGCCGACTCGGGCTGGAAAGCCAGCAGTACACGCCCCATCGACGTGGGATACGCCGGATAGCGTGAGCCCGCGCCTGCCGTGAGACGAATCGCGCGATTCAGTGACGCGTGCGCAATATAAACAATGTCGGTTTCATCCAGAACCGTGACGGACGAGCTGCCTCCGACCTCGTTCACGACTTCCTGCAGAAACGGTTGGAGGACGACTTCAGCGTTGATCGCACTGAGGTAGCCGGTGCCGATGGCCAGAACCTTCGGCCGCAGCAGAAACCGGCGGCCGGTCCTGCCGACGTATCCGAGCTCCTCGAGCGTGTGAAGCGATCGCCGCGCCGTGGCGGGCGTCAAACCGGTCAGTGCCGCCACTTCGCTGAGCGTCAGTTGGGGATACTCGCCGGAGAACGTTTGCAGCACGCGCAGCCCCCGCTCGAGGGATGCGACGAATTCGGCCTTCGAATTTTTCGCCATGCGAAGCGTCGAGGATTATAGCCTGCTCGCCTAACTGCCTGCGCGGACTCAATTTTCGGGCAACAACCTTGACAGTGCCGAGCCTGAAGCGTATATCTTCGTCCGCCCCTGGAAAAGAGATTCGTATAGCGAAAAAATACGGAGTTTTCCGGGGAGGTCCGTGGAGGCAAAGCATGCGAGAGCGAGCAATGGCCGTGCTCCTGACCGTAGGGGCCCTGGTACTTCCGTCGGTAACGTATGCACAGGCACTCGGCAGCATCGCTGGGTCGGTGAGAGATGCATCCGGAGCCGTGTTACCTGGCGTAACGGTCGAGGCGACGAGCCCGGCGCTGATCGAAAAAGTTCGAACCGTCGTCAGCGATGGGAGCGGACAGTATCAGATTGTGAATCTCCCCCCCGGCACGTACAGCGTCAGTTTCACGTTGCCCGGATTCAGCACGTTCAAACGTGATGGCGTCGAGGTGTCGGTGAACTTCACCTCCGCCATCAACGCGGAAATGCGTGTCGGTGCGGTGGAGGAAACCATTACGGTCACGGGCGAGAGCCCGATTGTCGATATCCAGTCCGCCGCGCAAACACGTTCGGTGACCCAGGACATCATCAAGCAGCTTCCCGGCGGCGGCTCGTGGATTCAGATGGCGGCCAGCGTACCCGCGATCCGGCCGAGCGTGACGGATGTTGGCGGTGTGCTGGGGGATCAGGTCGGTGCGCAGGTGCAGGCGCACGGCAGCCTGAGTGGCGATGGTGTGTCGCTCTTCGATGGTTTGCGCATCGGCAACATGTACATCAGCTCCAACCTGACGAACATGAGCCTCTCGCCGCTGCTGTTCGATCAGGTGGACGTGCAGCTCTCCGGACAGAGCGGCGAAACGGGCACCAATGGCGTCATCATGAATGCCATTCCGCGGTCCGGGGGCAACCGGTTCCAGGGGTCGGCGCTGATCAGCGGCTCGGGCCCGAGCCTGCAGGGCGACAACATCACCGACCGGCTGGAGTCCCGTGGTGTGGCGGGCGCGTCGACGACCCTCAAGAAGCTGTTCGACATCAATGGCGCGGTTGGTGGGCCGATCAAGCAGGACAAGCTCTGGTTCTACGTCACTTCGCGCTATTTCACGAACGAGTTCTACCTGGCCGGTCTCTACTACGCGCAGGACCCGACGGCGATTCGCCGCGCTGAGAACAGGGACGAGCAGGCGTTTGGCGGCACGTATACGTACGACAACAACGGGCGCGTCACGTGGGGCATCAACGACAAGCAGAAGTTCACGGGTTGGTACGCCTATCAGTACAAGGTCGACCCGCACTGGACGATTGCCGCAGCGACGACCGCACCTGAAGCGGTGCGCGTCACGACGTGGCACACGCAGCTGTCTACGTTCAAATGGACGTATACGGCCAGTAACCGTCTGCTCTTCGAGGCGGGCGTTGCTCCTGGCGCCAGCCCGGACACGATCATCGCCGAACCCGATCGGATCAATGGGATCTCGATTCAGGAACAGGGCAGTCCCGCCGGCAGCGCGCTGGGAATCAGGCCGCTGATCTATCGTGCGCCGCAGGGCTTCGACTTCGACGACCGGTTGCCATCTCAAAGCTTCGCGGCGTCGACCAGCTATGTCACTGGCAGCCATAGCGTGAAGTTCGGGTTCGACATGCAGCGCGGTCACTTCTGGCGCGGCGACAACAATGATTCGACTGGTGGTATCTGGTACCGCACACGAGAGTACGTACCAAACCTGGTGACCATTCAGGCGCCGAACGCGGGTTGGCAGAACAATCTCAACTACAACCTCGGCATCTACGCCCAAGATCGATGGACGATGAATCGCCTGACGGTGAGCGGTGGCCTCAGAGTCGACATGCAGAACGAGTCCACCACCGATTTCACGTCGCAGCCCCACCGATGGATTCCCACCCGCGGTCAGTTCTATCCGGCCGTCGAGAACGTGCCGAACTGGAAGGACATCAACCCGCGCGTGGCGGTGGCGTACGATCTCTTCGGCACCGGCAAGACAGCGATCAAGGCGAGCGCGAGCCGCGGCGTGGAGCAGGACTCGATCAGATACGCGGCTGCCAACAACCCCGCCAACACCCTGGTCACGCAGGTCAGCCGCACGTGGAACGACACGAACAACAATTTCACGCCCGACTGCGACCTGCTGAATCCCCAGCCGAACGGCGAATGTCTTGTGTGGCAGGATCTCGGGTTCGGGAGTTCCCGTGTGACCACCTTCTACGATCCCCGCATGCTCGAAGGGTGGGGTGTGAGG
>JBKPNV010000372.1:0-5272 GCA_046732795.1 Acidobacteriota bacterium
CCCTCAGCCACGCGCCGCGGCGTGTCGCGGAAGTACTCGTCGAGTCTCGCCTGCCAGTCACCCTGAGGTACACACCAGTCGGCGCCCGGTTGCCCCTTGTTGTTCTCGCCGTAAATGCTGCAGGCCTCGGTGACCAGCGCCGCGAGGCCGTAGCGAGACACGCTGGTATTGACCATCGTCCGGTTCGGGTCCACTCCGAGTTTCGCGGCCGGATAGATCGTCTGATTGCGTGAGGTGTGGCAGCTCGCGCAGTTCGCTTTGAAGAGCGCCTTACCTTCGCGCGCGCGCGTCAGGTCGACGCCGGTAAACGGGTACGGCGGCGGCGGCAGATTGTCGATGAACGGGTTCAGCGGCTCGTGAATGCGCACGTTCACCATTCGCGGATCGCCTGTCGCCGACGCCCCCGAGGCAAGCGTTCGCGAGGACGCTCCCTGATTGCCGTCCCAGTTGGCGTGATAGCGTTCAACGGCCCAATTGACGCTCTTGACGTCGATCGGCCCTGGTACGGGCGGAGCCCAGGCAGGGATGTTCTTGAAGATACGTTCGCCGGCGACTTTCGCATCGGTGACCGCGTCGGTCATCCCCGGCGTGTCTGTGGGAAGCCCATTGGCCTTCGAGAACCCGGTGAAGATCGGGCTCTTCGGGTTATCCCTCTTCACGAACTCGATGAAGCTATTGTCGGTTCGGCGTGTGTGAATCGCGACCAGACCAGACGCGATGCCGAAGGCATCCATCTGACCGGGACGATCCTCGAGCACGTCCGGAAGCGGCTGCTTATAGGCGTTGCTCTTGGCGACGACGTAGTAGATGAAGTGCGTCTTCACGCCGACGGCGATGAGATCCTTCATGACATCGGGAAATTTGTCGGCCACCGCCAGCGTCTGTATCTTCGCGCGCGCGATCTGCGCCGGCGACGAACCGTACATCGTCTCCGGGTGGTCGAGCACTTTCTTCAGCATCGCCCCATACAACGCGCGGACAGCATTCCTGTTGGGCGAGATGTTGGCGGGGTTGACCGGTGTGGTGGATGTGGGATCGAAGCCCGACTCGACCAGCGCTGCGGCGGTGAGCATCAGCAGCTTCGAGTAGTACTGCGCCTCGATTTCGGTGTTCGGCATCCCGGGAAGGAATTTCATCTTTCCGCCGACGACGACACGGCCCACGTGGCATGCCGCGCACGAGAAAAACACGCGGTCCATGGATCCGGGCGTGCCAAAGCCTTTCCGATCGTTCTCCCAGTTCTCCTCCTGGTCCGCCGTCCTGAGCTTGGCAAGAAGCAGACTGGTGATTTGAAATACGCTTTTCAGTCGCAGTTGCGCGTCATAGTGTTGCATCTCGAGGTCCGAGATCGGCTCGAACGATCGCGGGTTCTCGTAGGCGAACCCGAATGGCAACGGTGACTGCCGCTCGCTGACCGGCCGCGCGACGCCATCGACGTAATCGGCCGGATTCGGTCCGACGCCGATGTGATCGAATGTCCACGCGGCCGATGGTCCGGATCCAATCGGCATCGTGGTCTGATGCTTCCAGATCCGCGCGATCTTCTGGAGCGTCGGATCCGGATCATTTGGATCAAGATCGATGATCGTCTTGAACAGCACGAACGGCACTCCGTTGAATCCGACTGGGTAGTCGCGGAACCAACTCCACGCCAACTGCGGGTTCTGTCCGCTGCGGAAGCCATACTTCGCAGCGCGGCCGGGGTCGGCGTCATTCAAATATCCCTCGATCGCGTTGTCTCGTTTCTTGACCTCGGCTGCCCAATCGGTAACCACCTGCCCATCCACCCACGACACGATGTCGTTACTCGTATCGTTCGTCAGCGGTCCGACCAGTCCCGCGGTTCCGGTGGCCACTGCTGCCGTCGTTGCCTTCGTTGCCGTGCCCTCGCTGGCAGCCTGGCGGCCGCAGCCCCACACGAACAGCGTCAGCAGGACACACGAGGAGGCGACCGCTATGCGCCTCGTTGTGGAATTTCCGGACTTGTTTTCCGCGCATGCCGCTCGCAGGCGCGCGCAGCGCGCCAAGAGCCACGGGCGCCCAGACAAGGCCTCTGCGGGGATATCAAGCGCCGAGCCCTTGCCTGGTCGGATCCTGTTGGTGGACATCTCACATCACCTCGGCATTGCCGGCCGCCGCAAGCGGCCAGAACTGACGCGTCGTACCCGCGTCGGCGAATCGGAGAGAGAACGTGGTGGCGTAAAGGTTCTGGTCGTCGAGTTGAAGTCGCCCGAACCGGCGTTCGAAGGGAAAGTCGGACTCGCCGGGCGCGGGGTCAGGCCGGGACAGGTCCTGAAGGCCGAGCACAGCGACGATCGACTCGACGATGATCACCGGCGAGACATGCCGGCCGAGACAGGTGTGTCGACTCCAGCCGTACTGCAGATAGTGCTGACGCGGCCGATCGAGGATAAACGCGTCTGGGTCGGGAATGTCCTTCATTGCGGACCCGTGCGCCGCGAACACGAGTGTTCCTGCAGGAAGAGGTCCACTGTCGGCAATGCGGGCACCGTCGATCGCGCACTTGCGCAGCAGCACCTCGCCCTGCGGCTGCAGCCGCAGCGCCTCGAGGAAGTATTTGTAAAGCTCGCGGCGGCTCTCCTCGACGCGGGTACCGCCCAAAACGTTGACGGCCAACTGCGTCGCTTCGGCGAACGTGCCGTAGCGCACGCCTTCCGACCCGCTGGTCCGATACTCGCCGCTCTTCAGTCGAAGCAGCGAGTCGATCACGCGGCACGTGGCTTCTTCCTGGCCTGCGATCGCGCCGACGATCGTGCCCATCACGTTTTCGGCGATCCGCAGGTCGCTGACGAGCCGCGGCTCGAGACTCGCCGGCCGGGCCACGGTGGCCGCGGACCGACCAAGCTGAAAGAGCAGGAGCCTGGTGAGCATCGTATCGTCCACTGGCTGGCCGCTCAGCACGCGTTCGCGCTGGATCCCGATTTCGCGCAGCAGATAGGCGAGCAACAGACGGCACGAGCGGAGTCCCTCTTTCTGTACCTGCGCATCCTTCTGCACGTTATTGAAGAAGTGCCGGAATGCGGCCTTGATCCACAGGTACATCGTGTTCTCGTCGGGGATGATGCCGTCCTCTTTCTCGAGCGCGGTCTCGGCCTGACCATCGATTGGCGCCCCGTAGTACGTCAGCATCTCCGGGGTCAGCTCGAAGGAGCCCGGCTGCGCGGCGACCGGCACTCCCAGGTACTTGTGTCCGAGCGTGACGGGCACGTAGCGCGCAATCGATTGCACGATGCAGATCGTCGATGAGGCGTTCGCCCGCGCAGCGCCAAGTGCAGCTCCCATCCGTCGAACGCAGTCCTGGTGAATGATGTCCGTAATACGGCCCGCATCATCGCGGTTGCACACGGCCGAGAGCAGGTGCTTGTCCGGTTCGTAGGCGGCGTTGTCGTCGGTGCTGAGGATGAACGTGGAGAATCCGCCGTTGTGCGACGGCGTCATCGCTTTCACCATCTCGACGCCGTACGGATCGACCGTGAACTCCTGGTCGCGCTCGAGCACATTCCGAACGGTGTCGCCTTCGACGACGAGCACAGGGCCGAACGCCGGCTGAAATAGCTTCGCTGTCTTCCTGATTTCCTCGAGCATCGGATAAGGCTTCAGCTTCAGGAAAAAACCGATCACAGCACCCACCGCCTTGCCCTGCCGGACGGCCTGCAGCTTCAGCGTCTGCAGCTCCTGCGCTTCGGGCTGCGTCATCTGACCGAGGCGCGCCTTCCCGGCAAGTTCCTGCAGCCTCGCGAGTGGAACCGGGTTGTCAGCGGTGATTCGCTCGATCGTCGTATAGAACGACTGCAGCGCCGCCGCCGTCTCCCTGATGAGAAACGTAACGTCGGGTGCTGTCGGATCAGCTGCCACGGCAGGGGCAGGGTGGGGCGCGGAGGGAGCTGGCGCCAAGTACACGTGATCGTCGATGGAAAGGCGCATGAGTAAAACCTCAGCCAGCAGGAGTGGCTCATTCTCACTGGCTGTTCCTGACGAAACAAGAGCAAATCGGCGAGCCACGGCTGAGATTGGAGAGCAGCCGCTGACGATTCGCAGAACACGCCCCAAAGAAAACGACTGCGCCCCTGAATCCGTACGGATTCGTGTGCACAGCGCTTGGCGTCTGATGTTCAAGCCGGACGTAGTAGGCGTTTACTTTCAGGACGCGCGTGTTGAACAACACAAGCGAGCTGCAGCGTAGAGTTGTTTGGCCGGAGGCTCACACACGATGGACACCGTCCTGCTCACGGGTGCGACCGGGTTTCTTGGGTACCACGTCGCCAGGAAGCTGAACGACATCGGAGTCCGTCCCCGCGTGCTCGAGTTGCGCGAAGGCCGGCCAGACGTGCTCAATCGATTGAACGTTGAGCGCTGTTCCGGGTACGTGGACGATGCCGCCGCAGTACGTGCGGCGTGCTCCGGTGTCAGCACGTTGTTGCATTTGGCGTTCAAGGTGAGCGTCGGCAGCGGCGCGCAACTGGCTGCGGACATGCAACGGATCAACATCACGGGTACGCGCCAGTTGCTGGACACGGCCGCGGCCTGCGGGGTGAAGCGCGCTGTCGTCGCCGGAAGTGCCCTGGCCGTCGGTGTCAACAGGAATCCGAAGCCGCTCGACGAGTCCGCGAACTGGTCCGAGCACGCCTTCGATCTTCAGTACGCCAACATCCGCCGCCAGGCGGAACTGAATGCACTGGCGCACGCCTCGTCCAGCTTTGCTGTGATGACGGTATGCCCGGCGTTCACGTTCGGTCCTGACGATCCGGTCGGCGCGCCCGCGAATAAACTCGTGCAATCGGTCATCACGAGGAAACTGCGCTTCACCCTTCCAGTCGGCTTCGGAGCACTCGATGTCCGCGACTTCGCAGCAGGCGTCGTGCTTGCCGCGGAACGAGGTCGATCCGGACAGCGTTACCTCCTGAGCGGCGACAACATCATGGCCGACCAGCTGCTCCAGCAGGTGGCGGAGATCGCCGGTGTTCGCGCACCCCGCTTCGTGCCTCCGACGCCGCTGCTGCGCGCCTTGGTCGGCCTCGTCGAGCTGGTCAGCTCGATTCGCGGAAAACCAGCTCCCCTGACCCGCGACGTGCTGCAGATCATCGGGCGGTATGCGTGGTACGACACGTCCAAGGCGCGGGCCGAGCTCGGATGGAAGACGCGACCGTTGCGCGAGACATTGACGGACACAATCCGCTGGCTGCAGAACCCATTTCCAGACTCCGCCGCGTCGCGCGCCCAGGGACAGGGAGCAGCGGTGCGATGAACAGGT
>JBKPNV010000373.1:0-10924 GCA_046732795.1 Acidobacteriota bacterium
TCGGCGCTCGTATTGGGCATTGTGAATAGCACGCCGTTTCGGATGAGAACGAACCCTGCGCCGCAGGGCGGAGAGTCGAGCCGCACCACGAGCGCGCCCTGACGTTTGGTAGTCGAGGAGTACTGCTGATGTTCGTAACTAAGACGTCGTTGCCCCGACGAACCTTCCTGCGTGGCATGGGTGTGGCGATGGGCCTCCCCATCCTCGACGCCATGGTGCCGGCGCTCACCGTCGTGGGCAGGACGGCGGCCAGTCCGAAGTACCGGTTCGGGGCGATCTACGTGCCGCACGGCATGATCATGGATCAGTGGACGCCGGCGACTGTCGGTGTGCTCGAGCTGAAGCCAATCATGACGTCGCTCGCGCCGTTCAAGGAGCGGATGCTGGTTGTCAGCAATCTGGCGCGACCTGAAGAAGGGTTCGACACCAATCATGCCGGCGCGCCTGCCTCGTGGCTGACCGGAGTACCTCCCAAGCGCACTGACGGTCCAGATTTTCGTCTCGGCGTGACCGTCGACCAGGTCATTGCCGGTCACATCGGACAGGACACGACGTTCCCCTCTCTCGAAGTCGCGACCGAGGACTTCACGGCCTTGCTCGGCTCGTGTGCACCTGGTTATAGCTGCGCGTACGCGAATACTCTCAGTTGGCAAGGCCCCACGACACCGCTGCCGATGGAGATCAATCCACGCGTGCTGTTCGAACGGATGTTCGGCGGCGGCAGCACTGCAGACCAGCGGCGCGCACGCATGCAAGAGGATCGGAGCGTGCTCGATTTCGTCGCGGAAGACGTGGCGCAACTCGAGCGCGGCATCGGCCAGAACGATCGCACGAGACTAGGACAATATCTCGACAACGTGCGCGAAGTAGAGCGCCGCATCCAGAAGGCCGAGCAGCAGGCGAAGTCCTCCGTCGAGATTCCCGATGCGCCGATCGGCGTTCCGGAGACGTACGGGGACCACGTCGGCCTGCTCTACGAGCTGCTGGCGCTGGCCTACGAGACCGACCTCACGCGGGTGTTCACGTTCATGATGGCGCGCGAGCTGAGCCAAAGGACGTACCCGCACATCAACGCGTTGCTGCCGCATCACATGCTGTCGCACCATGCCAACAACCCCGAGCGCATTGCGGCGCACGCACGTGTCAACACTTATCACGTGCAACTGTTCGGAAAGTTCCTGGAACGGCTGCAAGCGACACCGGACGGGGATGGCTCGCTGCTCGACCACTCGATGATTGTGTACGGCAGCGGCATGGGTAACGGCAACGTGCACGCCGCGTATCCGCTGCCGATGCTCCTCGTTGGCGGCAAGGCGCTCGTGAACGGCAATCGGCACGTCGCGGCCAAGGAGAACAGCCCGAACGCCAACCTGATGTTGAGCATGGCGGACAAGTTCGGCATCGAGCAGGAGCGGTTCGGCGTGAGCACTGGTCGGCTCGACATCTGAGAGCGCGTCAACACATGCGTCAACTTCCAACCCCTAATCTCCAACTCCCAAGAGAAGCTCCAAATTCATTCGCTTTTGGGTGTTGGGCGTTGGGTGTTGGGCGTTATGGGTTCCGGCTACTCGCGCCGTTCGTTTTGTTCCTGCTCCCAGCAGCCGGTCCCCTGTGGGCAGCCGGCGATGTCCGCTTGGTGAACGCCGTGAAGGACGGCGATCGGCGTGCGGTTCAACAGTTGCTGCGCGCGCGCGTCCCGATCGATGCCGCCGAACCCGACGGCACCACGGCTCTCCACTGGGCCATTCGTGGCGGTGATCTCGAGACCGCCAGGCTGCTGATTGCCGCCGGTGCCCGAGCCTCAGTGGCGAATCGGTACGGCGTCACACCGCTCGCACTCGCCGCCACCAACGGTGACGCCGCCGCGATCCAGATGCTCCTCGACGCCGGAGCCGATGCGAATACCACGTCAGCGGACGGTGAAACCGTGCTGATGACGGCGGCGCGCACCGGCCGGGTCGACGCCGCACGGGCGCTCCTGGTCCGCGGCGCCACCGTCAACGCTGCCGAGCGTTTCATGGGCGAGACCGCCCTGATGTGGGCCGCCGCCGAGGGGCATGCCGCGATGGTCAAGCTGCTGGCCGAAGCGGGCGCATCATTGAATGCCCGGGCCACCCCGTTGGAGTTCGCGAAAATCACCTTCAACGGCAGCACCATGGTGTCGACACCGCTGCCACGCGGTGGCATGACGGCCTTGCTGCTCGCCGCGCGTGAGGGAGCGCTCGCCGGCGTACAGGCGCTGGCGGACGTCGGCGCAGATCTGAATGCCGCCGATCGCGATGGCACCACGCCCCTCATCATGGCGATTCTCAATCGTCACAACGACATTGCCGCGCTCCTCATTGAGAAGGGCGCAGACCTGAGCGCCGCCGACTCATCCGGGATGACGGCGCTCTACGCGGCGGTCGATCTGCGTCAGGTCGGACCGCTCATCAACCGGCCGACGCCCAAGGCGACGAGTGACCTCGACAACCTGACGCTGGTCACGATGCTGCTCGATCGCGGTGCAAATCCCAACGCGCGACTGCGTCTTCCCATCCTGCCGCGTTTTCACAATGCCGGGGATGCGCAACTTGCCGAAGGTGCCACGCCGCTGATGCGTGCGGCACGCGGCCGGGATATCCCGGTCATGCGCGCGCTGTTCGCCAAAGGCGCGGATCCGAACCTGGCGACGAAGAACTACATGACGGCGCTGATGTTTGCGTCCGGAGGCGGTGGGAGGAATCGCGGCGCGGAAGCGCAGGCGATCGAGGCCATCACGATGTGCCTCGAACATGGCGCCGACATTCGTGCGTTCAACAACACCGGCGCAACCGCACTGCACGTCGCCGTGGAAAGCGGCGCAGATGCCATCGTCAAGGTGCTCGCCGAACACGGCGCTGATCTTGACGTGCAGGACAAGTCGGGGAGAACGCCGCTCGACATCGCGATGGGCGTGTCGCCAACCGGGTTCGTGGGGCGGCGCGGCGCGGCGCCGGGTCAGGTGCGCGAGAGCACCGCTGCCGTGTTGAAAGCGTTCGCCGCTCGCGCCGAGGGTGCCGGTAGGGAGAAGTAGGTGATGCATATCAGCCGGACCGTGGCCATCCTGGCTCTTGCTGCAATCGGGATGCTCTGTGCCGGCGCGCGTGTTGGCCACGCGCAGCGTGGCTCCGGCGACGAGGCGCTGCCGCGGATCTGGACCGGCGTGTACACCGCGGCGCAGGCAGAGCAGGGTAAGGCCCCGTTCACCGGTCTGTGCCGCCGTTGCCACAGCGACAGCCTCGAGGGAAGCGAACGCGGTCCTGCCCTCAAGGGTGAGGCATTCATGAACAATTGGGATCAGCAGGATCTCGACCGCCTGCGCGCCAAAATCCGCGACACGATGCCGCCCGATGATCCAGGCAAGCTCAACGACGACGACTATATCGGGATCGTGAGCTATATCCTGGAGGCGAACGGCTACCCCACGGGCACCACGAACCTCGATGCTGGCTCGCTCAGCTCGATTCAGCTCGTTCGCAAGCCGGGCGAAGAGCGCGAGCTGAAGAGCTTTTCCCTGGTGCAGGTGGTTGGCTGCCTGTCGGAAGGACCCGACAAATCCTGGGTGCTCACCCGCGCGACCGAACCAGTACTCGCACGCGACCGTCCGTCAAACGCCGAGGAATTGAAACGCGCGGATGCCAAGGCGCTGGGCGCACAGACGTTCGAGCTGGTCAGTGTGTCTCCGTATCAGCCTGATGCGAACGCGGGCCGCAAGATCGAGGTCAAGGGTCTGCTGTACAAATCGCCTACCAAGAATCGCGTCAACGTGAGCGCCTTGCAGGCTATTGGTACCTGCGGTTAATGAGCAGCGGCCGCGGCGGCAGAAACAGCTTCCGCGCGTGTGCGTCCACGGCCGTAGTGTGTTGCTGCCTCTTCACCGCGACCGGGTACCTCCAGGACGTTCCTCGTAATCCCTACACCCAGCCCGCCACCGCGTTCTACGACGTCGAACGGTGGCCGCTCCCATTTGCGCAGCCGGGCTACATCAGGGGCTCGAATTCCGGCATCTTCGTCGAGTCTCCCAACCGCATCTTTCTGATCTCGCGCGGAGAAATCAGGCTGCCCGATCAACTACCAGCCGATTTCAACGGCGCGATCGGCTCCCTTCCCGAACAGGTCACCAGGCAATTGAAGCCGGAGCTGCGCGATTGCATCATCGTCGCCAACGCGAAGGGCGAGATCATCGAGCGCTGGAGTCAGCACGATCATCTTTTTGCGAAAGGAGGGCGCGGGCCTCACCGCATCAAGATCAGTCCGTACGATCCCGAGCGCCACGTGTGGGTCGTCGATGATTCCGGGCAGCAGATCTTCGAGTTCACCAACGACGGCAAGCAACTCGTGATGGCGCTCGGCGAGGCGGGCGTGCGCGGAACCGACGAGAAGCACTTCAGCGGACCGACCGATCTCGCCTGGCTGCCCGACGGCACCTTCTTCGTGGCCGATGGCTACGTGAACTCGCGCATCGTGAAGTTCGACAAGAACGGCAAGTACGTGACGTCATGGGGCACGAAGGGCGTCGCGCCCGGTCAATTCAACCTGCCGCATGGCATCGACATCGATCGCAACCGACGACTCTATGTGGCCGATGCGCACAACAGTCGCGTGCAGATCTTCGACGAGAACGGCACGTTCCTCGATCAATGGCCGAACATCTGGCGTCCCGACGTCATCATGGTGTCGAACGATCAGCATGTGTGGATTGCGGCGGGCGCAACCGACATGATGCTGAAGTACGACCTGCATGGAAAGCTGCTCGAAGCGTGGGGGACGCCGGGACCCGCTGCCGGCGCGTTCCAGGACATTCACGGCTTCGGCATCGACTCGAATGGCACGTTCTACGCGGCGGAGGCGGCCGGTGGGCGGACGCAGAAGTTCACGCCAAAGCGTGGGGTCGATGCCGCGAAACTGGTTGGCGTTCAGCCGCCGCTGGCGACGCCAACAAGGAACTGATCTACTTCTTTTCGGGCGGGAAGTAGGTGCGCTCCTTGATGCGCCAGCCTTGCGGTGTCTTCACGTAGAGATCCTCGTAATGGCCGTCGTTGTCCCTCAGATAGGCGATGCCGTGAACGCTCCCATCAGGCTCGACAGTCAGTTTCAAACCTGACGATCGAAACGGCTGGTCATTCCACGCGGGGGTGCGCGGGCCGATCTTCCCGTTGTACGGGCCATACAGATTCTCGTAGTGGCCATGATCGTCGCCCGCGAGCTGGCGAATCGCGATGAAGTCCTCGGTGGTGATCTTGGCGGCCAATTCTGCATCCGAGATGACGTTTCGTGACTTGAACCGCCAGCCCTTCGGCGTCTTCACGTAGACATCGTCGTAGTAGCCGCCGCCGCGGCTGTTGATGATGCGGGCTTTGGCACCCTCGGGAGCCCATTCGATCACTGGAGCCGGAAAAGCGGGGCCGCGCCCTCTGCCGCCTGGCGCGGCAGCCGGTTCGGCTGAACTCGAAGGCTTCTCGTGGCAGCGGTCGTAGCTCAACACCATTTCCATCAGCGCCTGCCGTTCGCGGACTTCTCCGCGTGGGCCGCTGCCGAAGTAACCACCGGGGGTCGCAAACAGGTCGGCGTACTTCTCCGGCTGACAACCGAGTAACGCTGGCCCGTATGCGGCAGAGAGCGCGAGAATTTCGCTACGGTCTTGTTCCGTCAGCGTGTTACTGACCTGTGTCCATCCGCTCGCTGCACCTGCCAGCGTGAGCGCGAGCGTCGCCGTTGAAAGGAGTCGTGTGTTGATTCTCATCGCGGCACCGCTTTCGCGTATAACTCCACTGTCGACAGATTCGCGGAACCGGCGATGCCGTGTCCGCCGGCTGGTGCGAGCGTCACCAAACCAACTTCGTCCACTCTGCTCAAGTCCGGGTTCTCGACTGGTGCCAGCACGACGACCTTCTGTGGATCCAGCTTGAACCACTTCATGCCGCCGAATGCGACTTCCACGAGCATGAACTCTCCGTCGGTCGAGATCCCCCGACTGCCAACGAGCATCGTTCCATCTGGCAGCTTCACGACCGGGTTGAGTGTGTGAATGGCGTTGGTGCGAACCAGCCACTGCAACCGAGCGAGACCCGTCAAATCGACGTAGTTGCGCTTGTCGCGCAGTGTCACGGCAACCGGGGACGTCGCCATCCCGGTCCACAAGTCGATGCGGCCTTCGTGTTGTGCCGCGCGAATTACCTTCGCATCAGTTCCGTAAAGCCTGGCTTCGATGCGGTCGTTGGTGACCACATACGGTGTGAAGCGCTGGTTGACATCGGTCCGCTCGCCCTCGTACGGGGGCTCTTGCCAGACCTCTTTGAAGAGCAGCGGCGGCCGTGTCGCAGGCGCTGCTGCCGCAGGCTTTTGTCCCGACGGTGACTGTGCAAGAGCCGGGAGTGCCAATATTGCGAGAGCAGATATCAGCAGTAGTGTCCGGGCACAGCGCGTGGATATCATGAGGCCTCCTTCGTCTGCACCGCCGTTTTGCGCTGGTGTTTTTAGCACGGGCCGCCGGCTCGGTGCCATCCTCAGTTCCTTGTGCAGTGGAATGAGCTCGACGCGATCGCTAGGCTGAAATATTCAGGATCTGTTGATCATCAAATCGACCGATCGAAGCCGATTAATTGGTCGACGGCAGCACCCGCGGCGCGCAACCGTCGCAGGGTTCGAACAGCGACACGAAAAAGTTGTTCGGGTCGGCGACCAGCGCGCCTCTGAAGTTCGGCGGGATGGGAACCGCGACGCCGCCCTGCGACACGACCGTCAGCCCCGCGCTTCTTACGGCCTTCACGAGGTCATCGATTCCCTGCGTGCGCAGCTGAAGCCGGGCCGCGCCGCGATCCTGGATCCGCATGCGCAGCGGTTTCCGGTCCACGCCCTTGTACTCGACGAACTCGAGCCACAACGAAGAATTCTTCGCCTGAACCCGGCTGCGTCGAACTTCTGCCTGTGAGAGACCGGTCAACGCCCGCGTCGATGTGTCGGCGGCGAACGCCGTTTCACCGTCGACCTTGAAGCCGAACACATCGCGATAGATCTGCGTCGTGCGTTCCATGTCGTTGACGGCGATCGACACTCGGATGTCGACGATGTTGCCGGCTGGTGCCGTCGAAGGGATCGAGGACGGCTGCCTGATCTCGATGAATCGATTGTCGACGTCGCGGACCACAACGGCGCGCGTGCCGTCGGCGAAGGTCACTGGCTTTCCACCTGTTGTCACAACTGGCAGGTTCGCTTTCATGACGCGGGCCAGCGTCGCGTCGGCATCGCGCACCACGAGCACCAGCGTCGCCGCTCCTGGATCCTGAAGGCGCAGCGGGATCGTCTTGTGATCGACGTTCTGCACTTCCATGGCCTCGACGGGAGTGCGGATGCCGGCCACTCTCGCGGACTGGTGGCGCTCCTTCGCGCCAGGTATGTCGAACATCGCGAACAACCGTGGGTTGGGATTGTTGTACGGCCGGCCACCGGACTCGGGCATCGGCGGCACTTCCATCCCGAAGACGTCGTGATAGAAGGCCAGCGACTTGTCCATGTTCTCCACGAATGGCGTGAACGCGCCGGTGTCGATGACACCGGGTGTGCCTGGCGCGGTCGGCGCGGGCGCCTGATCGGCGTTCATTGCCGTTGCGAACGCGAGGATCGCAAACACAATCGTCGCGACGGCTGAGCGATATCTGAAGCTACCCATCGACCCCTCCAGACCGATCTGATCGGTCCTGTGACGCGGCCGATCATGAAGGGCCGCCATCATGCCGTCAACACCTTGCGCTCAAACACCCTAACGGGCTAACCAGAATTGGGTAGTCGATCGCGTGAAAGCCGCGCAAGGAATCGCGACGAGAACCCTTGACTCCAAACAGTCGGGAGCATATCGTCCGCCCAATTCAGAAGTTTCGTCCGCCACTCGGTACTCGGCCAAGCGCGTCGTCCCTGGGAACGTTTCATCTTAAGGGGTCCCGCCTATGCGCAGTAGAGTCGATACGAACACCGGTGAAGTGACAAACCTCGCGACGATGCGGACATGCATCGTCAAATTCGCCGCGTTGGGCGTAATATGGCTCGCCCCGGCGTCTGCGTTCGCGCAGGCGACGATCACCGGCGTCATCAAGGACCCATCCGGAGCCGTGCTCCCGGGTGTGACGGTCGAAGCGACCAGCCCGGCGCTTATCGAGAAGGTTCGCACGGCGATCAGTGACGGATCCGGGCAGTATCGGATCGTCGACCTGCGTCCTGGCATTTACACGGTGTCATTCAGTCTGCCAGGCTTCAACGAACTCCAGCGCACCGATATCGAGCTGACGGGGTCATTCACGGCGACCGTCAACGCGGAGATGCGTGTGGGAAGCCTCGAGGAGACGATCACCGTGACCGGCGAGCCGCCGGTCGTGGACGTTCAGAGTGCCAATCGTCAGCGCGTCCTCACCAAGGACGTGCTCGACGCGATTCCCGCCGGACGGAGTCACCTGGACGCCGCCGCGCTGATTCCGGGACTGCAGGTCAACGTATCTGGTACTCGGGGCACGCTCGCCGACGTCGGCGGAACCAACAACCTGCAGAATATGACGCTCACTATGCACGGCGGCCGCAGTTTCGATACTCGCCTGATGGTTGACGGAATCCGTGTGGGCAATGCCGGATCGGGCGGAGAGTTCACGAACTACGTGCCTGACATGGGCAGCACGCAGGAGCTCGTCGTCGACTACGCTGCGATTACGGCCGAACAGATGACTGGCGGTGTGCGCCTCAACTACGTGCCCAAGGATGGCGGCAACCGCTTTTCGGGATCGGCCTTCGCCACGGGAGTGAACGGTGACTTTCAGTCGGACAACCTCGATGACGAACTGGTGGCCCGTGGTCTGACCGCGCCGAACGCGATGAAGTTGACCTACGACATCAACACGAGCGTCGGCGGGCCGATTCGGCTGGACAAGCTGTGGTTCTATTCGGCCGCCCGCTGGCAGGACAACGAGAGCTTCGTTGCGGGAACTTTCGCGAACAAGAACGCCGGGAACATCAACAGCTGGACATATGAGCCGGACCCGACCCAGCAGGCCATCTTCTTCACCAAGCAGCAAAACGTGAATACGCGCCTGACCTGGCAGGCCAACACGAAGAACAAGTTCACGTTCTTCGGCGACACCCAGTGGCGGGACTGGGACGATTCGCGTCCGATTCACTCCCCCGAAGCCACGACCCAGTACGACTTTCCGCGTCTCTTCATCACGCAGGCGGGGTGGACGTCGACGCTCAGCAACCGCCTCCTCGTGGAGGCGCGGTTACAGGTCAAGGGTGAGTCCTACCTGGACGCGGCGCCGGCCAATGAGTTCATTCCTGTGTTCGAGCAATCCACCGGCTTTTTCTATCGCGCCGACGCACGGAGTTTTGGCAACCCGGTGGGCGCCCAGACCGCCGGCATCCCGCGCATCCGGCAGAACCTCAGGACGTGGCTTGGCAACGTGTCGTACGTGACGGGTGCGCACTCGTTCAAGGCTGGGTACAGTCACACCTGGGCGGAATCAAGTACCCAATTCAGAGACAACGACATGAGCCTCGGGTATCAGTTCAACCGTGGCGTACCGGTCCTGATATTTCAGCGTGCTACGCCGTATTTCGACGGTGGCTATGTGATGAGCGCCGAACTGGGGCTGTATGCGCAGGATCGCTGGACGGTCGATCGAATGACGGTGAACATGGGCGTGCGATTCGACTACCTCTCCGGCTACTTCCCAGAAAACCATCTCTCACCGGCCAGGTGGGTGCCGAATCGAGACGTTACCTTCTCTAGGACCGACTCGGTAAGCTGGAAGGACATCTCGCCGCGGCTCGGCATCGTGTACGACGTCTTTGCGAACGGAAAGACGGCAATCAAAGCCAGCCTCGGTCGCTACGTCCAGGCATCGGGAGGCGCCAACAACGCGACGCAAGGTGCGCCGGTGAGCCCCACCGCCGCGTCAGCAAACCAGGTGTCCCGCGCGTGGACCGATGCCAACGGCAACTTCAATCCCGACTGCGATCTCAATAACTACATGGCGCAGGATCGCCGTGCAAGCGGCGGAGACTTCTGTGGGACGATCTCGGACTTGAGCTTCGGCGGAGTCAAGCCAAGCACCCAGTTCGATCCCGAGAGTTCGGCTGGTTGGAACATCCGTCCTGACAACTGGGAGATCTCAGCGGGTGTACAACATGAGATCATCCCGGGCCTCGGGATGGACGTCGGTTACTTCCGCCGGTGGTACGGTAACTTCCGCGTCACCGACAATCTGGCGACAACGGCTTCCGACTACACGCGTTTCAGCATTGTCGCGCCAGTCGATCCGCGGCTGCCCGATGGTGGCGGCTACGTCATCGAAGGGCTCTACGACCTGAACCCGGACAAGGTCGGTCAAGTCAACAACCTCGTGACCCTCGCCAGCAACTACGGCAAGCAGACCGAGAGTTGGAACGGCGTGGACGTCATGTTCATCGGGCGGCCGCACGCCGGCACCGTGATTCAGGGCGGCTTGAGCACGGGGCGAACGTCGTTCGACCTCTGCGAGATCCGCGCGAATTTGCCCGAAGTGAGCATGACGCCGAATAACGGGGGCTACCAGTACGTTGACCTCAGGAACCCCTATTGCGCGGTGGACACCAACTGGCTGACGCAGGTCAAAGGCATCGCCACCTACTTGCTGCCGCGCGTCGGCGTGCAGGTGGCGATGACGTTCCAGAGCTCGCAGGGTCCCGAGATCTTCGCCATCTATCCGGCCGCGAATTCCGTGACGTTCCCGTCGCTCGGCCGGCCGCTGTCAGGAGGGGCCCAGAACGCCAGCTTGAGCGTCGTCGATCCCGGGAGCATCTACGGCGAGCGCACGAATCTCTTCGATCTACGCTTCTCGAAGACGTTTACATTCGCCGGCCGGAAACGCACGGCGGTGAACTTCGA
>JBKPNV010000374.1:0-24336 GCA_046732795.1 Acidobacteriota bacterium
CATTGACGACGCTCTCGGCGTTCTGTTTCCAGGAGGCGTCGAAACTGGCGAAGTAAAGAGCCATCGAGCCGCCGAGCGGATCGGTCGTGTTGAGCTCCTGATCCCGGCCATCCAGCCACACCAGGCCGAGACCGCCGTCCGCAAGCTCGAGGAGCGACACGAATCCATGCTGAGTCTTCGTACCGTCGTGATGCGGAGAGAAAGCCTTCGCCCACGTCTTGCCTTCGTCACGTGAGTAGGACAGCTGGGTATCGTAGGCTTCGATGGCTTCGTCTGTCGTCGGGTACCAGTTGGCGACCAGGGTGCCATTCTTCAAGCGAAGAACTGAGGGCACGTCGGCGGCGGTGATGAACCAGTCCTTGCCTGTCGAGACCGTCTGCGGTTCTGACCATCCCGCTGCCGTGCGCTCTGAGAATCTGAGCGTCGTGGACCCCTCGTCCTGATCGAGCCAGCTCAGAATGGCGCCCTTGGACGAGGAGGTGAGCTGGGGATGTGCGCTTCCGGTCTTGGCTGGCAGCTCGAGAGGCGCGAACGTCACTCCCAGGTCGAGCGGCTGGTTGGCTGACTGCTCGGGCGAAGTGCGATTGCAGGCGGCAATCACGAGAAAGAAGGGCAGGACGCAAGCAAGTGTCCGGTTCCGATTCATGAGCGCTCCTGATAGGAGCATACATCGGCGAGAAGCCGAGGACGGGCATATACTCGGGATTCTGGACTCGGGACTCGGGGTTCGGCGTTCTGGTTCGCGGTCACGTTCCGGACTGAGCTGAGTAAGAGGAGAGTGATGTTCCGAAAAGCTGTTGTCGTTCTGATCGCGCTGCTCGCAACCGCTGTCGCGCTTCGCGCGCAGGATACGCCGCGCATCTGGCAGGGTGTCTACACGAGTGCGCAGGCCGAGCGCGGGAAAGCGGTCTTCAACACGACCTGTTTGCGATGTCACGGCGAGGATCTGGCTGGCAACACCGCTCCCGCGCTCAAAGGCGATCGCTTCCAAAGCAGTTGGGGTGGCGACGTGATCGACAGTCTCTTCACCAAGGTCCGCGACACGATGCCGCCGAATTTCGGCACCATTCTCGACGATCAAGTCAAGCTGGATGTCGTCACCTACATCCTTCAGACCAATGGTTTTCCCGCCGGAATGACGGAGCTGACAGTCGGCAGCGCGGATCTGGCGACCGTTCAGATTCTGAAAAAGGGTGAGCAGGCTGTCGTGCAGAACTTCTCGCTCGTTCAGACAGTCGGTTGCCTGGCCTCGGGACCGAACAACACGTGGCTGCTGACACGAACGGCGGACCCGGTGACGACACGCGATGATGCGCCGTCCGATCGCGCCCTGACCGCGGCCGTGTCGAAGCCGCTCGGCGCGAAAACGTTTCGACTGATCAGCGTTGTGCCGTTCAAGCCGGAGTCGCACACCGGCCAGAAGATGGAAGCGCGCGGCCTCATATATGCGGAGCCTGGAGACGAGCGGATCAATCTCACGTCCCTCCGGCCGCTAGGTAGCAACTGCAGTGAGTAGTTGAGCCGGAATCCGGGACCCCGGGGTCGGGACCCGGGACCCGGGTTCGATACGGAATCGCGGCTGCTTCCCTGGCCGGGCCCCGTTTAATTGATCGAACAGGACCCCGGCCCGCGGGGATCGCCGCACGTACCGCAGGCGCCCATGGACGACGACGCGGTGCTGCTGGCGTTGCCATTCGTATGGGCCGCAAACACCGACAGACGCCGCTGAAGTTCTTTGCCGTGGCACGATGGGCACTCGGGCGTATCGTTGCTGCGCACCAGCACCTCGAACTCGTGATCGCACTCCTTGCACGCGTACTCAAACAGAGGCATGAAATCATTCTAACGCTGGTCGGTGCGACGCGGGCAATTCTTCTATCATCAGTATCTTATCGAGAGTACCCATGAAGACTCTGTCGCTAGTTCTCCTGTGCGCATTCACCGGCACCGCTTCTGCGCAGGTGGCGAATGCGCTGCGCCCGGACCAATCGGCATTTCGGGAGATCTTCCGGGAGCTGGTCGAAACCAATACGACGCTGTCGTCCGGCAGTTGCACGCTGGCGGCCGAACGCATGGCGGCACGGCTTCGTGCGGCCGGGTTTTCTGACAATCAGCTGACGCTGTTCGCCACGTCCGAGCACCCGAGGGAAGGCGGGCTGGTAGCGGTCTATCCCGGTACGTCGAAGGCTGCCAAACCTCTCCTCCTCATTGCACACATCGACGTCGTCGAGGCTCGACGCGAAGATTGGGACCGGGACCCATTCACGCTGTTCGAGGAGGACGGCTACTTCTACGCGCGCGGGACCGCCGACACCAAGGCTTTGGCTGCCGTCTGGGTGGACACGCTGATTCGCTTCAAGCAGGAGGGTTACTCGCCGGCGCGTACCCTCAAGGTGGCGCTAACCTGTGGCGAGGAGACCAACGGCGCTTTCAACGGCATCGAATGGCTCGCCGCCAACCGGCGCGAGTTGATTGACGCCGAGTTCGCCCTCAACGAAGGTGGCGGCGGCGACACCGATGGGAAGGGCAAGGTGATCGGCCAGTCGGTCCAGGTTGGCGAAAAGACCTTTGCCAACTTCCGCGTCGAAACGCGCAATGCCGGCGGACACAGTTCAGCGCCGGTGCGCGACAACGCCATCTACCAGTTGTCGCGCGCCCTCGTGAAGATCGACGAGCATGAATTCCCGTTGGAGATGACCGAGACCACGCAGCAATACTTCGCTGACGCCGGCGCCGCGCGGAGCGACGAGGTCGGCAGAGCCATGGTCGCGCTCGCGGCCAACCCACGCGACAAGGAGTCCGAAGCGATTGTCAACACCGACCGTTTTCTGCATTCGAACCTGCGCACCACGTGTGTCGCGACGCTGCTCGACGCCGGGCATGCGGCCAATGCCCTGCCACAGCGTGCGAACGCCAACGTCAATTGCCGAATTTTCCCCGGTCATTCGATCGAGGAGATCGGTCGTGAACTCTCACGGGTGATCGGAGATCCGGGGGTAACCGTCACGGCGCTCCCGCCCGTGCGACCGTCACCTCCCGCTCCGCCGCTCCATGAGCACATCATCGGTCCGATGCAGAAGCTCGCTGCCAAGTACTGGCCAGGCATCCCTGTTATTCCGATCATGGCCAACGGCTACACGGACGCAACCTTCCTTGGGGCAGTGGGGATACCGACCTACGGAGCGCCTGGCATCTGGACCGATCCGGACGGAAACGGCACGCACGGTCTCAACGAACGTATCGAAGCACGCGCCGTCTACCTTGGCCGCGACTATTTGTACGAGTTGGTCAGGACGTATGCGGAGTGATCTGCTTCCCCGACCATCGCGACCGCGATCGCGCCGACGAAAGAGCGGGACGTTATACTGAAGAGATGTCGCCGCACCGCAAGACCGCACAGATCGCTAACCAGCTTCGACGCAATGTTGCGATCATCGCGCACGTTGACCATGGCAAAACGACGCTCGTCGATGCCCTGCTGCGCCAGAGCGGCGCCTTCCGCGCCAACCAGCAGGTCGCCGATCGCGTCATGGACAACATCGACCTCGAGCGCGAGCGCGGCATCACGATCCTGGCGAAGAACACCGCCGTCCACTACAAAGACCTCCTGATCAACATCGTCGATACGCCGGGTCACGCCGATTTTGGCGGGGAAGTCGAACGAACGCTGTCGATGGTCGACGGCGTGATGCTGCTGGTCGACGCCTCCGAGGGACCGCTGCCGCAGACGCGCTTCGTGCTCCGAAAAGCGCTCGAGCGCGGGCTGCCGCCGATCGTCGTCCTCAACAAGATCGATCGCAGCGACGCCCGACCGAAGGAAGTGCTCAACGAGGTCTACGACCTGTTCATCGACCTCGACGCCACTGAAGAGCAGATCGAGTTCCCGATCCTGTATACGAACGCCCGCGAGGGCGTGGCCATGGTCGATATGGCCAAGCCGGGTGACAGTTTGCAACCGCTCTTCGAGGCGATCGTCGACCACGTTCCGCCGCCACGCGGCAATCCCGAGGCGCCGCTCCAGATGCTCGTGGCGAACCTGGACTCGAGCGACTACCTCGGACGGATCGCCATCGGTCGAATCTTCAACGGGATCGTTCGACTGAACGATCCCGTTGCCGTCCTCAAGCTCGATGGCGCAGAGGAGCAGACCCGCGTGACCAAGCTGTTCGCGTTCGACGGTCTGAAGCGAGTGGAGATCCAGCAGGCGGCTGCCGGTGACATCGTGTGTCTGGCGGGCATCGAAGACATCACGATCGGCGAGACCATTGCCGACGTCGAAAACCGGGTCCGGATTCCTCCGATTGCTATCGACGAGCCGACGGTGTCGATGATCTTCGGCGTCAACACGTCGCCGATGGCCGGGAGAGTGGGTCAGTACGTGACCTCTCGCAACCTCCGTGATCGGCTGGCACGTGAACTTCTCGGAAACGTGTCGGTGCGCGTCGAGGAGACGGATTCGCCGGAGCAAATGAAGGTGATCGGACGCGGGGAGCTGCAGCTGTCGATTCTGATCGAGATGATGCGACGGGAAGGCTACGAACTGCAGGTGTCACGCCCGGACATCGTTACCCGCGAGATCGACGGCGTTCGGCGGGAACCTGTCGAAGACCTGATCATCGACGTGCCCGAGGACTTTCAAGGGGTGGTGATTGCGCAAGTCGGCACCAGACGGGGAGTCTTGAGCAAGATGGTCAATCATGGCAGCGGCCGGGTCCGGCTCGAGTTCCGCATCCCGACCCGCGGCCTGATTGGATTCAGGTCGCAGTTCCTGACCGACACCAAGGGCACCGGCATCATGAACCACCTGTTTGCCGGTTGGGAGCCCTGGCATGGCGCCATTCCTGCCCGCACCACTGGCGCGCTCGTGGCCGATCGTCAGGGGGTGGCGACCGCGTATGCCATCTACAACCTTCAGGAGCGCGGCGAGATCTTCGTCGAGCCCGGGACCACCGTCTACGAAGGGATGGTCGTCGGTGAGAACGCACGCCCGAACGACATGGACGTCAACGTCACCAAGGAGAAGAAACAGACGAACATGCGGGCGTCGACGGCCGACGAGGCGATCCGCCTGATTCCTCCCCGCCAACTCAGTCTCGAACAGGCGATCGAGTTCATCAACGATGACGAACTTGTCGAAGTGACACCACGGACCATTAGGCTCCGCAAGCGTATTCTTGCGTCCAATATGCGTCCCAAACGGTCTGACGACTGAAGACACCTGGTGTGATTTCCAGAAATGTCGCGACGGAAATCACAAACGGTGTCCTACGAGTGCCGATGACGACGATTTTTGGTTTGCCAATGTCAATCCTTCGACACGACGATTTTTTGAATGTCCGTCGTAGTGCGAAATCTGATGCAACTTCAGTAAAGGCACCGATCCAATAGTGCGGGTACATTCCTTGCCCCTGTCATGCTCGCAACACGAAGTTGCTGGCGTGTTGCAGTCGGGATTCCGATAGCCCGATCGCCCAGGGTTCCAGCCGGCCATCACCGCACGACTCCAACCGAACGAGGAACCACATGCTGCTCGGAGCGATGTCGCTCTTCTCCCACGACCTGGCAATTGATCTGGGGACGGCCAATACCTGCGTGTTTGCACGCGGTTCGGGCATTGTCCTGAACGAACCGTCGATTGTCGCCGTCAACACCGTCAACGACCAGATTGAAGCCGTTGGAGTTGATGCCAAGGAAATGCTTGGCCGCACGCCCGGCAACATTACGGCCATCCGTCCCATGAAGGACGGCGTCATTGCCGACTTCGAGGCCGCCGAGAAGATGCTCGGCCACTTCATCAAGAAGGCGCATCGCCGCAAGAGCTTCGTTCGTCCACGCGTGGTGATCGGGGTGCCATCGGAGATCACGCAAGTAGAGCGCCGCGCCGTCAAAGACAGCGCGTATCGCGCCAAGGCCAGTGAGGTGCACCTTATCGAGGAGGCGATGGCCGCGGCGATCGGCGCCGGCCTGCCCATCACCGAAGCCTCCGGCAACATGATCGTGGACATCGGCGGCGGCACGACCGACATCGCCGTGATCTCGCTGGCGGGAATCGTCTACAGCAAGTCAGTCCGCGTGGCCGGCAACGCGATGGACGAGGCCATCAGCAATTACGTCAAGAAGGAGCACGACCTCCTCATCGGCGAACGGACGGCAGAGCGCATCAAGATCGAGCTCGGTTCTGCCGCACCGCTGTTGCAGCGCAAGGAGATGGAGGTCAAGGGACGTCACGTGCTGGAAGGCAAGCCATGCACGATCACGATCAACGACCACCAGGTGCGAGAGGCGCTCGCCGAGCCGGTCCGGCTGATGATGCAGGCGGTTCGTGACGCGCTCGAACGCATTCCGCCGGAGTTGTCCGCCGATGTCTGCGATCGCGGCATCGTCCTGAGCGGCGGCGGCGCGCTGCTGCACAACCTCGACGAGCGCCTGCGGCAGGAAACCGGTCTGCCGGTTCAGGTCGCCGAGGACCCGTTGTCGGCAGTCGTGCTCGGCGCCGGCAAGATGCTCTCGGACTTCAATCTGCTGCGCAAGATTTCGATCGAGTGAGATTCGATCCGTACCGTAGGGCGGGTCTCGTTTTGTAGACCCGCCAGGCCCACAACCGAACGCCGGGTCCAAAGAACAGGACCCGGCCTACGCAGTCGAGATCAAATCCATTCAGGCGGGGGCTGGATCGTTTCCAGGGGTGTTGCTCCTGGATCGGGCCGACCACTTCCGGTCAGCCGACTGATGGCGCGCACGGTCATGTCGTGATCGCAGACGATCTGACACGAGAGCCGGACGCCACTCAATCCCTTCTCTTCCAGTCTGGTCTTCTCGGCCCGCGTCATGCGCGCCGGTTCACCATCCACGAACTCGATTCGGCACGTCGTGCAGCGCGCGTTTCCTCCACAGGCGTGCAGGATATCGACGCCGGCGTCCTTCTCGATGGCAAGGACGAGTCGCTTGCCTTCCTCCACATCAACAGTCGCAAATCCTTCTACGGTCAGCTTCGGCATGTCGCTATGTTACTCTGCTGCCTCGGAGGAATGTACCGAGCTCACCATGCCCGACGTGCCTGACATCCCCAGACCTTCGCAGTTGTGGAAGCGCCTGTCGGCCGAGCGCAAGCTGCTCGCCGCTGATGCGTTCTGGCAGGACGAGAACGCCGCCGCGGAACAGGCCGAAGCCGTCGTGATGATCGCGCAGCGCATCAAGTTCCGCGTCCGCAGTGTGCAGACGCTGCCGCGCGACAAGAAGTCACGTCATCTCGTGAGTCTCGGCTCGGTGTCGGAGATGGTTGCCGCGCGCTTGCTCGTCGCGTACCACCTGCACCATCAGCGCCCGATGATGGCGGCGTTCCTGGACGCACTGGGCATCGCGCACGACAACGGCCTCATTGCCGACGAGGAGCTCACGGCTCCGTCCGCCGATCGGCTCCGCGACGCGGCGCGCGCGATCGGCGCCTCGCATCCGGCCGAAGACGTCGCGCTCTACCTCGCGACGCTCATGTGGCAGGATCCGGAAACCTGGGCAGGCCTCACCGAGCTGCCCGAACTCGCGCAGCACGCGTGAAGGGCGGACGATGAGCGAGGTGCTCTCGGCGGCGCTGGGATGGACCGCCAGCGCAGAAGGGTGGATTGCCCTCGGGACGTTGACGGTGCTCGAGATCGTTCTCGGCATCGACAACATCGTCTTCATCTCGATCCTCGCGGGGAAGCTGCCGCAGCAGGATCGCGCGCGCGCTCGAAAAGTCGGCCTGTCGCTGGCCATGATCATCCGGATCCTCCTCCTGCTGTCGATCACGTGGGTGATGAGTTTGACGGCGCCGCTCTTCAGCGTACTTGGCCGTGAGATTTCGGGCCGTGATCTGATCCTCCTCGTGGGTGGTTTGTTCCTGCTCGGTAAGAGCACGCTCGAGATTCACGAGAAGCTCGAAGGCGTCGAAGGACACGGTTCCGCCCGAGTGGTCAAGTCGTTCACTGCGGTCATCATCCAGATTCTCCTGCTCGACATCGTGTTCTCTCTGGACTCGGTGATCACCGCGGTTGGGATGGCTGAAGACGTCGCGGTCATGATCCTGGCTGTCATCATTGCCGTGGGCGTGATGCTCGTCTCGTCCGGCGCCATCAGCGATTTCGTCGATCGGCATCCGACGGTCAAGATTCTGGCCCTGAGCTTCCTGCTGCTCATTGGCGTGTCACTGATCGGAGAGGGTCTCGATCAGCACATCCCGAAGGGCTATATCTACTTTGCGATGGCCTTCTCGGTGTTCGTCGAGATGATCAACCTGCGCATCCGCGCGAAGGCCGAGCCCGTTCAACTCCATCAGGCCTACAAGGACTAGGCTGGTCTCCAATGGATCTGACGTCTCTCGGTGCGGTTGGCTATCGAGCAGACGGCAAGCCGGATGCGCTTCTCGTGCTCGCGCATGGCGCCGGCGCGGGGCAGCAGCATCCGTTCATGACCACTGCGGCGAAGGGGTTCGCGGCTCGTGGCATCGACGTCGTGACGTTCGACTTCCCGTACATGCGCGAACACCGCAAGATTCCCGATCGCGCCCCGGTGCTGGAGAAGGCGTTTCAGGAGATGGTTGCCGCTGCGCGGCAGTGGAGTCACGCGACGAGAGTCTTCATCGGCGGCAAGTCGATGGGTGGCCGGATGGCGACTCACCTTGGCGCGGCTCATCTGGCAGACCTCAGCGGCATCGTCGTGTTCGGATATCCATTGCACCCGCCCGGTAAGCCTGGCCAATTGCGCGTCGAGCATCTGCCATCCATCACCGCGCCGGTTCTCATCGTGCAAGGCGAGCGCGACACGTTCGGGACGCCGAGCGAGTTGAAGCCCGCGCTCGATTCGATGAAGGCCCCCGTCGATCTCCACATCGTTCCGCGCGGCGATCACTCGCTCACCGTCGCCGGCCGACGCCGCGAAGACGTCCTCGGCGAGGTCCTCGACAAGGCGGTCGCCTGGATGCGTGGCGTGGGGTCAGACCCCTTCACACAATTGCACGAGCGATGACGCTCGAACCCCTCGGCTGGAACCAGGATCTCGATCGGGCGTTCCAGGCGTGGGCGGACAAGAGCGATGTCCGGCCCGGGCGGGTCCTCATCGAGTTCAACTACATCTGCCGTGTGTGGTGCGAGGGTGGAGAGATCGAAGCGGTGAGGTCTGGACGGCTGACACATCGTGCGATGAGCCGCGGAGAGTTACCCGCGGTTGGTGACTGGGTCGTCGTGAGAAAGCGCCCCGACGAAAGTCGCGGCGTTATCGTCGCCGTGCTGCCGCGCCGAAGCTGGTTCTCCCGCCGCATGGCCGGACAGGTGACAGATGAACAGGTCGTGGCCGCCAATGTCGATGTCGTGTTCATCGTGATGGCGCTCGACAATGACTTCAGTCCGCGCCGCCTCGAACGCTACCTGTTGCTGGCACGCGAGAGCGGTGCTTCTCCGGTTATCCTTCTGACCAAGCCGGATGTGTGCGCGGATGTGCCCGCACGCGTCGCCGCGGCCGCCGCGTTGGCCGGCGACGTGCCGGTTCACGTGGTGAGCCCGAAATTCGACCAGGGTCTCGATCGCGTGACTGAGTACGTACCCGCGGGAAAGACGGGAGCGCTCCTCGGCTCGTCTGGTGTCGGCAAGAGCACGATCATCAATCGTCTCGTTGGCCGCGAGGTTCAGAAGACACGGGACATTCGCGAGTCCGACTCGAAGGGGCGGCACACGACGTCGCACAGGCAGCTCGTGTTCCTGCCCAACGGGGGCTTCCTGATCGACACGCCGGGAATGCGCGAGCTGCAGTTGTGGGATGTGGGCGAGGCGGTAAGAGAAACCTTCGATGACATCGAAGCGCTCGCGCTCGAGTGTCGATTCAGCGATTGCCGTCATCGCGACGAGCCTCGATGCGCGGTGAAAGCCGCCGTCGAGGAGGGCCGGCTGTCGGCCTCTCGGCTCCAGAGTTACCTGAAGCTCCAGGACGAGCTCGGTCATCTTGCCAGGCAACAGGACCAGCGAGCGCAGATCGAGCAGAAACGCCGCGGGAAGATCGGAGCCCGGGCGTTGCGGCAGCACCTCAAGTCCAAGCGCGGGTGAGTGAGCAGGCGGAGGCTAAGTAGCGGCGGCTCTGTCGCCGCTACATGAGCCGGTGATCAGACAGGACGGCGCCAGCGGAACAGGGACAACAACTCCTGCAGTCTCGGCCACGCGAACCTGAACCGCCGGCGCGGTCGCTCCAATCCGAGGCTGCCCACTGCGCCCTCGATCATCTGGGCGGTGATGACACGCGCATCCGACTGCGCCCCGATCATGAGGCCGCGATCGCAGATCAAGTTGATCAGGCGCGGGATGCCAGCGCTGGCCGAGTGCACCATGTCGAGCGCCGCGTCATCGAACGCGAGTTGCCCCATCTCGCCGGCGACAGACAGCCGATGGATCACGTACGCCTCGAGTTCGAGACGGCCGAGCGGCGACAGCACCGTGCGCAGGGCGATTCGTTGATCGAGCTGGCGCTGTTCGGGCTGCTTGAGCACGTCGAGCAGATTCAGCTGGCCTACGAGGACGATTTGCAGCAGCTTGGTCTGATTCGTCTCCAGGTTCGACAGGATGCGAATCTCTTCGAGGACATCGGGTGAAAGATGCTGCGCCTCGTCAATGATCAGTACGCCGCTCGCGCCGATCGGCAGGAGCGAAGTCAGAAACTCATGCAGGGTGCTGACCAACTCGTGGCGGCTTGCGGCGACGATGCGCCCGCTGCGCACCGCCTCGCGTGACACCACGCCGAAGTCGAGCAGGATCTCGCGCAGCAGTTCTTCACCGGTGAGAAAAGGATTCAGGACGAGCGATGTGAACAGCGTCATGTCGAGCTGTTCGAGCACCGTCCGGCACACTGTCGTCTTGCCGGTGCCAATGTCTCCACTGAGGATCGCCACGCCCTCGCGCCGCCGGATGGTCTGCAACAACAGGCGGATGGCTTCTTGGTGCGACGGGCTGGGATACAGGAACCGGGGATCGGGAGCCAGCGTGAAGGGTGATTGCGCGAAGCCGTAGAACTCTTCGTACTGCAGTGAGCCTTGTGACACTTGTGTCGTGACGGGCAAGTTGCAGCGAATATAGCAGATAATTCACGTGATGTTGCCGCTCATCGTGCTTCTCCTCGTGATGGGTGCGCAGGCGCCGCGGCCGCCGCGGCCGGCGCCTGCTCCTCGTGACCCGTTCTTTACATCCACGATGAAGCCGGAAGAAATTCGCGGCAAGCAAGCGGTCCTCGACACGAGCGAAGGTCTCATCGTCCTGGACCTCCTGGCTGATGCGGCGCCCACCCACGTTGCGCATTTCATCACACAGGCTCGCGCCGGGGCGTACGACGGGACGGTGTTCCACCGGGTGATCGCGATGGGTATCATCCAGGGTGGCGATCCGCTGTCGAAGGATCCAACGCAGTCGGCGAAGTACGGAACGGGCGGCCTGGGCAGGCTGCGGTTCGAAGCGAACGAGGAGAAACACACCAGAGGCGCCGTCTCTGCGGTGCTGGTGCCGGGCAATCGCGACAGCGCTGGCAATCAATTCTTCATCGTGGTGACCGATCAACCGACGCTGGACGGGCAATACACCGTCTTTGCGCGTGTTGTCGACGGGATCAACGTGGCGCAGAAGATTTCGACCACCCCTTCGACGAACAACGTGCCGTCGACCCGCATCGAAATTCGAAAGGTCTCGATTCGCGACAAGCCGGCGGTCGAGCCCGAGCCGTTTGCGTCCGCCAGCGTCGAAGAGCTGAGCTCTTACAGAGCTATCATCGCGACCACCGTCGGCGATCTCACACTCGAGTTCTTCCCGGACCGGGCACCGAACCACGTTCGCCAGTTCCTGAGGCTCGCCTCGTCCGGCGTTTACGATGGGACGTCATTTCACCGGGTGGTGAAAGGGTTCGTGGCGCAGACCGGACATTTGCCCACGCGACGGGAGCCGCTCAACGAGCGGCAGCAGTCGTACGTGCACATGCTGCAGCCGGAATTCAATCCGACGCCTCACGATCGCGGGATCGTGTCGATGGCGCGTCTCGATGATCCCGGCAGCGCGTCGAGCTCGTTCTTCATCGTGCTGGGTCGTTCACAGGCGCTCGACAATCAGTACACCGTGTTTGGCCGCCTCGTCTCCGGCATGGACGTGCTGGAGAAAATCGAGAGCGCTCCACTGAATGGGGAAGCGCCGGTCACGCGGATCGAGATTACGGGCGTGCGCCTCGTCCGTCAGTAAAGGGTCCCATGTTGAAAGGCTCTCGAGAAGGTGTGCTGCACCGAATGCAGCCGATCAGCATTCATGGTCAGTTGTCGTACGACGTCCACTACACGTTCGCGGACGAACCCGACGGTCAGGCTCGAGTCGCGCGAATCGGACCGGAGGCACTGGAGCCTGGCCTCCAGATTGGCGACAAGATTCGGCTCGATTTTCTTGTCGGCGTGGTGACAGCGATTCATCGCGTGTAGCCACGAAGCACACGAAGTGGTTTAGCCACGAAGACAACTCTGGCCACGACGAACACGACGATCACGAGGAACATCAGAAGAACGAAGGCAATCATGGCATCAACGACGGAGGAAGTACTGCGACGGCACGTGAGGTGTTTTTTCGAGGGAGATCTCGAAGGTGTCGTCGCAGACTACTCCGTGGACGCGGTGCTTTTTACGCCCAATGGACCGCTAAGGGGCCACGGCCCGATTCGGGAATTCCTCCGCGCCCTCATCAAGGAATTCGAGCAACCCGGTACGACGTTCTCGATGCAGCTGCAGTCGATCGACGGCGACTTCGCGTACGCGCTGTGGTCGGCAGAGACAGCCGACAACGTATACGAGATGGCGACCGACACGCACGTCGTGCGGGACGGCAAGATCGTCGCTCAATCCTTTGCCGGCCAGATCAAGCCGAAGCGATAATTCGGCCCTCGCCTCAGGCCGGTAGGTTCAACAGTCGCGCCAGCTCAGGCCATTGACGTTGTGATCTGAGCAGCGGCGCGATTACGTAGAAGAGTGGCAGAAATCGCTGGGCAATCCCTCGAGCCGCCCACTCCGCGGCCTGCTCAGCGTTGCCGGTCATCGTATGAAAGATGGCGAGTCCGGTCGACGCTCCGTACGCCTCACCCGTGCCAAGCGTCTCCAGGAGCGCGTCGGCGCGCTTGTGGTCGCCGGAGCGATCCCGCAGCGCCGCCAGCTGTCCGGCAATCGTGTACGACCACGGCGTCACCAGATGCGCGCGCTCTGTGAGTGCGAGCGCCTCCTCCCAATGTCCCTGCTGTGCGCATACCGCCCCGAGCGTCTCCAGTGCGATTGGAAAATCGGGGTCCACGTCCAAGATCCCTCGAAGCTCCGCCGCCGCCTCGTCGAGCCGCCCGAGGTGTCGAAGCCCGCGTGCGTAATGATGGCGATACGTGGGGTTCAGCGGATCCTCCTGCAGCGCGCTCGCCATGGTCGCGACGGCTTCCGCGAGGCGGCCGATCGGCAATAGATAATGATTGCCATACCACAGGCGTACGTCGTGAGAGACGGGCTCGCGCTCCATTGCAAGCCGCCACTCGCGTTCCGCGCCAATCCAGTCGTGCCCGAACCCGCCAGCGCACACACCGAGCAGCGCGTGTGCCTCGGGCAGCGTGGGATCGATGCGCAACGCGTTTTCTTCGGCCGCGCGCGCCAGGGGCATCATTTCATGCGCCGACGAAAAGCCCAGGTTCGCCAGCATCGTGTAGCAGCCGCCTAACAAGCTGTATGGAAGCGCGAACTGTGAATCGAGCGCGATGGCGCGCTCGAGCATGGCTTTCGACGGCGCGAACGATCCCGGCATCCCCCTGTACCAGAGTTCCCGAGCCCGGAGGTAGGCTTCATACGCGTGAAGGTTCGGCGTGTGACGGCGCGGCGTCGAGACGTCAGCTGACAGTCTAAGTCGCAGAGCCGAGGCAATCGCGTGCGTAATCTCGTCCTGGATCGCGAAGATGTCGGTCCACTCGCGGTCGTAGCGCTCGGACCAGAGATGGAAGCCGTCGGCCACCTTGATCAGCTGCGCCGTTACTCTGACTCGGATGCCGGCCCTGCGTACGCTCCCTTCGAGCAGATGCTCCACGTTCAGCCGCCGGCCAATTTCCGTAAGCTCGACATGATTTCCGCGGAACAGGAACGAAGATGTCCGGCCTGCCACCTGCAGTCCGGGCACTTGCGCCAGCGCGTTGATCACTTCTTCAGCGAGTCCGTCACCGAAATATTCGTTCTCTTTATCCGCGCTCATGTTCGCGAACGGCAGCACCGCAATTGACGGTTTGTGGTCGCGCGCCGGGGACGTCAACTCTTGCGATGCGTGCTCCAGGGCCACCCTCACCTCTGCCATCGTCTGAAAGCGGTCCCGTGGGTTAGTGGCCAGGCATCGCTGGACGATGCGGGCAAGCGCGGGTGCTGTGCAGCTGGATCGGAACGCGTCCCCCTCATGAGACGCGCGGACGCCGGACAGCAATTCGTGCAGGACGATGCCGAAGCTGAAGACGTCGGAGGGAATGTCGAGTGCCTGGCCTGCCGCCTGTTCTGGCGACATGTAGCCAGGCGAACCGAGAACAGCGCCCGCGACGGTGTGTGCCACCATCTGCGTAAGGTCGTCTGGCTCGGCGCTTCCAGGCCGCAGCAGTTTGGCCAAGCCGAAATCTACGATCTTGACCGTCCCATCTCGCGTGATCAGGATGTTGGTCGGCTTCAGGTCGCGGTGCAGGATGCCGCGATCGTGGGCGGATTCCAGTGCGCGCACTATCTGGATCGCCTGGCGGACCGCTTCGGGTGCCGCGACCGGACCGCGCAGCGGCGCGCCGTCGATGTACTCGAGCACGAGGTAGCCTGGCCCGATGTCGTACAGCTGGCAAATGTGCGGATGGTTCAGGGACGCAATCGCCCGCGCTTCGTGTTCGAATCGACGCAGGCGATCCGAGTCATGAGCCACAGGCGCGGGGAGAACTTTGATGGCGACTGTGCGATCAAGGCGCGTGTCGCGGGCTTTGTAAACCTCACCCATCCCGCCGGCGCCAAGAAGCGCGATGATCTCGTACGGGCCGAGCCGTCTGCCGGGAGTGAGGGCCAATTCGTAGATTATAAAGGCGGTACGGGAGGCGCCTCCTAGGGTTCTTGTGTCGTACCGTCGTGATCTTCGTGCCCTCCGTGGCGTTCCCGGTCTTCGTGGCCCTCGTGTGGCTCGAACGGTAGTCGCAACTCCGGCGATGGCCTGGGTATCGGCGTCGGAGTAACGACATCACACAGGTTGTGCACGCTCACGCCAAGCAGACGAACGGGTCGGTCTCCGACTTCCGTCTTGTCGAGCAGCGCAACTGCGCGGCGGACGAGAGACGATTCGTCGCGCGTCGCGCTCTCGGTATGACTGCGGGTGATGGTCGTGAAGTCGCTGTAGCGAACCTTGATCGTCACGGTTCTCGCAAAGAGCTGACGCTGTGCGAGCCACGACGCCGTGCCACGCGCCATCTCCGCCACTTCCATTCGAATCTCTTCGAGGTTGGTCAGGTCTCGCGCGAACGTGTTCTCGCTGCCTGACGACTTGGTTTCGTGCTCGGAGACGACGGGACGGTCGTCGATTCCGTGAGACAGCTTCCGGAGCCACTCGGCCAGGGAACCCACCGCTCCGCGCAGTTGTTCGGGATCGGCGGAGCGGACGTCGATCAGCTTTTCGATTCCACGCTCGCGAAGCTTGCGAGCCGTCACCGGTCCGACGCCCCACAACGCGTCCACCGGCAACGATCGTAGAAACGGTTCGACACGCTCCGGTGCGATCACCGTCAGCCCATCCGGCTTCTGCCATCCGGATGCAATCTTCGCGAGGAACTTGTTCGGTGCCACTCCCGCCGACGCCGTGAGCCCGGTGTGCGCTCGAACTTCCTCCTTGAGCCTGCGAGCCACCGTCATGCCGAGCGTCTCGCCCCACGCGTTCTCTGTCACGTCCAGATAAGCTTCGTCGAGCGAGAGCGGTTCGACCAGTGGAGTCACCGATCGAAACAACGCGAACACCTGCTGCGACACTGTTCGATATTTGGTGAAGTCAGGAGGCACGATCACCAGCGACGGGCACAGGCGAACGGCGCGTGCCATCGACATCGCCGAGCGAACGCCGAATGCCCGTGCCTCGTAGCTGGCAGCCGCCACGACGCCGCGCTGGTTTGGCTGACCGCCGACGGCCAGAGGACGCCCGCGCAGCTCGGGTCGATCGCGCTGCTCCACGGACGCATAGAACGCGTCCATATCGATGTGCAGGATCCTGCGGTACGTCAAAATTCCGAGTTCCGAGTTCCGGGTTCGTGTTCCGCGTTCGGGTTCCGGGTTCCGGGTCGGGGTTCCGAGTCCCGAGTCCGGAGTCCCGACCCAAGAGCCCTATCCCCCCGTGGCGCCAAAGCCACCCCGGGTGGTTTGACGTATGGTTGCGACTTCCTCCCAGGCCACGCGCGGCGCCGGCAGGACAATTCCCTGGGCGAGCCGATCGCCTCGGCGAACGTGGACTTCATTCTGGGTGAAGTTCAGCACCTGGACCATCACTTCGTCAGTCGGGCCGGAATAGTCGGGATCGATCACGCCGACCCCGTTGGCGACGATGAGTCCGCGCTTGAGCGGGGTGCTGCTTCGGGAGAAAATTCCGAGGAAGTGTCCGGCGGGCACTTCGATGATCAGTCCCGTCCGGACAAGCGCGATTTGACCCGGCTGGACCACAATGTCGTGGCTGGCGGCAAGGTCAAAGCCTGCCGCTTCCGAGCTACCGTAACCAGGGAGGGGAAGAGTGGGATCCAGTCGAGTGATCTTGAGCCGCATCCGGTCAGCATACCTCGCTGCGTTGCTGCTGCTGATGTCGGCCGTCACGGGCTCCGCGCAGGATCTGTCGGCGCCGCTGCCGCTCGATCCCTCAATCAAATCCGGCACGCTTGCCAACGGCTTGACGTACTTCATCCGCCAGAATGGACGGCCCGAGAAGCGCGCGATGCTCCGTCTCGCCGTCAAAGCCGGCTCGATGGACGAAGCGGAGGACCAGCGCGGGCTCGCGCACATGCTCGAGCACATGGCCTTCAACGGCAGCACGCATTTCAAGCCGGGTGAACTGGTCTCGTATCTCGAGTCGATCGGCGCACGCTTCGGTCCGCACGTGAATGCCTACACCAGCTTCGACGAAACGGTGTACATGCTCGACGTGCCGACCGATCGACCCGGCACGATGACCCGTGGATTCGAAGCGCTCAGCGATTTCGCCGGCGGCGTCACGCTCGACACCGCCGAGATCGACCGTGAACGCGGCGTCGTCATCGAGGAGTGGCGCGGGCGGCTCGGCGCGGGCACGCGCATGCAGGAGCCGCAGCTGAAGGCGCTGTTCGGCGACAGCCGGTACGCCAACCGGATTCCGATCGGCACGCCAGACGTGCTCAAGAGTTTTCCGCCAGAGCGCCTTCGTCAGTTCTATCGCGATCACTATCGCCCCGGCCGCATGGCGGTTATCGTCGTAGGGGACATCGATCCGGCTGAAATCGAGGGGCTGATCAAGCAGCATTTCTCGAGCCTGGAGCCGGGAGGCGCCCCGCGCACGGTCTATCCGATTCCTGAACACCAGGACACGCGCTATGTATCCGTGTCCGACGTCGAGGCCCAGGGGTCGTCGGTGTCGGTGACGCTGAAAGGACCACTGCTCGCGCTTCGAACGGCGGGCGACTATCGCAGGACACTGGTCCGATCGCTCATGCATCAGATGCTGAACGCACGCTTCGCGGAGATCTCGCGTCAGCCGGATGCGCCGTTCCTGCGCGCCGGATCAGATGACGAGACGCTGGGGCTCACGATCGAGGCAGTGTCGGTCTCGGCTCGCGTGAACGATGGGGCGGTGGACAAGGGGCTGCGGGCGATCGGCGAAGAGATCGCGCGCGTCCGTCAGCACGGCTTTGGCGACGCGGAACTCGATCGGGCGAAGCGCTCCGCTGTGGCCTCGTATGAACGCGCGTACAACGAGCGCGGTACGACTGAGAGCAGCGGCTATGCCTCCGAGTTGCTGCGTCACTACCTGAGTGACGAGGCGGCACCCGGGATCGAGCTCGAGCTCGATCTGGTACGCAAGTTCCTGCCGACGATCACGGCAGCGGAAATTGGCGCGATGGCCCGCGACCTGTTCTCGGATCGCAATCGTGTCGTGATCGCCACGGCACCGGAGAAGGCAGGCCTGGTCGCCGTTGCAGAATCGGCCATGCGTGATGCGCTGGCAGCCGGCATGTCGGCGAGCGTGACAGCATGGCGAGACGAGATGGGAGGACGTGAACTCGTCTCGAAGAAGCCGCAACCTGGCAAGGTCACGTCGCGCCGCGAGATCGCGGAGCTCGGGGTCACCGTCCTCACGCTCTCCAACGCTGTCGAGGTCTGGCTGAAGCCGACCGACTTCCGCAACGATCAGGTCCTCTTCACCTCATACTCGCGAGGCGGGCTGTCAGTGGTCGGGCCGGACGATTATCTCAACGCGTCGCTCGCCACGTCGCTTGTGGGGATCGCAGGTGTCGGCGGGTTCACGCCAATCGATCTCGGCAAGTTGCTCGCCGGTCGGATTGCGAACGCGTCGGCCTATGTGTCCAGCTACTCGCAGGGGGTCAGCGGATCGAGTACTCCGAAGGACCTCGAGACCGCGCTACAGTTGACCTACCTGCATTTCACCGCGCCGAACGTCAACGCGGAGGCGTTCGAGTTGATGAAGCGGCGGCTCGAGGCGTCGCTCGCCAACCAGGCCCAGAGCCCTGGAGCGGTGTACGGTGAGCGCGTCCGCCGGATCAACACGCTCGATCACTACAGTGCTCGCGCGCTTCAGCTGGACGATCTGCCCAAGCTCGATCCCGAGAAGATGATGGCGTTCTACCGGCAAGCCTTTGCGAACGCGGCGAACTTCACGTTCTTCTTGGTCGGCACGTTCACGGTCGATGCCGTCACGCCGCTCCTCGAGCAGTACCTGGGTGCCCTTCCGTCAAAGGGCTCATCCGACTCGCCCAAGGGTGACATGCGTCTCGAATTCCCGCGTTCCGTGGTGCGTGAAGTCGTCACGAAGGGGCAAGAGCCACGCAGTCAGACGGTCATTACGTTCTTTGCGGACACAGGACTCGAGGAACTCGAAACGCATCGCCTCCAGGCGGCGACCGAGGTGCTGGAGATACGACTGCGCGACATCCTGCGCGAGCAGCTTGGCGGGACCTACTCCGTTGGCGTGAACTACTCGAACACATCGCCGCAGCCGGGCTATGGCGTCACCAGCGTGCAGTTCGGCAGTGCGCCCGAGAACGTCGAAAGCCTGACTGCCGCCGTGATGAAAGAAATCGACCGCCTTCGCCGTGACGGGCCGTCCGCCGAGGACATACGCGCCGTCAAGGAGGCGGAGAAGAACGACTTGCAGACGGCGGTGCGCCAGAACGGCTACTGGCTCAACTCGTTGCAGGCTGCGCATTTGCTCGGCCGCGATCCCAAGCGTATTCTCCAGCGCGTCGAACGCGCCGATTCGCTAACGCAAGAGAACGTACATGCCGCGCTGCGCAAGTACTTTCCACTCGAACGACACACCGAGGTGACGCTGATGCCGGAAACGAAAAACCCACAGCGTTCACAATAGAAACCACACGGGATTGTGCGCACGACGCAGCAGGGAAGGCGATCCACGGACGAGTACGTGCGAAGGTTTGGGTCATTAGGCGTACAATGAACCACTGTCGCCCAGGACAATGAACGACACCACTACGTGCGTCTCCCGTGCGGCCACGCTGGCCGGCTTCACCTCGGCGGTGTCCAGCACGAATGGTGTTCAGTTGCGCGATCTCCCGCCAATGACAACGTTGCTGGTGCGGACACGCAATTCCGAGTATCGGATCGTCGTCTCATCGGGAGACGAAGTCCTCGTCAAAGGCGGTCACTTCTTCCCGGCGCTCACTGAAGCGCGGTTCAGTGGCGCGAGCGTGGGTGGGAGCTTCCTCAAGGTCGGTTGGATAGGCGTCGGCCTTCGGATGGAAATTCTCGCCGAAGGGCGGCGCATCGTCACGTCACCGGTCTACGACATCGTCACGGCCGAAGACAGCTCCAGCCACCGTATCCATTAAGCGCGGATATACTGATAACTTCGCTCAGCGGGTGGGCGCCGGGCGTATCAGTTCGCTTCAGGAACACACGTGCAATACATCTACACCATGAAGGGCCTCGGGAAGGTCCATCCTCCCGACTCTGTCGTTTTACGGGACATCTGGCTTTCTTTCCTGCCGGGCGCGAAGATTGGCGTGCTCGGCCTCAACGGGGCGGGGAAGAGCTCGCTGCTCAAAATCATGGCGGGAGAGGACACCGAGTTTCTGGGCGAAGCCTTTCCCGCTGATGGCATCTCGGTCGGGTTTCTTCCACAAGAGCCGCGTCTCAATCCGAACAAGTCCGTCAAGGGGAACGTCGAGGAGGGAGTTGCGCCCGTCAAGGCGCTCCTCGAGCGGTACGACGAGCTGAACATGAAGCTCGGAGAGGATCTCTCGCCGGAAGAGATGGACAAGGTCCTCGAAGAGCAGGGCCGGCTGCAGGACCGCATCGACGCGGTGAACGCCTGGGACATCGATTCGCAGCTCGACCTGGCCATGGACGCGCTGCGCTGTCCTCCCGCGGACGCTGACGTGAGCAAGCTATCTGGCGGTGAGCGGCGGCGGGTTGCGCTTTGCCGCCTCCTCCTTCAGTCTCCCGATCTCCTCCTGCTCGACGAACCGACCAATCACCTCGACGCGGAATCCGTAGCGTGGCTCGAGCGCTTCCTGAAGGAGTACAAGGGTACCGTTGTCGCGGTGACGCACGATCGCTATTTCCTCGACAATGCCGCGGAGTGGATTCTGGAACTGGATCGCGGATCAGGCATTCCCTGGAAGGGGAACTACTCGTCGTGGCTCGACCAGAAACAGCAGCGGCTGGCGCAGGAGGAGAAGTCCGAAACCAAGCGGCAGAAAACGCTGCAGCGCGAGCTCGAATGGATCCGCATGTCGCCGCGCGCCCGCCAGTCGAAAGGCAAGGCGCGCCTCAACGCGTACGAGCAGCTGCTCAACGAAGATACGGCGCAGAAGATCGAGCAGGTCGAAATCTACATCCCGCCTGGCCCTCGCCTCGGCGATCTCGTCGTCGAGGCGCGCGGGTTGCGTAAAGGCTACGGCGAGCAATTGTTGATGGACGACTTGAACTTCACGCTGCCGCGCGGTGGCATCGTGGGCGTGATTGGACCGAATGGCGCGGGAAAGACGACGCTCTTTCGAATGATTACGGGTCAGGAGAAGGCGGATGCCGGCACGCTGCGTCTGGGTGAGACGGTGCAGCCAGGTTACGTCGACCAGAGTCGCGATGCGCTCGCAGCCAACAAGAGCGTGTGGGAAGAAATCTCCGGCGGTGAGGACGAGCTGATGATCGGCAAACGCCCGGTCCCCTCGCGCGCGTACGTCTCCTGGTTCAACTTCAAGGGCGCGCAACAGCAGCGCAAGGTGGGCACGCTCTCGGGCGGCGAACGGAACCGCGTGCACCTGGCCAAGCTCCTTCAACGCGGCTCCAACCTGCTCCTGCTCGACGAGCCGACGAACGACCTCGACGTCGACACCTTGCGAGCGCTCGAAGAAGCACTCTTGAACTACGCCGGCTGCGCCGTCGTGATCAGCCACGATCGCTGGTTTCTCGACCGCATCGCCACGCACATGCTGGCGTTCGAGGGTGACAGCCGGGTCGTATGGTTCGAAGGGAATTACCAGGATTACGAGGCCGATCGCAAGCGGCGACTCGGTGCCGAAGCGGACACGCCACACCGGATCAAGTACCGCAAGCTGACGAGGTAGGATTTTCCGGGAGTACGCGCACGCTGACGCGTGCGCTCTACGAGTGTCGATTGTCAGCGTAGAGCGGCGGCTTCAGCCGCCGCGTCGTGAAGTAGAGAGGCGGGTGTCAGACTCGCCTGACGAGGGGAGACGCGATGACTCCAGATCAGGGAAAGGCTGCGGCCGACGTACTGGCGACGGTATGGGAGGGGGAGTTTCCGGCGACCTGCGCGGTGCTGGCGGCAGTCAAGGACGACACCCGCAGCTACAAGCCGGACGCCAAGTCGCGAACGGCGTGGGAACTCGCCACGCATCTGGCGACGGCCGATGTCTGGTTTATCGACAGCATCACCAAAGGCAGCTTCGAATGGAACCCCGATGCCGCCAAGCAGGCCGCGTCACAGTTCCAGAACGTCGGTGACATCGTCACCTTCTACAAGAAGAGCTTTCCTGAAAAGCTTGCGGCCCTCCGGGCGCTGCCAGCCGAGAAGTCGACCGAGATGCTCGATTTTTTCGGAGTGATGAAGATGCCGCGCGCGCAGTTCATCGGCTTCGCGAACAATCACAGCGTTCACCATCGCGGCCAGCTTGCGGCGTACCTCCGCGCCATGGGATCGAAAGTCCCCAACATCTACGGCCCGAGTGCCGATGCCGAAGGCCAATAGTCAACGGCTGGGGTCAGACCCCTTCACACGTTGTCACATGTGAAGAAATGTGAGGGGGTCTGACCCCGGTCCACAGCCTTGTCATTTCCCGACCTCCGCGCGTTTCTCGATCGGCTTCGCCGTGACGATGACCTCGTTATGGTGGAGTCGCACGTAGATCCCCACCTTGAAATCGCCGAGATCCATCGGCGCGTCGTCGCCGGCAACGGCCCCGCGCTGCTGTTTACAAACGTCAAGGACTCGGATTTCCGACTCGTCACCAATCTGTTTGGTACGGCGAAGCGTGCCGAGATGGCGTTCGGTGAGCGCCCGCTCCGCTTGATTCGCCGACTGGTGGAGCTGATCGAAACCATCATGCCGCCGACGCCGGCAAAGCTGTGGGGCGCGCGCGATGTCGGTCTCGAGCTGCTCAAGGTAGGCACGCGAAGCGTTTCGTCCGGGCCGGTGACCGAGCGCGTGACTCAGGACGTCAGGCTCGATCGGTTGCCGGCATTGACCTGCTGGCCCGAGGACGGAGGACCCTTCATCACGCTGCCGCTGGTCTACACGGCTCACCCCGATCGAGGGGGACACCCGGCTTCGGCTGGCTCCGGCGGGGCAAGTAACCTCGGGATGTACCGCATGCAGGTGTATGACGCCCGCACCACCGGCATGCACTGGCAGATCGGAAAAGGAGGCGGCTATCACTACGCGGTTGCGGAAGCGCGTGGACAAAAGCTGCCGGCCACGGTTTTCCTGGGCGGTCCTCCCGCGTTGATCCTTGCAGCAATCGCTCCGCTTCCGGAGAACGTACCGGAGCTGATGCTGGCATCGCTCATCGCGGGTGAGCGGCTCTCACAGGTGCACGGGCATGGACGTCATCCGCTGATTGCCAATGCCGAGTTCGCGTTGCTGGGAGACGTTCCGCCGCGGGTTCGACGTCCGGAGGGACCGTTCGGCGATCATTACGGCTACTACTCGCTTCAACACGACTACCCGGTATTCGAAGTGAGCCGCGTCGCTCATCGCCGCGATGCGATCTACCCAGCCACGGTCGTCGGAAAGCCGCGCCAGGAAGATTTCTTCATCGGCGATCTGCTGCAGGAGTTGCTCTCACCGCTCTTTCCGGTCGTGATGCCCGCGGTCGAGCGGCTGTGGTCGTACGGTGAAACCGGCTATCACTCGCTGGCCGCCGCGATCGTCAAGCAGCGGTACCGCCGCGAGGCCATGGCCAGCGCCTTTCGCATTCTCGGTGAAGGTCAACTGTCGCTGAGCAAGTTCCTGCTGGTCACCGATCAGCCCGTGGACGTTCGGAATTTTCGCGCAACGCTGGAACACATCCTGGCCCGCACTCGACCGGAGACCGATCTATACGTTTTCTCGAACCTCGCGATGGATACGCTGGATTACACGGGGCCGAGCGTCAACGAGGGATCGAAAGGCGTGTGGATGGGCGTCGGCGATCCGATTCGTGAACTTCCCCGCCAATTCACGGCATCCGAGGTACCTGTCGGGATCACGGATGTCCGGGTGTTCTGCGGCGGCTGCCTGGTCGTCCGGGCGCCGTCATATCAGTCTGAACGGGATGTCTGCACCCGAATTGCGGCGGCTCCCGCGTTCGCGTCCTGGCCATTCGTGGTCGTCAGCGATGAGCCCGAGCGGGCGGCACGAAGTGACATGAATTTTCTCTGGACGACGTTCACCCGGTTCGAGCCGGCGGCCGACATCCACGCCGCCGATCGCCGCATCATCCGCAACCATATCGCCTACACGGCTCCCGTCGTCGTTGACGCCAGGATGAAGCCGTGGTACCCGAAGGAATTGTCGTGCCGGGAGGATGTCGCCGCTCTCGTGAGCCGCCGGTGGCGGGAAT
>JBKPNV010000375.1:0-2684 GCA_046732795.1 Acidobacteriota bacterium
GACCCGCTTCTACGTTCAACGTATCCCGCTGACTGGATGGGCTGTGCCGAGCAACGCTACACGCATCCTGCGCACGGCCCTGTACGACCGAACCGTCAATCCGGCGAGCACGATCGCGGCGATCGCAGTCAGGACGAACACCGCGTCGAGTCCTTCTTCCCACACGCGCGGTGGCGCCGCTGCAATCTGCCACTCGGGCCGTCCGGTCAGCCACCATCGCGTCAGCACGACGACATCAGCGGTCGAATGCAGCACGAGCGCCGGCAAAATGGAATTCGCGGCCCACGTCAGGCCTCCGTACACCGCGGAAACCGCCACGTAATACGGGAGCATCGTGAAAACATCGGCGGGGTGACTGCTGAAATGCAGCAGACCGAAGAGCGTGCCGTTGGCGAGGATCGCAGCCGCCAGACCGTGTTGGCGTTCGATCATGCTTTGCATGTAGCCGCGGAACGCGGCTTCCTCGCTGACTCCTGCGACGACCGATTGCATGACCAGCAGCAGGAAGCCTGTTATGAGAGGCATCTCTGGTGGCATTACTATCGGCGACGAAGCAGGAAGGCTCACCAGCCGAGCCGCGACGACCAGAGAGGCGACGAGCGTGGCGAAACCCAACAGTCCAGCACCGAGCGATGCGCTCCACACGCGCGCCGGAAGGCTGTTGGCCCGGAGCAGCGCGCGACGGTTCGCCAGGGACGGGAAGGAGCCGCAGTTGCCGCCGATGAACTGCCAATAGACGAATAAGTAGATCGTCATCGGCACAATCGCCCACGGAACGGCCGTGCCGACGCGCAGATTCCAAGTGCCGAGGAAAGCCCAAGGCAGGTTACCGCCGAGCAGCACGACGAGCGCTGTCGCGGCCGCGGCAAGAACACGAAGCGGCGACTCTCTACGGAAGCGCGAAGGCACCTGATCAATCTCAGCAGAGCGCCACGCTAGGGTCGCCCCATCGGGCGGCCAATGGGTCGCGCGACGGCCAAGCGCAAGCCACGACGATTTCTCAATGGCTTGTGTTGGGACGCCGCGCGACCGGTTTGAGGCGAAGCCGGCCTGGCGCCTCCGCATCGTCGCATGTCTCCGCGGTATGGGGCTTGGTGTTCTTCGTGGCTTTAATCTTTGTGGGTAAGAGTCGCGGTGTCAGCCGTTGGCGTGTGACGGACGCAAGGGGGCTTCTGTTGCTCAGCGCTGGATCTGCAACAGCTCCTGCGCAGGAACCGGTGGTTGCATCGGAACACTCGCGGTCTGCGAGGAGCGGCGGCCGAACTCGTTGAGGATCGTTTCGAGCACCGGCAGCATCATGCCGGCGCGCTTCGCGCGAATGACGAAATCCCAGAGCGGCTCGAACTTCTTCCATCCCGCCGCGTAGGCGAAATGCCGCAGCCCGGCGAGCCACTCGTCGTGGGCCGACGCGCCGCGTGCGATCGACGGCCATCGATAGAACTCTTCGTAGGCCCATCGATAGCCATGTTCAAGTTGAGGAGCCGAAAGGTGAGCCGGGCGAAACACGGTGTGCCTCGTATCGTAGAGATCCCAGTCATGAACGATCAGGCGATTCTGTTCAGACATCCGGCGATAGAGCGGCGTCCCCGGATAAGGCGTCAGGATGTGAAACGTCGCCGTCTCGATTCCGTGCTCAATCGCCCATTCAACGGTACGCTCGAACACCGAGGCGTCGTCGCCGTCCATTCCGAAGACGAAGCTGCCGTTGATCATCACGCCGAGATCGTGCAGGCGACGAATCGCCGCGGCGTAGTCGCGTTTGAGGTTCTGATACTTTCGCTGCTCCATGAGGTTGGCAGAATTCAGCGTCTCGAAGCCGACGAACAGGCTCCGCAGCCCGCAATCAACCGCCTTCTCGAGGAGACGGGGCGCGAGCACGGCGTTGACCGTGCCGGCCGCCTGCCATAGCCGGCCCATCCCGCGCATGCCATCGAAAAGCGCGGAAGCGAATCGCCGATCGCCGAAGAGGTGATCGTCGAGAAAATACAGGTGGCGGCCCGGCAGCCGCTCGATCTCGGCGAGCGCATCGTCGACACCTTGCGTGTAGAAGGATCGACCGCCTTCGAAGAAAGCCTCCTTGTAACAGAAGTCGCACACGTGCGGGCAGCCGCGCGAGACGACGATCGAGTTGGGAACCAGGTAAAGCGGCCGCTTGATCAAATCGCGGCGTATGCGCGGGAGCCCGTCCAGTGTCCGGACCTGCGATCGATAGATGCGCTCTGGTTGGCCGCGGCCGAAGTCGAGCAGGAATCGCGGCCAGGTATCCTCGCCAGGCCCGATGAAGATCGTGTCCGCATGTGCGGCCGCTTCATCTGGCAGTGATGTGACATGCAGTCCGCCGAGCGCAACATACGCGCCGCGCGCTCGATAGTGATCGGCGAGTTCGTACGCGCGGTATGCCGACGTGATGTAGACCTGGATCACCACGAGGTCAGGGTAGTCGTGGAGGTTCAGTGCCTCGACATGCTCGTCCTGGAGTTCGACCTCGTCGTCATCGCTCAAGTACCCAGCCAGCGTGGCCAGGCCGAGCGGCGGGAACAGCGAGTACTTGATCGGGCGCCAGAACGGACTGGTGGCTTCCGTCAGCGCCGGGAGAAGCATTTTGACCTTCACTGAGCAGACTCTCCGATCAGGAGCACGGAGATGTCACGAGGACGCGGACCGTCGAGCTCGGCGAGGAAGAC
>JBKPNV010000376.1:0-7418 GCA_046732795.1 Acidobacteriota bacterium
CTTGTAGTAGCCGGCAAACCGCAGCTTGCGATCGACGACATCGAAGACCGCGTCAGCGCCCCATGTCGCCGGGTCGGTGTAACGGCAGCGCGGTCGTGTACCACCACCCCACTCGTCGGTGAAGAGCACTTTCGATCCGTCGTTGTTGAACGTCGCCGAGTGCCAGTAAGCAAAGCTCTTGTCGGTGACCGCATCCAGGCGGACCGGGTGCACCGGATCGCTGATATCGAGCAGGATGCCGTTGCCGGCGCAGGCACCCGCGGCCAGGCCCAGCTCCGGAAATACCGTGATGTCGTGACACTGTCTCGTGATCCGCGATGTTTGCGTACCGGGACCGTGATCGCCGCCTTTCCACAATCCCGCGAGCTCGCCGGTCGCCGCGTCGGCGAAGAGGCGCGGCTGGCTGACGATTCGCGCGGTCTCGGGCGCCGCCAATGGAATCCGAATGACGTCGATGCTGAAGAGCGACGTATTCGGGTCGTCTTTCGGATCTTTACCGGAGCAGCCGGCAAGCTCGTCGGCCGATCGCACGACGCCCGTACCCGATACATACACATACAAGTTGTCCCGGTCTTTCGGATCGTTCACGAGCGTATGCGTATGCGACCCGCGGCACGTCTGCACCGCGGCGACCTGTTTCGGTTTACGAACGTTGCTGATATCGAAGATCCTGATGCCGCGGAAGCGCTCCGCGCTGACGTTCTCCTTCACGCCGCCGGTTCCACAGTCGATGCGGCCTCGCGTCTGCTCCACGGACATGATCAGCAGATGCCCGTACACGGACACGTCGCCCTGCCCGCCCGGGCACACGACTGACGCGAGCAGCCGCGGCTTCGCAGCATTCTCGATGTCATAGGTATTGAACCCCTGGAAGTTTCCGACGAACAGGAGGTCGCCGCTGAACGCGAGATCCGAGTTGGCAAAGACAATCTGCGCGTTCGGATTCGGATTGGGATTGGGCCGTGCTTCGGGATTCGCAGGATCGTCAGGATCTGGCGGCGCCCCATTCTGGCCGACCGCGCGGTTGCCGTTGTTGGCTGATGCCTGCGTCTCGGGTGGCGTTGGTGGTCCAGCGGGGGCTTTGGGGTCGAAGAAGCCGTCCGGCTTTGGGAGGCTCGCGAGCCGCTGCATATTGCGAGCGGACTCGCCCGCCGTGCGGAAGCCTGGTGCGAGTCCGGCGCGGGGGTCGGCCGGTGCCTGGTCTTGCGCGAGCGCGCTAAACGTTGTGCCCGCGATCAGACTGGCGAGACAGATGCAGAACGCCGCAAGCTTTTTCATTTCACCAACTCCCGGAGCAACGCAACCATGCGATCGATCTCGATCCGCTGGTCGGCGTCGACATCCGATGCAAAAGCATAGATCTCTGGGTCCTGCCCGGCACCTTCGATCGTGAAGAGACCGTCCACCATGGTCAGGGCCCCTTCGTGATGCCTGATCATGAACTCCAGGAACAGCCGGTCGAACTCGGCTCCGGCGGCCGCCGCCAATCGGGACATCTCCTCGTCGGTCAACATGCCGGGCATCAAAACAGCGCCGGGCATGTGGTGAGCGTGCGCGTCAGGCACGGGGTGACCGTGCACCTGCAGCCAGCGCTGCATCCAACTGATTTCGTCGGCCTGCGATAACTCGATCCGGCGCGCCAGCAAACGCATGTCGTCGCGCGAGGTTCGCGACGGCAACAACGTGGTCATCTCGAGCGCTTGCGCGTGGTGACCGATCATCCCTTGCACGAAGCTGATGTCGGCAACGGTCGCAGTGGTGCTGGCCGCCGCCACGGCCGCCTCTGTCGTAATCGGCCGCGACGTTTGCCCTGGCGCGCCCGGCTGAACGATGGCCGGAACTGCCGGATTCGCCGTGCCGCACGCGACACTAAGTAAAACGGCGGGAAGACAAGGGAAAAGTGATCTCACGGAGCAGCGCGGTCCATAACGGCCGAGGTTGCGTGCGGATCTTACGCTACACTTATCCTCTTCTGACGAGGCCGATGCGCACCATTCTGGTGGTAGACGATTCACCGACGATTCGGAAGATGGTACGCGCCGCGCTGGGGAGCTTGACCGATGTCGGCTTCATCGAAGCCGCTTCGGGGTTGCAGGCGATCGAAACGTTAGCGATCCATCCCGTGCGGATGGTCGTCCTCGACTTGAACATGCCGGACATGCACGGGTTGGATGTCCTGCGGTTCCTGCGCTCGCACCGTCAGTACCGCGATCTTCCCGTGATGGTCCTCACGACGCGGAGTGACGATAGGAGCCGCGAAGAGGTACTCGAAGCCGGAGCATCCTCCTATCTCACCAAGCCCTTCTCCCCCAGCTTTCTGGTCTCGTCAGTTCGACAGTTGCTCGATACGCCTCCGGAACAGCCGACCACATGAGCGATCCCGATCCGCGATTCGAATCGTCGTTCATGGACGACTACTTTGCCGAGGCGGATGAGCATCTACTCGCCGTGCGGCGATGCCTGCTGATGCTCGACGGTGTCCAGGGCGCGGCCGCTACACCGGCAGTGCTCGAAGAACTGTTCCGGAGTTGCCATTCGCTGAAGGGTATTTCGGCGATGGTCGAATTGCGCGAGGCCGAGCTGCTTGCCCATCACATGGAGAGCGCCCTTCGAGCAATTCGCCAGGCGGGTGTCGCAATTGACGGCACCAAGCTCGACACTTTGCTCGCTGGCGCCAACGCGCTCGAAGCCGTCATCGTTGCAAAGCGGGAGGGAAGTCCGGTGCCGTCGGAACAACCGGTGGTTGCCACACTGAGCGCACTGGCGTCATTGCCCGCCGCAGTCAGCCCGGAAACGTCGGTGCGAGCCCCAGCCGGTGCGACAACGACTGCGTCATCCCTGCCGATCGCCGAGGCGCGGCGATGGATGGTGACGTTCGTGCCATCCCCCGATCTCGTGGCGCGTGGCGTGAAGGTCGACACGATCCGCGCGCGGCTTCTGCAGCTCGGCACGATCGTTTCTGTCACGCCGCGCGTGCAAGCAAGTGGCGGCATCTCGTTCGAGTTCGAAATCGAAACGGAGGATGAAGCGAGCTTGTCGGCGTTCAGGGGTGATGGGGTGTCCTATCAACGCGTGTTTGGCACGGTGTCCGCTGTGCCAACAGAACCGTCACTGCCAAGCAGCGAACCCTCGGCGAGCCCGCGCGCCTGGGAGGTTGCCTCCGGTGCGCCGGCGAATTTCGTGCGTGTCGACCTCGCTCGTCTCGACGACTTGATGCGGGTCGCCGGCGATCTGGTGGTGACACGATCGCGCCTCGAAGACACGCTGCGTCGCGTCGAGCGCCACGTCCCGGCGCGCGAATTCCGATCGCTGCAGGAACACGACTCGCTGATGGAACGCCAGCTTCGCGATCTTCGTGACGGGATCATGCGCGTCCGTCTGGTTCCTGTCGGCGAGGTCTTTCGCCGGATGCCGTTCGTGGTTCGCGACCTCGCGCGAGACAGTGGCAAGCGCGTCCAGCTCGAAATCACCGGTCAGGGCACGGAGATCGACAAGTTTCTGATCGAGCGAATGATGGATCCGATTCTTCATCTCGTTCGCAATGCGGTCGGCCACGGCATCGAAACAGTCGAACGCCGCATCGCGGCCGGCAAGCCACCTGACGGCACGATTCGACTGAGCGCTTCCACCGTCGGTGAATCGGTCATCATCGAGATCGCCGACGATGGCGCCGGCATCGACCTGGCGGCGATTGCGCGGCGAGCGCCGGCGCAAGGCATACGCACCGGGGACGGGGTGCTCGACTCCCGCGCGTTGCTGGACATCATCTGCGCGTCGGGGTTTTCGACGCGCGACCAGGCCGATCGCATCAGCGGCCGCGGCGTCGGCATGGACGTCGTGCGCGGAACCGTGCAGGAGCTCGGCGGCGCGCTGGACGTCGCCACGGAACCGGGACGTGGCACCACGTTCACCATCACGCTGCCGCTGACGCTCGCGGTCATCGACGCCATCATCGCGCAGATCGGCAACCAGACATTCGCCGTTCCGCAATCCGCGATCCACGAAGTCATCGAAGTGGCTCCCGCCAGTCTTCGTGTGATGGAGCACAACGAGCTGATCACGTATCGCGGGCGCGCCTTGCCCATCGTGCGGCTGGGGCGCCTGTTCCGTATCGACACGGCGCCGCGACCACGACTCCACGCCATCGTCGTCGGCACCGGTGTGAGTGCGGTGGGATTGCTCGTCGACCGTGTCGCGGGACATCGCGAGATCGTGGTCAAGACGATTGCCGATCCGTTGATCCGCGTGGACGGTGTGTCAGGCGCGACGGAGTTGGGCGACGGCAGACTGGTGCTGATCCTCGACGTGGGAGCGCTCAGCCGGGGCGTGCACCAGAGTCGGGCCGGAGCGAGGGCATCCGCATGACCGAAAAAGCGCATTCGGCGGAACCGGGGAAGACGCAGACCTACATCGTGTTTGTCGTCGCGGGGACGTCCTACGCCGTGCCGAGCCAGCAAGTGCAGCACATGGAGATGGTCGAGCAGGTCACGCCGGTGCCGAACGCTCCCGCATTCATCGAGGGAGTCGTCTTTTCACGCGGCCAGGTAGTCCCGGTAATCAACCTGCGCGCGCGGTTTGGATTCGAGCGCACGTCGATCACGCAACGCGCCCGGCTGCTCGTCGTTCAGCACGGCACTCGCAGCGTCGGCCTGCTCGCCGACGAGGCGCGTGAATTCACCAGGATCGCCGACGCATCGATTCAGCCGCCCAGCGATGCGATAGCAAATTTGAGTGGCAGCTATCTGGACGGTGTGGCCACCCTGGGTCAGCGCATCGTGCTCATTCTGAACATTCGTGAGGTCGTCGAGAGCACCCCGGTCGCGGCGGCATGAGCGGGTGTCATCGGCGGGTCCACTGGTAGATTCGCCCTACGAAGGAGATCGGTCATGGCAGTCAAAGGCGGTAACGGAGCAGGCGTGATTGATCAACGGTTCCTGCGCGACGAAGCCTCGCTCATTACGGATGTGGTCGCTCGCATCGCCAGAATCACCGATGAAGTGTCAGAAGGAGCCGAGGTGCAGGTGCGCTCGCTGGACGGCGCGCTGAGCGGGCTGAACCAGATGGCCTCGTCGCTCAAGGACACGGCCAACCAGGCTGAGTCGATCTCGACTACGAGCGACAGTCTCGTGTCATCGATCAACGAGGTTGCCGCCTCAATCGAGCAGGTGACCGCCAACGTTTCCAGCCTCGCCGGTTTCATTCAGCAGACCTCGACATCGCTGCAACAGAACAGTGCGTCGATTCAGGAGGTGGCGACGACCGCGCGCCAGATGGCGACGTCGGCCGATCAAGTCGCAACCTCAGTGACGCAGATGACTGCCGCCGTCAAATCCGTTGCCGCCGACAACGACGCGCTGACGTCGTCGGTCAACGAGACTGCTGCGGCAATCGAGGAAATGACGCGATCGATTCAGGGCGTGGCGGCCAATGCGGACGAGCTCGCCTCCTCCGCCGACGTGACCTCGTCGGCGGTGAACGAAATGGCCGCCTCCATCGAAGAGGTCACGGCGATGGTCGACAGCCTGGCGGCCACGATCGAGCAGAACAGCGCGTCGACGGAGGAGATCGCGCGGTCGATTCAGTCGGTCGCCCAGAGCGGGCAGCGGATCAGCGAGGTCGCCACCAGCGCGGTAACCAGTGCGACGGAGTTGGACCGCGCGAGTCAGTCGGTCGCGACGCTTGCCAAAGAAGCGGACGAGATGACGCGGCGCGCCACTCGCGACGCGGAGGAAGGTGGCGCCAGCATCCAGCGTTCGATTCAGGGATTTGGCCGTGTGCGGGACTCGATGTCGCAATCAGCCAGCGTCATTCGCGAGATGGGCAAGCGGGCCAATGAGATCGGCAGCATCGTCGACACCATCGATCTCATCGCCGAGCGCACCAACCTGTTGTCGCTGAATGCCTCCATCGAGGCCGCGCGAGCGGGCGACGCCGGCCGCGGGTTCGCCGTGGTTGCCGAAGAGATTCGCAACCTCGCTGACCGCTCCGCCAAGGCGACCGCCGATATCGCCGCCATCATCAAGGCGCTGCAGGAAGTCGCGCAGGAAGCGGTCGCGGCTTCGAACGAAGGCGTCAAAGCGGCGGAACAGAGCAGCGCCCAGGCGGAGGAAGGGGCGAGAGGGTTGACGAAGATCCTCCAGGGCGTGAATGACGCGACCAAAGTGGTCGCACAGATTTCGCGGGCAAGCGAGGAACAGCGCGACGCGGCACGGACGGTCGTGTCGGCGATTGGCGGAACCGCCGAGCAGGCGCGACTCATTGCGCACTCCACACAGGAACAGGCCAAGTCGGTGGGCATTGTCTTGCAGAGCAACGCGCAGGTCCGGAAGACCGCCCACGAGGTCAAGAAGGCCATGAGCGAACAGAGCCGCGCCGCCCGCGACATCCTGAAGGCGGCGCAGAACACCAGAGGGCACGCGGCGCAGGTCCGGAAAGCGACGAGTGAACAGGCCAAGACCGCGGGCGAGATCTCTCAGGCCTCCGGTTTCGTACGCCGTGGCGCCGGGACGACCGCGCGCGCGCTTTCGGAACAGAGTGCCGCAGGCGAGCAGATTTCGCGCAGCGCCGCGGATCTGCAACGCATGGTGAGCAACCTGGCTGCAGCCGTGAAAGAGCAAGCGAAGATGACCGGTGAGGTCGCCACCGCCTCCGATGGCATGCGAGCGCAAGCCGACGAGGTGGCACGCGCCGCGAAGGAGCAGGCGCGAACGATGCGCGACATGATCTCGGCGGCGCAAAACACCGCCAAACAGATCAAGCTCATCACCAAGGCGAATATCGATCATTCGACGGTGTCCAGCTCGTTGCTGCGATCGGTTGGGGAGATTCGGCAGATTACCGATCGCAACGCCGAGGGCGTCAAGCAGACCCGGGGAGGGACCGCGGATCTGCTGCGCCGGGCGCAAGCCCTCATCGCTCTCACCGAACGGCCGGCACACGATCGTCCCAACGGCCGTACAACACGCGGTCATCGGTGATCGGGATCTTCACGACCGACGAGCGGCTCGTCGTGCGCGCCTGGGACGAGTGGCTCGCCCGCGTCACCGGCATCGCGAGTGCGGACGCTATCGACCGCCCGCTGACTGAGCTGATCCCCGACTTGGGCGCTCGCGGCATCCTCGCGACGTTTGACAACGTGCTGTCGCGCGGTACCGTCGAGGTCCTCGCTCCGGCGCTGCATCACTATCTGATCGCGTGTGCGCCCTCTCCTGAAGTCCCTGGCTTTGCGTGCATGCAGCAGCACGTCACCGTCGGTCCACTTCGCGCTGACGGGCGCACGGTGGGCATCGTCGTGACGATCGAAGACGTGACGGCTCGCGTGGCCCGTGAACATGAGATCGCCGCGCAGCTCCTCGAGTCGTCCGATGACAACCGCGCACATACGGGCGACGCCGACGCCGGGTCGTCGTCGCGGCAGA
>JBKPNV010000377.1:0-22087 GCA_046732795.1 Acidobacteriota bacterium
TCGATCTCCCGTGGCAGCCGGCGCCGTTCCTGACGATCGGCGGAATCATCGTCACGGCGGGCGCGGTCGCCGCGATCGGTGTGATCGCAAGTCTCGATGTCCTGAGGCACAAGCCGCTCTCGACGCTCCGAGCGGAGTAGGAGTACAATCACCTCTTGTTCTGGGCGACAAGAGGCCGCCAGGAGAAGCCAGAGTCAATGGACGTCGCGATTTACCGGGACGCGCTGCTCAAGAAGCGCGGGGAGCTCCTAGCCGGCTCCGCGGCGAAACCCCTGCAATGGACGATGGAGAACAACTCCGGCAGGCAAGGTGACATGGCCGACCAGGCCGCAGGCAACAACGAAGTCCACATTCAGCTCAAGCTCAAACAGACCGACGCCAAGATCCTCCAGGCGATCGAAGGCGCGTTGCGGCGCATCGAAGAGGGATCGTACGGTGTCTGCCGCGAATGCGGGGAGCCGATCGCTGAAGCACGCCTGAACGCCATTCCGTGGACGCGATCCTGCAAAGCCTGCAAGGAAAAACAGGGGTAGAGCACACGTGCAGCAGGATGAACTGCGATCGCTGCTGACCGCGATCACCGCCGACCGTGTAGCGCTCATTCAGCGCCACGAAGCAGGCGCCCGCGTGGTCAGTAATTACGACTTCAACAACGCGTATCAGTACGTCATCGCCCGCGAAGAGACGCATCTCTCATGGCTGCAGGCTGCGCTCGAGGAATTGGGCGCGCCGATGCCGTCGGCTTCCAGCGAGATTCCAGTCCCGACGCCTTCAAAGGCCGGCAAGAATGCGAACGCCGCAGCCTACAGCGGCATCCTCGAGGACGACGCAAGCCATCTGGCAGCATTCGTCGAGCGCTGGCGACCGCGGGTTGCGACGATCACACACGCGCGCCATCGAACCATGCTGGGCGTCGTGCTTGGCGAATCAATGGAGCATCGGCGTCTGTTCGAACAGGCCGCCGCCGGCCTCGAAGATGTCATCGGTCGTCGAACCGCCGGGGCCGAGCGCGTCGGCGCGGTCCTGCCGGCGCGCTGGCAGGAGTAAATGGGGTCGGGAGTCATTTACCGAGGACACTGTCGTACCACGAGTCGCGAGACACTGTCCCAATCAAATGACTCCCGACCCCATTTCCCGCGTCGCGATTGCGCTCGGCAGCAACCTCGGCGATCGCGACGCCTGCCTGCGCGCCGCGCTCGATGCGTTGCGCCCTCACGTGCACTCGCTGCGTTCGTCGAGCTTTCATGACACCGCACCGGTCGGGGTCGGCGAACAACCCGTGTTCCTCAACGCTGCCGCGGTGGGCGAGACGTCCCTTTCCGCGCGCGAGTTCCTCATGCTTCTGCTCGAGATCGAGAAGCAATTCGGTCGCGAGCGCCCGTATCCGGGCGCGCCGCGCACGCTCGATCTGGACCTGATTCTGTACGACGACGAGATCATCGATGCGCCGGACCTCGTTGTACCGCATCCGCGGTTCAGAGAACGGCGCTTCGTGCTGGAACCGCTCGCCGAGATCGCGGGCGATTGGAGAGATCCGCTGACCGGGCGAACGATGAGCGAACTGCTGGCGGTGCTGAGTAGTTAGGTAGCTGGATGACTCGATAGCGCGCTAAGTACTACGTTGCTGGGCTACCTGGTCGCTTGACCCAGCTACCCAGCCACCGAGCGACCCGGCTTCCTAATGCGACGCGCTCTTCCGGAAGATCCCCGCCCATCCTTCTTCGAACAGGGTATAGACAGCCGGCACGAGGACGAGCGTCACGAGAGTTGACGTCAGCAGTCCGCCGATCACGACGCGAGCGAGGGGCGCCTGCAACTCTCCGCCCTCGCCGATGCCAATCGCCATCGGCACGAGGCCGAGCATCGTCGCGATCGACGTCATCAGAATCGGCCTGAGTCGCGTCCGTCCGCCAAGTTCGACCGCCTCTCGAATCGGCAGGCCGTCCCGTCGTCGCAGCGTGTTGATGTAGTCGACGAGGAGAATGGCGTTGCTGACCACGATCCCGGCGAGCATGATGATGCCGATGTAGGCCTGCATGCTGAAGGACGTGCCGGTCAACAGCAGACTGAGCACGACACCGATACCGGCCACCGGCACCGAGAACATGATGATGAACGGGTCTCGCAGCGATTCGTACTGGGACGCCATCACCGCGTAGACGAGGAGTACCGCGAGGATGAGCACCATCTGAAGCTGCTGGAACGATCGCGCCTGTTCCTCGATCTCCGACCCGAAGCCGACCGCGAAGTCGGGCGGAACGCGTACCTGGGTGATGCGGTCCTGCACTGCCTTCACCGCCTCGCTGATGGGGATCTCGGTCTCGGCGTTGACGCGCGTCATGCGCTCCATGTTCTTGCGATCGATCTGCACTGGCCCGGCTTCGCGATTCACGGCGAGGACGTTTTTGGCCGGCACGACCTGGCCGGTGGGCGTGCTCAGGAGCACATCACCCACGTCCGAAATCTCCTGGCGATCCGCTTCGCGCAGCCGGACTACGACCGGATACTCATTGCCGCGCTCACGGAACTGAGCGGCTGCAGTTCCGGCAACGTTGGTCTGGATGGTGGTCGCGACGCTGCCAACGGACATGCCAAGCATTGCCGCCTTGGGCCGATCCACGCGCACGGCGATTTCGGGTCGGCCTTCTTCGCGTCCGACCTGCACGTCCGCGACGCCGGGCGTGTCTTCCATCACTTTACGGACGTCCTGGGCGACTCGCCGTGCGTCATCGAGATCGTGGCCACGGATCTCAACCTGGAGGCGGCTCGAGCCACCCTGGTTGTTGTTGCCGCCGCCACTCAGGAATCGCATGATCTGGTTGTTGCCGCCTGCCGGATTGGCGCGCACGGCGACGCCGGGCAGTCCCTGGAGCTCGCGGCGCAGGGCAATCGCGATTTGTTCGTTCGTGCGCTTGCGCTCGCCACGGGGGACGAGCATGACGCGAATCTGGCCGCGGTGCGTACTGCCCCCACCGCCGCCGCCCCCGCCGCTCCAGTTGTTTCCGCCGCCGCCGCCGTTGGTGATGATGGTCACCGCTTCAGGGACGCGCTCCCGAACCATATCTTCCAGGCGGAGCAGGGCTTCTTCGGTTCGTTCCACGCGCGTCCCGACAGCGAGCTCGGCGTTGATGTTGACTTCGCCTTCGTCGGTCTGCGGCATCAACTCGACGGTGATCATCGGGTAGATCAGGGCAGCTGCGATCACAAGCACCGCGGCAGTACCAATCACCGTGGGGCGGTGGTTGAGTGCGACATGAATGGCCTTGCGATATCGCTCGTCCATCGTTTCGAGGAATCGCTCGCTCAGCCGATAGACGCGAGCCATTATGCCCGTGTCCTTGGCTTCCTCGTCCGGAGTCTTCAACCAGCGGGAACAGAGCACCGGCACGATGGTCACGGCGACGAAGAGCGACATCGCCAGCGAGAACATCACGACGACCGACAGCTGCGTGAACATGATGCTGGCCGTGCCAGAGAGGAACAGCAGCGGGATGAAGACGGCGATATGCGTCAGCGTCGAGGCCAGGATGGCCGACCACACTTCCTCGCTGCCTTCGATCGCCGCCGTCATCTTGTCCTTGCCCATGTGCAGGTGACGATGCGTGTTCTCGAGAACGACGATGGCAGCGTCGACGATCATGCCGATGCCGAGCGCGAGCCCGCCGAATGTCATCGTGTTCAGCGTGAAACCGCCGAAGTAGAGCAGCGCGAACGTGCCGATGACCGACACCGGAATCGACGTGCAGACGATGAGCGTGGAGCGCACATCACGCAGGAACGCGAAGATGATGAGGACGACGAGGATGCCGCCCACCAGCGCGTGTTCCTGCACGTTGTCGATCGCGCGCTGAATGAACACCGAGTTGTCCTGCGTCACGATCATCCTGACGCCCGGCACTTCCTTGTTGACGCGATCGACTTCCGCGCGGACCGCTCTCGCGACTGCAACGGTGTTCTTACCGGACTGCTTCTGCACCTGAAGCTGAATGCCCGGCTTGCCGTTGATTCGCATGAACGAGCGACGTTGCTCGGTGGTGTCCGACACGTCGGCGATGTCCCGCAGATACACGGGCACCGCCTGCCGGGTCATGACCACCATATCCTTGATGTCTTCGATGCTCTGGAACTGGCCCTGGCTGCGGACGAGGAAGGTCGAGTCGCCCTGATAGATCTCACCGAGCGGCGTGTTCTGATTCTCGGAGCGCAGCGCGTTGACCACCTGGCTGACCGAGAGGTTCAGTGCCGTGATCTTCTCTTTCGAGAGGTCGACGTGGATCTCGCGGCGGACGCCGCCATTCACCGTGACCGCCGCGACGCCGTCGACGCGCTCGAAGCGCGGCGCGATCTCGTTCTGCGCGACCTCACGCAGCGTGACCGGGTCGTAATCGCCCTCGATGCCGATCTGCAGCACCGGCAGCTGGTTCGAGTCGAACTTGAAAATGGTTGGCGGGTCGGCGTCCTCGGGGAGCCGGTTGCGCATCCGGTCGACTCGGGTGCGGACTTCATCGGCCGCCTCTGAGAGGTCGGAGCCCCACTCGAAGTTGAGGCGAATCTGGCTGTTGCCCTCCGAGGAGCTCGACTCGACCCGCGTGATCCCGGGAACCGCGCTGACCGCCTGTTCCATCGGCCGCGTAATCAGTTCCTCGATTTCAAGCGGTCCGACGCCCGCATAGCTGGTGCGCACGTTGAGTGTCGGCTGCTCGAACTCCGGCATCAGATCGACCGGCAGACGCGAGAGCGAGATGACGCCGAGCAGCGTGACGACCGCGCTGATCATGAACATCGTGACCGGGCGGTGAATGGCTAAACGAGGGATACTCATATCAGCACTCTGTCATGACCTGACGTGAACAACATGGCGTTCTGCACGGGAACGCCCAGCCTGCTACTGACTGACGCCGGATGGCGGCTGCGGCGTCCCAGTGCCACCACGACGTCCTGACCCGTCTCCGCCGGTGCGACGGCCTTCGCCACCCTCGCGACTTCCACCGCTGCCGTCGCCTCGCCGTCCGCTATACCCTTCGCGACCTGCCGCATCCCCGCGTCCCGATGGAGCCGCATCGCCGGCAGCAGCGCCAGAGGTCTGCGGAGCGGCGCCGGCGCGACCGGCCGCGGGCGGGGGATCGCCCTGGGCTTCGCCCGTCGAGCCTCGTCCAGTCCCGCCCTCACCTGGGACCGCATTCCCCTCACCGCCGCCGCGCCGTCCGCGGCCTCCACCCGCGCGACCGACCAGCGCGACGCGGTCGCCATCGCGCAAGGCGCCGGCGCCAGTGGAGATGACTTCATCGCCATCTTTCAGGCCACTGAGGATCTCGACGACGGATCCCTGCTCGCTTCCCACTTGCACCGTGCGGAACACGGCGGTTTCGTTCTGCAGTTGAAAGACCCCGCGGCGCCCGCCGAGGTCGACGACGGCAGTCGATGGCAGCACGAGCGCATCCTTCTTCGTTTGTGTCGTGATACCCACGCGTGCGTACATCCCGGGCTTGAGGCGGAACGTGGGATTGGGGATCTCGATCTCGATCGGTGCCGTGCGCGTGGCCGGATCCAGGACGGGAGAAACGCGCGCGATGCGGCCGGCAAACTTTTCGCCGGGAAACGCGTCGACCTCGACGCTCGTCGCATTTCCGCTCTCGAGCTCCTTCAGATCCTTTTCAACGACGTTCGCGACCAGTCGCACGCGCGTGATGTCGACGACATCCGCGACCGGCGACTGCTGCGAGACGAACGCTCCGGGATCGACGTTGCGCTTGGCAACGAATCCGTTCACGGGTGACGTAATCACCGTGTTCGCAAGGTTGATCCGAAGTTCGTCGAGGCGAGCTTTCGACTGCGTGTTCTGCGCGCGCGCGAGATCGAGCTGCGCGAGCGCGGCCTGGTAGCGCGCTTCGTTGTCGTCGAGCGTCTGCTTCGGGAGGAGCTGCCGCTCAAAGAGGCTGCGCGACCGTTCCACGTTGGTCTCGGCCAGCTGCAGATCGGCCTCACGCTGACGGATCGTGGCGAGGGACACTTCCTGCGCCGCTTCGGCCTGCTTGACCTGTTCGACGATCTCGAAGTCTTCGATCTTGGCAAGGCGCTGGCCGCGATTCACACGGTCACCGAGACGGACCGACAGCTCCTGCAGGCGTCCGGCTGCGCGCGGAACCACCGAGACAGTTGCGTCGCCAATCAGGTTGCCGACCACGGTGATTTCTTCGGCGAGCGGAGCGCGGGTGACCTTGGCGAGTTCCACCGTCAGAGGACCGCGACCGCCGCCCCGAAAGCCGCCACCACCACCACCTGGGAATCCGCCACCGCCAAAGCCGCCGCCGCGCCGACCGCCTCCTTCGGTGCCAGCCGCGGTGCCTCCGGCCGGCTGGGTCGTGCGGGACACGCCCAGGTAATACGAAGAGCCGGCGAGTGCCACCGCGGCGATGGTAATGATGAACGCTTTTTTCATGAGATCGAAACGAGCACGCCCTCCGACCAGACTCAGTTGTTGCCGCCGCCGCCGCCGCCGAAGTTGCCGCCGGCGCCCGTATTGGCCCGCGGGGCGGTGCCATTCCCGGGTTGGATGTTGGTGATGTTGACCGAGTTTGCAGCCGGAATTTCCTGTACGCGCTCGAAATCGACCTGCGCGCGCCGATAGTCGAGCAGGGCTCTCAATTCGGCGTTCTGCGCGTCGCGGAGATCGCGCTGGGCCTGCACGACGAAGAAGTTGGTCGACAGACCGACCTCGAACCGGCTTTGCTCGGCTTCAAGCCGAAGCTCGGCCAGATCCTTCGTGACGGTCGCCGCCTGGAGACGCTCGCGGTTGGTATCAACCAGCAGCGCCGCGTTGGTCACTTCCGTTGCGATCTGGAGCTCCAACTGCCGGCTCTGTGCGATGGTCTGACGCTGCTGCAACCGCGCTCGCGCGGTAGCCGCTTCCGCCGGGCTCGTCCCGATCGGGTAGCTGAAATTGAGCTGGAAGTTCCAGCTTGGCGCACGCCCATTGGTCAGCAGGCTCAAGGCATCGCCAAAGCCGCTTGGAATGACTTGCGTGGGTGCCGAACCGAGCGCCGCTCCCGCCGGCCGTACGAACTGGGTCCCGCCGATTCCTGCCAAGCCGTACGAAGCTGTGAGGTCGAGCGCCGGGAGCTGCGCATCGGTCAGGCTTTTGATTGAGACATCATTCGACTGAATCTGCTTCTTCGACTGTTCGAGATCGGTGCGTGAACCGAGGGCGCGTCTGACCGCGGCTCCCACATCGATTGTTTCCGTCGAGTACGTCGGTCGATCGACCGGCTCGATCGTCGCAGTCCAGAACGGATCCTCCGTGCCATTCACGATGAGTCTCTTGAGCGAGAGCTCCGCGGTCCCATGCGTGGCCCGAGCCTGCGCCACCGCCTGCCGCCGCGCGGCCTGTTCAGCCTCCGCCTGGGTGACATCAAGCGGCGCGAGTGTGCCGACTTCTACGCGAGCGCGGTTGTCTTCAACCAGCTTGGTGGCGAGCTGCAGCGAGTTCTGCGCGACTTCTTCGGCCTGAATCGCGAAGACCAGATCCCAATATGCGTTGCGCACATTGGCGATTGTTCTGACCACCGTCGCGCGGAGCGAGGTCTCGGACATCTCCTGATTAAGCTTCGTGATCTTGAGCTGCGTCCGGGTGGCGTCAGTTCTGAAATTGCGAAGCAGCGGCTGGCTGAACGCCGCGAGCACCGACGTATTGAGGACCGGGTTGCGCGTCGCAAACAGGTCTGACTGCTCCTGGCGATTGTTGTTGAATGCGATCGCGTAACTACCGCCGCCCCATTTGATGTTCTGTTGCACGCCGTTGTTCGCGGTCAATGTGTCAGTGCTGAGAATGTCGCCGCCAGCCGTCTGGCTGCGCGTGAACGTCGTTGCGCTGCGCGTGCCGAACGTCGAAACGAAGTTCGGGTGAAAGGTCGCGTCGAGCGCAGCAAGTGAGAAATCGTAGGTTTGCGGTGTCAGCCGCTCGACCGCCAGGTCGAGATTGCGATCGAGTGCACGCTCGACGGCACCGTCGAGCGTCAGCTCAGTTCGTACTCCCGGGGGAGGAGGAGGAACAGTTGGTCGCGTTTGTGCCTCGACTTCGGCGGTACCCGCTGCCTTCGCTTCCGCAAACTTCTGCGCCGCTTCGCGAGCGATCTGATCAACACGCGCCGCTTCAGGAGTGGATTGTGCGGATGCGGGCGATGGGCCCGGTACCGAAAGGGCGAGGACTGTCAAAAGGGCACACGAAGTCTTCATGGTTCTTTGTAAAACCTGTTAAATCCTGTTAACTGGGATTGTCGTTTCGACGCTATTTGCCGCGCTCGTCCTGTCCCGCGCGTTCACGCTCAGCGGCCTGATGCAACGCAGTAAACTTGGCCCACTGGTCCGTAGTCAGAGCCCGCCTCATCCGGAGCAGCATCATTGTCCGAGACTTGTTCAATTCTGCACGGGCGATTTCGACGCGCCCGACCTGCTCCATCACGGCGCCATCGTCACCCTTTTCCACCAACCGTTCAAATTCGGTTTCGGCCTGGTCGAGTGCTCGCTTCTGGACCCTCAGGTTCGGGACTGCAGCCTGGAAGATGTCCTCGAGCCTTCGGCTTTGCTCGGGAGTCAATCCAAGTTCTTTCTTGTACAAGTCCGACTGCCACCACTTGAAACCCTGAGCTGCCGCTGGCGCGGCGAGGAACAGCAGTGCGGCAATCAGCGCGGTTGCCCGCCCGAGCCGGTCAATGGAATGCATGGCTAGCTGTGTTACGACCGCTCGAAAGTGCCTGTTTACGGTCGCGGACGCAATTCCCTAGCGTAGCATGGTTTAGGGCTGAATTTGTGTCGTTTTGGGTCGCCCTAGGACGGGCTGGACCAGCCGCTCCAGCCGCCGGATTACGGCCTCGACGAGGTTATCCGGAGTCGAAGCGCCAGACGTCAGGCCAATGGCCAGATTGCCGGCCGGAAGCCACCCCTGAGTGGTCACTTCCTGCTTGTTGTGGATGGGCTTGTGGCGGATTTCCTCGGTCGAGACGAGACCCTCTGGATCGGCGATGTGAAAGGTCGGCACGCGGTCGGCGCAGATTCGGGCCAGGTTGCACGTGTTGCTGCTGTTGAAGCCTCCAAGCACGATCATCATGTCGAGGCGACGCTCGTCGAGCAGGCGCAGAATCGCATCCTGGCGGTCCTGCGTCGCGCTGCAGATCGTATCGAAGGCACGGAACCGTTCCTGGAGGCTCTCATCCCCATAGCGTTCGGAGATCACCTGCCGGAACATCTCGCCGATTTCGAGTGACTCCGAACTCAACATCGTCGTCTGGTTGGCGCAACCGATGCGTTCCAGATGTACGTCGGGATCGAACCCCGGTGAGCTTGCCCGGGCGAACGTCGCGGAAAATCGGGAGCGATCACCTCCGTGCCTGATGTAGTCACAGACGGTGGCAGCCTCGTCGCGATCGAGGACGACGAGGAAATGGCCCATGCCAGACTGGTAGGCCTGCGATGCTGTCGCGCGCGTCTCCTCGTGCCAGTACTTGCCGTGGATGATCGACGTAAAGCCCTCTGCCGAGTAGCGCTTCACGTTCTTCCAGACGTTCAGCACCGAGCCGCACGTGGTGTCGACCAGGGTACAGCCTCGTTCGACGAGCGACTCGAGCAGATCAATCGTGATGCCGAACGCAGGCAGGATGACGACGTCCGCAGGTGTCAGGAAGTCGAAGGATTCACCAGGATCGCTGAGGAACCGGATGCCCTGAGCGCGAATCTGATCGTTGACGTGCGGGTTGTGGATGATCTCGCCCGTCAGGTAGACCGTGCGGTCGGGAAATCGCTTCCGCGTCTGATACGCGTAGTCGACGGCCCGGTCCACGCCGTAACAGAAGCCGAATTCCCGGGCGAGATACAGCGTCAGGCGGCCCGACTCGTAACGGTAGTCGGCTTCTTTGATGGCGGCGACGAGATCGCTGTGGTAACTGTCCGCGAGCACCTGCGCAACCTCGTGCTTGAGGTCGAGGCCCTTGCGGAAAATCAAGGGAGTCTGCGTCATCGCCGATCCACGGCGGGCAAGGTCAGCGCACCGATCAACGGACGTCCCAGGCGCGCGGCGTCAGGGCATCCAGTGGCCTCAACGCGGCCGGGCCAACACCAATTGCCGCGAGCTCGACCTGGCCGAGCAGTTCGTCGTCGGAAGCATTCGCGCGAGCCTGCGTGTTCGGAACGTTCACCTGCGCTCGCGCAGCGGGGATCGCCTGGCGACTGCCGGGCAGATCGTGCGCGAGATGTTCCGCCAGTAGCCCCACGAGGAAGGATGCGGCGACGGCGGCAGCCACCGTACCCCAACGGGCGGGGCGAAGGCGGCGCGGCGCCGATTCGTGGCCGTAGCCGGCCGGAAAGGCGATCACGCGCCCCGGCCGCCCGTCTTGCTCGACACGCTGCATGATGCGCGCGCGCTGGCGCGCGAGGCGTTCGGCAGGAAAGGCGTCATCCGCGTCCTGCACCATCGCCGTCCCGATGTCGTCGAGCGTACCGGCCAGGCTCGAATGCCGCGACCGGCACGCATCGCACCCCTGAAGATGCGTGCGGTCGGATGCCGTGACGTCGAGGTCGAAGTGGATTTCTATGAGCCGATCGTCGGATAAATGCGGTTGGCTCATCTGGCCGACCTCGTGACCGCCGCGGCGTCATCCGCGGCCTGGATACCGGAATCGGAAGCGGCTGCGGCCGCTGTCTTGCTGGCGCGTTCGGACCCGAGCAACTTCCGAAGCTTGCGCACTGCACGGAACAAGTGCACGCGCACTGTCGCTTCGCTCAGTCCGAGGGCCTGACTCACCTCGCTCGTGGTCTGTTCGGCAACATGACACATCGTGAAGACGGCTCGCTGGCGATCGGGGAGCTTCTCAATCGCCTCCGCGATGTGCCCGGCGCGCTCCGTCGAGAGCACGCGATCTTCCGGACTCGGTTGAACAGCCGGCGGATCGGCGAGAGCGGATTCGAGCGGTGACGACATCGGCAACGCCCACCGGAGTCTGCGGGCGCGCGCCTTGCGAAGATCGAGGCACCCGTTGACGAGGATGCGGGTGAACCACACCTCGAAGGGATACTCTTCTCGATAGCTCGCGATGTGCGTAAACACTTTTACGAAGGCGTCCTGTACGGCCTCGTCGGCGTCGTGCGCGTCCCGAAGGTAGCTGTAAGCGATCCGTACGGCGCGCCGTTGATGCTGCGCGACGAGGTCACCAAACTGCTCCCGCGCTCGCTCGCGATCACCGGCCAGGACCAGCGCTTTGAGACGCGCTGCAAGCGCCGAGTCCCGTGAGGGCTGCGGCGCGACATCCTGACCCGTGGCGCCTGTCTGCTTCGCGCGTCGAGGAGGTCTTCTCATGTGGATTACGGCCGCCGGGCGCCGGTGTTTACCGGCGGATGTGCGGCGTTTTCCTCTTGAACCAATATAACTCCAATTCCCGGCGAACGTGGGTCAAAGCGCGCATGTTTGTCGTCACCACGGGGCTCATCAAGGGCGGAGCCCTCGGCAAGTTGACTTGTCTCTGACCGGATCGGTACGATGTGGTTTTTTTACAGGCGAAAAGAGAGGCTGAATGACGATTCAGGTTGAGAGGGCGCACGGACTCGAGGCATTGGGCATCGTCAGATCGGGTCGCGTCCACTGGAACCTGGGCACGGCAGCGCTGTACGAAGAAGCGCTACGCCGGGCTGAGGGGAGCTTGGCTGCCGAGGGACCGCTGGTCTGCAAGACGGGCCAGCACACCGGCCGTTCGCCAAACGACAAATTCGTCGTGAAAGAACCCAGCAGCGAGAAGCAGGTGCACTGGGGATCGGTCAATCGGCCGGTGGACGAGGCGAAGTTCGACGCGCTCCATCGCGACATGATGGCGCACCTTCAGGACAAGGAGTTGTACGTCCTCGATGCGTGGGCGGGAACCGATCCATCGTATCGACTGCCGATCCGGATCGTCAACGAGTTCGCCTGGCACAATCTGTTCGCGCGCAACATGTTCCTGCCGGAAAACGATCCGGAGAAGCGCGCGGCGCATCGGCCGGAGTTCACTGTCATCGACGCGCCGCACTTCAAGGCCGATCCCGCGCGTCACGGTACACGCTCCGAGGTCTTCATCTTCATGCACTTCGGGAGGAAGATGGTGCTGATCGGCGGTACCCACTACGCCGGCGAAATCAAGAAATCCATTTTCTCGATCCTCAACTACACGCTCCCGCTCCAGGGCGTGTTGTCGATGCACTGCTCAGCGAACATCGGCGCTGCCGGCGACACGGCACTGTTTTTCGGCCTCTCGGGTACCGGCAAAACGACGCTCTCGAGCGATCCCGACCGCCGCCTCATTGGCGACGATGAACACGGGTGGAGCGATACCGGCATCTTCAACTTCGAAGGCGGCTGCTACGCCAAGGTGATCAAGCTCTCGCAGGAAGCCGAACCACAGATCTACAGCACGACCAAACGCTTCGGCACCATTCTCGAGAACGTGGTGATCGATCCGGACACCCGCGCGTTACATCTGGACGACGCGTCGATGACCGAGAACACCCGTGGCTCGTATCCCATCGACTTCATCGACAATGCCGAGATGTCCGGACGCGGCGGCCATCCGAAGAACGTCATCATGCTCACCGCCGACGCCTACGGCGTGCTGCCCCCGATCGCGCGTCTCTCGTCAGAGGCGGCGATGTATCACTTCCTGTCCGGGTACACTGCGCGTGTCGCGGGAACCGAAAAGGGCGTCACCGAGCCGAAAGCGACCTTCAGTACCTGCTTTGGTGCTCCATTCCTGCCGCTCAATCCCAATGTCTATGCGCAGATGCTCGGCGAGAGGATCGCCAAACACGGCGCCCGTGTCTGGCTGGTGAACACCGGTTGGACCGGCGGCGCCTACGGCGTCGGCACGCGCATGAAGATCGGGTACACGAGGGCGATGATCGCCGCCGCGTTGACGGGACAGCTGGATGACGTGAAGTACCGGAAGCATCCGGTCTTCAATCTCGATATGCCGACGACGTGCCCGGGTGTGCCGGAATCAGTGCTCGATCCGCGGAGCACCTGGCCCGACGCCGCGCAGTACGACGAGCAGGCCCGGAAGCTGGCGAAGATGTTCGTCGATAACTTCGTCACCTTCGAGAAGGACGTGCCAGCCTCAGTGAAGGAAGCCGGACCGAAGCTGTAACATCAAGTCGTTCGGGAGCTGACAAGCGTGAACGACTGGGAAGCAGTCATCGGCCTCGAAGTCCACGCCCAGCTGCAGACGCGCACGAAGATCTTCTGCGGCTGCAGTACCCGGTTCGGCGCGCCGCCCAACACGCAGGTCTGTCCCGTGTGCCTGGGATTGCCCGGCGCGCTTCCTGTTCTCAATCGTCAGGCTGTCGACTACGCGATCAAAGCCGCGCTCGCCTGCGGCTGCGACGTGCAGCCGCGCTCGGTGTTCGCGCGCAAGAACTACTTCTATCCGGATTTGCCGAAGGGTTACCAGATCTCGCAGTACGAGCTGCCACTCGCACTTGGCGGCGGACTGGACATCACCGTCGATGGCCGCAGCAAACACGTCGGACTGACGCGCATCCATATGGAAGAGGACGCGGGCAAGTCGCTGCACGACGGGTTCCCTGACTCCGACCGGCGTACTTACATCGATTACAACCGGAGCGGCGTGCCTCTCATCGAGATCGTGAGCGAGCCCGACATGCGCTCGGCCGCCGAGGGCGCGGAGTTTTTCAGCCGCTTGCGCAACATCCTCGTCTGGCTCGGCGTCAGCGACGGGAACATGGAAGAGGGCAGCCTTCGCTGCGATGCCAACGTCTCAGTCCGCCCGAAAGGACAGACGACTCTTGGAACCAAGGCGGAAGTGAAGAACGTCAATTCATTCCGCTACCTGGAGAAAGCGCTCGAGTACGAAATCCGGCGGCAGATCGGCGTGCTCGAGGACGGCGGGACCGTCGTGCAGGAAACACGGCTGTGGGATACGAGCAGCGGCCGCACGCACTCGATGCGAAGCAAGGAAGAGGCACACGATTATCGGTACTTTCCCGAGCCCGATCTGCCACCGTTGCTCGTCGATGGACCGCGCATCGAACGCGTGCGCGCGACCATGCCCGAGTTGCCGGAGGCACGCAGCCGCCGATTTGTTGCGGAGTACGCAATCCCAGCATACGACGCGGGCGTGCTGACGCAATCCGCGGCGCTGGCCGACTACTTCGAGGGCACGGCGCAGGCGGCGAAGAATCCCAAGGCGGCGAGCAATTGGATCATGGGAGAACTGTTGCGAACGCTCAAAGAGCGTGGCCAGGAGATCGGAGATGTTCCGATCCAGCCTGCGGCGCTTGCCGGTTTGATCGCCCTCATCGACCAGGGAACGATCAGCAGCTCGATCGGCAAGGGTGTGTTCGCAAAGATGTACGACTCCGGGCGATCGGCGGACGAGATCGTCCGCGAAGAAGGGCTTGCACAGAATTCTGACGAAGGTGCGCTGTCAGAGATCGTTGCGCACGTCATCAAGCTCAATGATGAAACAGCCAAGCAGTACCGTGCGGGGAAGAAACAGACATTCGGCTTCCTCGTTGGTCAGGTCATGAAAGCGAGTGGCGGAAAAGCCAACCCGAAACTGGCGTCCGATCTGGTCAAGCGCGCACTCGAATCCTGAGCACACAATGATTCCACGTTCCGGGTTGCACGTTCCGGGTTGCACGTTCCGGGTTCCACGTTCCGGGTTCCACGTTCCGGGTTCGTGTTCAGCGTTCCAGTTCGGAGTTCGAGGTTCGGAGTTCGGGGACTCGCAACCCGGAACCGTGAACACGAACTTGGAACCTGAAAGCTGGAACATGGAACTGTAGTGTTAGTGTATTGATGTGATCGAAACGCGGCGGCTCTCGAAGATCTACAGTCGCGGTTTGTACGCATTACGCGACCTCACCTTGAATGTCGAGAAAGCCGAGTTCGTGTTCCTGACGGGTCCAAGCGGGGCAGGCAAGTCTACTTTTCTTCGTCTGCTGCTGATGCAGGAACGTCCAAGCGAAGGCGAAGTCTTCGTCAACGGCCACAACCTCTCGATGCTCTCGCGCCGCGAGATTCAGGAATATCGTCGCGGCATCGGCTTCGTCTTCCAGGACTTCAAACTCATCCCCAACCGTACGGTGCTCGAGAACATCTCATTCGTGCCAGAAGTGCTCGGCGTACCGGCAGCGCACCAGCGCCGCCGTGCGTTTCAGGTGCTCAAATGGGTGGGCCTGCAACACCGCATGAATGCATATCCGAAGGATCTGTCAGGTGGTGAGCAACAGCGCATCGCGATCGCTCGAGCTCTGGTGAACGATCCGTCGGTGCTCATCGCCGATGAGCCGACGGGAAACCTCGATCCGGACCTGTCGCTCGAAATCATGAACCTGCTCCGCGAAATCAACGCGGGTGGAACGACAGTGCTCGTCGCGACACACGACCGCGAACTCATACGGTTGGTCGGCAGGCGTACTATCACGCTCGAACAGGGCCGCGTCGTCGAGGTGGGATGAGAGCGATCGAGTACGCGTTTCGACAAGGAGCCGCCAGCCTGTGGCGGAGCCGGGGATCCAGCGCATTTGCCGTGCTCGCCATCACCCTCGCACTCGTGGTCCTGGGAGTCCTCCTGCTGCTTACGTGGAACGCCGAGCAATTGTTGTCACGCTGGACGTCGGCATCGGAGTTTTCGGTGTATCTCTCCGATTCGGCGACATCCGAGCAGCGCGGGACGATCGAGTCCGCGATCGACCAGAGTGGTGTCTCTGCGGGCCGCGAGTATGTGTCCAAGGCACAGGCCCTGACGCGATTTCGGACGGAGTTCGCGGACCTGGCCAATCTGGCCGAAGACCTGGGAGACAATCCATTTCCGGCTTCCATTGAGGTGCGGGTGACCCCGGGAGCCGAGCGCGAGGGCCGAGTCGATGCCCTGGTCAAGAAGGTCATTCAGCTGCCTGGCGTAGTCGATGTGAAGTACGACCGAGATTGGCTGGCCAGGGTGGCATCGGCGCTCGATGCGGTGCGCGCCGCAGGGGCGGCTTTGGCCCTGCTCATGGGGTTGGCGGCGGCGGTGACCGTCGCGGTCGTCGTTCGCCTCGGCCTTCTGGCGCGGCATGACGAAATCGAGATCATGGAGTTGGTGGGAGCGCCACTGTCCTACATCCGGGGGCCGTTTGTCGCTGAGGGCTTTCTGCAGGGCGGGATCGGCGCGATTCTGGCGATCCTGTTCCTGTGGCTGAGCCATTCGCTGGCGAACGCATGGTGGGGGGCCGAACTCCGCGCGCTGCTGGAGGGAGATGCCTTTCGATTCCTGCCGCTCCGGCTGTCTGTATCGCTGATTCTTGGTGGGATGGTCGTCGGGAGCACGGGGGGACTGGCCGCCGCCTGGCGGGCCGGGTCTGACCCGCGTTGACAGAACATCCTTAAGCTCGTTAGACTTTTCTGTGACACGGGGGAGATGCCAGCGTTGAGGAACCGCTTGTCCCGCTTCCTGACAGATTCGCCTCCGCCTTGCGATCGCGTCCTGCATTCCCTATCCAATTTCTACCGAGAAGAATTCATCCGTTGCCAGCGTTGTCTCGACGCGCAGCGCGAGTATTACTCCGAGCGCACGATCAGCGACGTCGAACGAGCGCTCACCCGGGTGATGTCCCAGTTGGATCAATTGTGCGAGCAGAACAAGGCGAACCAGGTCGTCAGCCATGTTCTTCAGCAAGTTGACCTCGTGGCCGGGCGTTCTGCCTGGGCCGATCCCCGGCAAGTGAACTGACCGCCGTTTCCGCTCTTCGAAAACACCTCGACATCATTCTTGGCGAAGCTCTGTCGGCTGTGAACGCCGGAGGTCTCGTTCGTCGGGCCCTCGCGGGCGATATCGCCGAGACACTGCGCCGTGCCAACGTGGTCGATGTCATCGCTGCGGGCAAGGCCGCCGCGGCGATGCTCACGGCGTTTGCCTCGGACACGGACGCGCCGATACGCCACCTGCTCGGCGTGGGTCCGCGAGCGTCGGCGTCGCAGTCGCTTCCGCCGAACGCAGAATGGTGCAATGCGGGACATCCGTTGTCCGACCAGGGAAGCGTGAGCGGCGCGCGGCGCGCGCTCGACATCGCGGCGGCGGCGGGTGAGAACGACATGGTCGTCGTGCTGCTCTCGGGTGGAGGATCGGCGTTGATGGCGATGCCCGCGCGCGGTATTTCTCTCGAAGCCAAGCAGCACACAGCGCGAACGCTGATGGCACAGAGCGCGGACATCTACGAGCTCAACACCGTCCGCAAACACCTCTCGGCGATCAAAGGTGGACGACTGGCGGCCGCCTCACGCGCGAGTGTGTTGACCTTGGCGGTCTCGGATGTCGTTGGTGACGATCTATCTGTGATCGCGTCGGGACCTACGGTTGCCGACCAAAGCACTTTTGCCGATGCTATGCGTATCCTCGAAGGTCGAGGCGGTCTCGGCGCGTATCCGGCGGACGTCGTGACGCATCTTCGTCGAGGTCTGTTGGGCGACGTTCCCGAGACGCCGAAGAGAGGTGACGCAAGACTGGCGCGCGCAGCGGCGCACGTGATCGGTCCCCAACGCGGCGCGATCGATGGCGCGCGAGGCGCCGCCGAACGGCTCGGCTATCACGTGCATGTCGTGATGCAGCCTGTGACCGGTGAGGCGAGGTTATCGGCCCAGGCGCATGTTACGGAGGTGTCACGGATATCGGCATCGCTGGCGCGGCCGCTGTGCGTCATTTCGTCTGGGGAAACCACAGTCACGGTGAGGGGCGACGGCACAGGGGGACGCAACCAGGAATTTGCGCTCGCGTTGGCCCCCCTGCTCGAGACGCTGGGATCGGCAGTGGTCGCGTCCAGCATCGGGACCGACGGCATCGACGGACCTACGGATGCCGCGGGTGCCGTCGTTGATCCGACGACGATCGTTCGCGCGCAACAGGCCGGGCTGCAATCGGCACAGGCCTACCTCGATGACAACAACGCCTACGCGTTCTTCGACCGATTGGGGGACTTGGTTCGCACAGGCCCTACGGACACGAACGTCGGCGATCTCCAGATCATTTTGATCGGCAGTTAGTTTGGTAAGAATTTGGCAGAAGACCTTTTAGAACAAATACGGCAGTACGCGCATCATCCGGCTACGGTGCGGGATTTGATGCGGATGCTGCGCATACCGCGCGACGAGCGCGCCGGCTTCAGACGCCGGCTGAAGGCATTGGTCGCTTCCGGCGACCTCCTTCAAGTTCGCGGCAACCGATACGGATTGCCGGACAAGATGGACCTCGTCGTCGGCCGTCTCTCGACGAACCCGGGCGGGTTTGGGTTTGTGATCCCGGATCAATCCGAGGCAGGGCACGAGCGGAAGGACATTTATATCGCGGCGGCCAATCTCTCGGAGGGCATGCATGGCGACCGCGTCGTGGTTCGCGTCGAGCGGCATACGGAACGCGGGGCTGAAGGACGAATCATCCGGATCCTCGAACGGAGCCAGGCTTCGATCGTCGGGCGGTACGACGTGGACGCAGCAGGACTCGGGTACGTCGTCCCATTCGATCGACGTGTCCTGACCGACGTGCACGTTCCGACCGGGCAGTCGTCGTCTGCGGAGGCCGGCGAGATGGTGGTCGTAGAGATCACACGTTGGCCGACCGCCACGCGCGGGCCCGTCGGCCGCGTCGTCGAGGTCCTTGGCCGCATCGACGAACCTGGCGTCGACACGCAGATCATCATCCGCAAGTTCGCCATCCCCGATCGACATTCTGATGAGGCGGTTGCCGAGGCGATGCGGCTTGGCACAGCCGTCAAGGACCGCGACATCAGAGGCCGCACCGACTTTCGCAGCGTGACGACCGTGACGATCGACGGCGAACATGCCCGCGATTTCGACGATGCGATCACCATCGAGCGGCGGCCCGATGGCCACTTCTGGCTGGGCGTGCACATTGCCGACGTGTCGCACTACGTGACCGAGGGCAGCGCGCTCGACGAGGAGGCCTACGAACGCGGCACGTCCGTGTACTTCACCGAGCGCGCTGTTCACATGTTCCCATCCGAGCTTGCGACCGGCCTGTGCAGTCTGAACCCGCACGTCGATCGCCTGGTGCAATCCTGCCTGATGGAGGTCGACCGGCAAGGGTCGGTCGTGCGCTACGAGATACATGATGGAGTCATCAACAGCGATGCGCGAATGACCTACACGGCGGTGAACGCCATCCTCACTGACCATGATCCAGAGACGATGTTCGAATACCAGCCGCTCGTGCCGATGTTCGAGCTGATGCGCGACCTGTTCGACATCCTGAATCGGCGAAGGCGCCGCCGCGGATCGATCGATTTCGATCTGCCGGAGGCGGAAGTGATCCTGTCCGAGATCGGAGAGATCGAGGCGATCGTCGCGAGCGAGCGCAACATCGCGCATCGCATCATCGAAGAATTCATGCTGCTCGCCAACGAGACGGTTGCCGCACATCTCGAAGGACAAGCGGTCCCAGCCCTTCACCGCGTGCACGAGGCGCCAGATACCAAGAAGGTCGAGGAGTTCGAAGCCTTCATCACGCCACTGGGATACAGCCTCGCTGCGCGCGGGCGCGCCTTGACGCCGAAGCATTTCCAGAAACTGATTGATCGCATGCGCGGCACACCCGAAGAGCGTCCAATCGCGGCGCTCATGCTGCGAACGATGCAGAAGGCGCGGTACGACGCCGCCAGCCTAGGCCACTTCGGGCTGGCGGTCGAGCACTATACGCATTTCACGTCGCCGATCCGCCGCTACCCGGACCTGGTCGTGCACCGCATGCTGCGTGAGTCGCGTCAAGGCCCGATCGCCGATGCCCGACGCGAGGAGCTCGAGGAAGAATTGCCCGAGACCGCGCGACACGCCTCCGAGATGGAGCGTCGGGCGGACGATGCCGAGCGGGAGTTACTCCAGTGGAAGAAGGTCCGCTTCATGGCCAACAAGGTTGGCGATGAGTACAGCGGCTACATCACGGGCGTCGCGCCGTTCGGTCTCTTCGTGGAGCTGGTCGAACATTACGTCGAAGGGCTCGTGCACGTGTCGAGCATGGCGGACGACTACTACCGGTTCGTGGAGCAGGAACACGTGCTCCGCGGAGAGCACACCAAAAAGAGCTATCGGCTGGGAGACCGTGTGGACGTACAGGTTGTGCGCGTCGATATGGAACGACGCCAGGTCGACCTGGGGCTGGTCGAGATTCTCGAACGTGTCAGGCGCGATGAAGGAGGGACGCGGCGCGTCCGCAGCCGCGTGAAACCGAAGAGCCAGCGTCAACGATCGCAGCGACCTGGCCGGCGCGAGCGCCTTGCCCGGTCTCGCCGTCGTCGCTAGGACTTCTCGGCCCCTTCGGGCCCTTCCTTCGTTGCGTCTTTGAAATTCCTGATACCTCTGCCGATTCCGCGCCCAATCTCAGGCAGACGATTGGCGCCGAAGACCAGGATGATGATACAGAGGATGATCAGAAGTTCCGGGATGCCAAGATTACCCATAGACTCCTTCCGGGGCCGATTGTACCACGCTGCCGCGGCCATTCTGTGCGCCGCGTGTCTGGCGTGGCCCGCCCTCAACAGGGTAGAAGCTTTTCAGCAGCCGCTTGCGCAGTTCTCTGCAGGGGTGCAGCTGGTTGAAGTATATGCGACCGTCACCGACGCCAAAGGCGGCCTGGTCACCGGCCTGAAGCGGGAGGATTTCGAAGTCGAAGAGGACGGCGAAACCCAAGAGGTCTCGGCGTTTGCCGCCGGCGAATTTCCGTTGACCGTGGTGCTCGGGATTGACAGGAGTTGGAGCATGGCGGGCGAGCCGCTACGGCTCGCCAAGGCGGCGGCCCAGGCGTTTCTGCAGCAGCTGAGGCCCACCGATCGATCGATGGCGGTGGCCATCGGGAGCGACGCAGAGGTCATCGCGCCGTTGTCGAACGATCACGCACAGCAGCGGCGTGCGATCGACAGCCTCGACCCGTGGAGCACGACGTCGCTGCATGACGCGATCATTTCCATCCTGGACCGATTGGAAGGGGAGCCTGGACGGTTAGCGGTTGTCGTGTTCTCGGACGGCGTGGACCGGTACAGCATCGCCCCGGCGTCGCGTGTTGTCGAGCGCGCTCGTCAGAGCCAAGCGCTGATTTATCCGATTACACTCGGCCGAGACCGGCCACCACTGGCCGCGGAACTCGCGGTCGTGAGCGGGGGACGCTCGTTTCTCATCCGCGATGCACGTGCACTGGATGAAACATTCACGACGATCGCCCGTGAGTTGCGCTATCAATACCTGCTGGGGTACACGCCCATGATGCCCGCGCAATCCGACGCACACCGGTGGCGGTCCATCCGTGTGCGCGTGAAGGGACGAACGGATTTGAAAGTGCGTGCGCGAGACGGGTACACCGTCGAATGACTGCACACCCACTTGTCGTCGGCCTTTTTGCGGCAGCAGACAGCGCGATCGCAGCGGCGCGTTTGCTGCGTGAGATGGGCGTCCCCCATGAGCGGGTTTCAATCGTGGCACGCACGCACGAGGAAGAAGGCGCCGTCGCGCGCGCCTCGGGTGCCTCTCCAGGTTCAGAACTCGAGGATTCGCTGGCTGCGGCACGCCTTGGCGAATTCGGTGCCCATTTGCTGTCTGCAGTAGCGCTGGTGATGCCCGGAATCGGCCCCATTGTGGCCGACGGTCCGCTGGCCGCAGACCTCGCCGAAGCCGCCGGTCACGCCGCCGGGGGCATTGCGCGGACGCTCGAGCGAGTCGGGCTGAGCGGGGAGGAAGCTGACGCGTGGGAGTCGAAAATAAAAGGAGGGGCGCTGCTGGTGGGCGCTCATGTCACGACCGAAATGATGGGTGAGGCGTGGCAAGTGCTGACCAGCAGCGGAGCCGAACGCGTTGCCACGGTCGAATGGACGGACTGAATTCCCGCAAAAATCGTCTCCAAAAGCGACCGAATCCAGTGCGTTGGGCGTCTAACAGAGCGAACGGCAACACCATCGCGGGCACTCGGCTGAGGCATTTGTTTTGCAACTTGCGGGGCAGTGTCCGCTTGGCGACAATGAATAGGTCACCGAATAATATCGGCTATGTCGACATCGACTGAGCCCCGGAAGGATCAGG
>JBKPNV010000378.1:0-24118 GCA_046732795.1 Acidobacteriota bacterium
TCGCCCACGGCAAAGACGTACACCGGCACGTCGATCGTGCTTGCGATCCAGGCCACTTCTTCCGGGGAGTACGAGCTGGCGTTGTCCGCGCCGTCGGTGATGACCACCACCGCCCGGCGGTTCTGTGTGCGATTGGCGACGACCGCCGCGGTTCCCGCAATCGCATCATAGATGGACGTCGATCCGAAGGCCTCGACTTCACCGAGCCCGGAACGAATCTGATCGAACTCCTGTGTGAACTCCCGCAACGTCAGCAGGCGGGTGTCAAAACTCATGAGCGCCGCGAGGTCGTGATCGCGCCGGAGGTTCGCGAGGATCATCTCGCAGATCTGCTGTGACGACACGATAGCGGCGCCGAGTCGCATGCTGCCGCTGCCATCAACCAGGAGAGCCACGCTCGCCGGCGACTGGTCATCTGACTGCATGCCCACGATCGTTCGCGGACTGCCGGCGTCGGTCACCACCAGATCGCTTGGCGTCAGCGTGCGAACGACGCGACCCTTCTTGTCGCGAACGACCGCAGTCACCGAGACGATGTCGACGCTCGACTTGAACGTCGCCTGCGGCCGCTCCAACTGAGCTGTGGCCGCCCGCGGATGAAGTCCCGCGAAAAGGGCGATGAGTGTGACCAAGGTTGCGCGACGGTAATGCATGCTTCTTCCTACGAGTTGAGTGGGTGGCTACCTCCTCATTCTCGGGTGTTCTCCTACAACACTTTAGCTCGGATTTGCACAGCGCAGATGATTCTGGATGCAGGCAAATTAGAAGTAGCATGTCCGCGACATGGACGATCGGTCCCCTCTTCAACTAACGCCGGACGTCGTGGCACAGAACACCCAAGCCGTCGTCGAACGCTTCAACGAGGCATTCCAGCGTCACGATGTCGACGGCATCATGCAGTGCATGACGGCGGATTGTGTGTTCGAGAACACGCGACCCGCGCCGGATGGGACCCGTCTGGTCGGGCAGGCCGCGGTCCGAAGCTTCTGGGAGGAGTTCTTCGCGCGGTCGCCGCAAGCCAGTTTCGAAACGGAAGACCTGTTCGCCGCCGGCGACCGCTGCGTCGTGCGATGGACCTACCATTGGGTGCGGGAAGGGAAAGCCGGCCACGTCAGAGGCGTGGACCTTTTTCGCGTGCGAAACGGCCTGGTCGCGGAAAAGCTCTCTTACGTGAAGGGGTGACGGGCGATCACGGTTCAATGCCGTGGCCCCCTCACGAGCTCGTAGTACCCGGCCATCGAGAAACCGACTCTGGACGTCCAGCAACGGCAACAAACCTTGAATTCCCGTCGTTTTACGGAGCAGGATCGGTAGTGTGAAGAGACTGGTCGCGCTGTTTGTCGTCCTGTGGTCTTTGGATGGGATGGCTCAACAAGGTCAGGGGTGGGACGCTCGATTCCGCGCGATCCCCGACGCTCGCAACATCGGCGAGTACGTCCGCGTCATGTCCGCGCGCCCGCACCACCTCGGCTCACCGTATGGCAAACAGAATGCCGAGTGGATCCTCGCCAGATTCAAGGCGTGGGGTTGGGACGCGCAGATCGAAAACTACGACGTGCTCTTTCCCACGCCGAAGGAGCGCCTGGTCGAGATGGTGGAACCGACCACGTTTCGACTGGCGCTGGAGGAGCCTCCGCTCGCGGTCGACCCGACGTCGTCACAGAAGGCGGAGCAGCTGCCGTCGTTCAACGCGTACTCGATTGACGGTGATGTCACCGGGCCGCTGGTCTATGTGAACTACGGCTTGCCGTCGGATTACGAGGAGCTGGACCGTCGCGGCATTTCGGTCACTGGCGCGATCGTGATCGCGCGCTACGGAGCGTCGTGGCGCGGCATCAAACCCAAGGTGGCAGCCGAGCGCGGCGCGATCGGATGTCTTATCTACTCGGATCCGCGCGACGACGGGTATTTCGTCGATGGCGTCTTTCCTGACGGTCCGATGCGCAGCAAGGACGGCGTCCAGCGCGGCAGCGTCATGGACATGCCCACATATCCCGGCGATCCCACGACGCCAGGACGCGGCTCGACGCCGGGCGTCACTCGCCTCGACGTCAAGGACGTCACGACGCTCACGCGGATTCCGGTGTTGCCGATCTCATACGGCGACGCACAGCCGCTCCTTGCGGCGCTTGGCGGAACAGTCGCACCGATGGACTGGCGCGGCAGTCTGCCGATCACATACCGCATCGGTCCTGGGCCGGCGCGGGTGCATCTGAAGGTAGCGTTCGACTGGAGTCTGAAGCGCGCGCACAACGTGATCGCGCGGCTGCCAGGTTCCACGTATCCGAACGAGTGGGTGGTCCGCGGCAACCATCACGACGCGTGGGTGAACGGCGCGCAGGATCCTGCGAGCGGGATGGCGGCGGAGCTCGAAGAGGCGCGCGCGCTGGGAGAGCTCGTGAAGCAGGGATGGCGGCCGCAGCGCACGATCGTGTATGCGGCGTGGGACGGGGAAGAACAAGGCCTGCTCGGGTCGACGGAATGGGTCGAGCATCACGAAGCAGAGCTGCGCGACCAGGCCGTCGTCTACATCAATACGGACGGCAACGGACGTGGCTTTCTGAATGCCGGGGGCTCGCACGCACTCGAATCGCTCGTCAACGCGGTGGCGAAGGAAATCGAGGACCCGGACACCAAAGGCAGCGTCTGGAAGCGAATGCAGGCAAGGGCCATTGCGATCGGCCCGGCGGCGCAACGGAACGAGGCGCGCAACCGATCGGATCTTCGCATCAGCGCGCTTGGATCCGGGTCGGACTACTCAGCGTTCCTGCAGCATGCCGGGGTGCCGACGTTGAATCTCTCGTTTGCCGGTCTCGACGACAGCGAAGGGATCTATCACTCGATTTACGACGACTTTTATCACTTCACGAAGTTCCTCGACACCGACTTCGTGTACGGTCGCACGCTCGCGCAGACTGTGGGAAGCCTCGTCATCCGCCTGGCTGACGCCAGTGTCCTGCCATTCGAGTTCACCAGCCTGGCCGACACCGTGCAGACATACGTGAGCGATCTCGAGGCGCAGCTGAAGAACAGGCAAACCGAGGTCATCGAGCTGAACCGCCAGATCGAAGAAGGCGTGTTCACTGCGATTGCGGATCCGCGCCGGCCGATGACGGCGCCGGTGGTCTCGAGCGTTCCGCCGTCGATCAATTTCGCGCCGCTCGACAACGCCGCTACCGCCCTGACGCAGGCGGCAGATCGCTACAAGAAGTCACTGGAGGGTACGCGGTCGCGCCTGACCCCTGATCAGATTCGTGCGATCAACAAAGGATTAATCCAGAGCGAGCGTGACCTGACGGATACCGCGGGGCTGCCCCGGCGACCGTGGTACCGCCACATGCTGTACGCGCCCGGGTTTTACACCGGCTACGGCGTGAAGACGATTCCGGGTGTGCGCGAGGCGCTCGAGCAGAAGAATTACGCGGAAGCCGAGCGTGAGATCGTTCGGGTGGCGGAGGCGCTCACGCGCGAGGCGCAGCTCATCGACGGGCTCACGCAGGCGCTCGAGCAGCCGGCAAAGTGAGTCGTTCACGATTCAGGTGTCAGGCACCGAATCGTGAATTCACGCCTCGGTGCCTGACACCAAGAAGTGAATCTCTACTGCTGTTGCTGCTGTTGCTGCTGCGCGCTCGCGTCCGCCGCGGATCCTTCGAGCTCGGGCCGCGGGCGATGCATCGGATGACGAGGCGGCGGCTTCAACGACGCGCCCGGCGACACTCGGTCAACCATTCGTGACAGATTTGTTGTGAGTTCGCGATACGAGGACAGTAATGTTGGCAGAGTCCGTATCTTGCCGACCGACGAACCCGCGCCCTTTCCTGACGATCGTGCGGCGGGCCGTCCAGGCCAGAAAGCCCGCGTCCACCAGGGAATCGATGACATAGCGGCAGTCGTCCATCCCAAGTGACCAGAGCCGCACCGCCTGCGGCAGCGTCAGCTCCATCTCGGGCATCTCCAGGAAATCAAGGCGCACGCGATCCACGACGGCAGCGAAGCTCATAGCGGTGCATCGAGCAACGTCCGGGCCAGCGCCCGTTGCGGCGCGCTGGATGTCGATGCCGCCCGTGTTTCCGCGAGTTTCGTGCGTTTGCCGTGAATGCCTGAACCGATCGAAATCGACAATCGTGTAGGTAGACAAGTTCCTCGATACTGAAATGTTGGACTCGCCTCGCGCGAGGCCGGCTGACCGGCCGAAAGTGCGGTCGAGGTCGAGGCAACGTTCTTGCTTCGACGTGCGCATCCCTATCCCTCCGGAGGTGGGCGTGAAAAGTGAGGAAGCGGCAATTCCCACTCAGGAGCCTGCGTCACCATTGCTCTGGACGCTCGAAGACATCAGTCAGCTCGTCTCGCATAGTGGGAACCCGACCGAAACGCTGACCAACATCGTCAATCTCATTCAGCAGCGGTTTGCGACCGACGTGTGTTCGGTCTATCTGCTCGAACAGGACCGCGCCACCCTCGTGCTTGCTGCCACCGTCGGCTTGCGGCCCGACAGCGTCGGCCGCATCCGAATGCCGGTGACGGAGGGACTCGTTGGTCTCGTCGCAGAGCAGGCCACGCCCGTCGTCGTGCGCGATGCCAGCTCGCATCCCCGCTTCAAGTACTTCAGCGACATCGGCGAGGAGGCCTATCGCACGTTTCTCGGCGTCCCGGTCATGGATCGCGGTGTGCTGCAAGGCGTGCTCGTCGTCCAGACCACGGCATCTCGGGTGTTTGCCGACGATGATGTGCGGATGCTGTCGACGGCCGGCGCGCAATTGGCGCCAATCGTCAGCGAGGCACGCACGGAGGGGCAGTTCGTCGCTCCCGTGCATCGCCGGCTGGCGGCGCTGGCGCGCAACCTCTGGTGGAGCTGGGACCCAGAGAGCATCGCGCTGTTTCGCGATCTCGATCCCGTGCTGTGGCAATGGTGCGATCACAATGCCATCGCCTTGCTGCAGCAGATTGACGTGCACCAACTCGAAGTGCGCGCGACGCAGCTGTCACTGCACAGTCGAATCAATCACGCATACCGTCGTATGCAGGAGTATCTGCTCTCCCGCAACACCTGGGGCGCCCGTCACGCCAGTGTCCTCGGTGCGCGGCCGGTCGCGTATTTCTCCGCCGAATTCGGGTTGCACGAATCGATGCCGATTTACTCCGGCGGCCTGGGCATCCTGGCGGGAGACCATCTGAAGAGCGCGTCCGATCTGGGCATCCCGCTCGTCGGCATCGGCTTGTTCTACGACCAGGGATATTTCCGGCAGCGACTCGACGCCAGCTTGTGGCAGCACGAAGAGTACGTCGACACCGATCATCACGTGTTGCCGATGGAGCCGGCGATGGCCGCCGGCGCGCCGGTAACGGTCGACATCGAGACCCGCACCGGGCGCATCGGCGCGCGGGTCTGGCGTACCGCGGTCGGCCGCAACACGCTGTTGCTGCTCGATTCCAACGTCGACGGCAACAGTCCCGAGGATCGCGAGCTGACGGCGCGCCTGTATGGCGGCGATCACCGCGTCCGCATTCGTCAAGAGTTGCTGCTCGGCATCGGCGGCGTCAAGGCGCTCGAGGCACTCGGCATCTCGCCCGGCGTCGTGCACCTCAACGAAGGCCATAGCGCATTTGCCTCGCTGGAGTTCATTCGGCGGCGAATGGAGACCGAGGGCATCAACTTCGATGAGGCGATGCGCCGGGTCTCGTCGCATGTCGTCTTCACCACGCACACGCCGGTACCAGCGGGCCACGATCGGTTCGGTGCCGAGCTCGTCGAGGAGCATCTCGGGCCGGTTCGTGACGCGCTCGGTCTGTCGCATGAAGGTTTGCTCGCTCTCGGCCGTGTGAACCCGCACGACTGGCGCGAAGAGTTCTGCATGACCGTACTGGCGCTCAAGTCGAGCCATCGCGCCAATGCGGTGTCATCACTCCACGGCCATGTGTCGCGCGCGATGTGGACGGGACTCTTTCCAGGTGTTCGCGAAGAGCACATCCCGATCGGCCACATCACCAACGGCGTGCACGTCAACTCCTGGCTCGCGCCGCAGATGCGCCTGGTCTACGAACGTAACCTTGGCGCCGACTGGCTCGCCCGCAGTGGCGACCCGGCATTGTGGGAGGCCATCGATGACATCGACGACGGGGAGCTCTGGGAGGCGCATCTCACGCTGAAGGCGCGCCTGGTGGCGGAGGCCCGTCGCCGCCTGATCCTGCAAGCGGAACGTCAGGGTCAGCCGGCGACCGTCACCGCCCAGCTCCGGCGCGTGCTCAGTCGCGATTCGCTGACGATCGGCTTCGCCAGGCGCTTCGCGACCTACAAGCGCGCGAACCTGCTGCTCCACGATCTGTCCGCGCTCGAAGCGCTGCTGAATCATCCCCATCGTCCGGTGCAATTGATCTTTGCCGGGAAGTCGCATCCGCATGATGGACCGGGAAAGACCGTTCTCCAGGAGGTCGCGAGCCTGACGCGCGACCCGCGGTTCGTGGGCAAGATTGTCTTCATCGAGGATTACGACATCAGCGTCGGCCGCGATCTCGTCCAGGGCGTGGATGTATGGCTCAACAACCCGAGGCGGCCGCTCGAGGCGTGCGGCACGAGTGGTCAGAAGGTCGTGCTGAACGGCGCGTTGAATCTGTCAGTACTCGACGGATGGTGGGCAGAGGCATACGACGGGCTCAACGGCTTTGCCATCGGGCGCGGCGACACACACACGTCGGCCGCGGTGCATGACGCACGCGACGGGCGCGCGCTCGTCGACGTGTTGCGAGACGAGGTCGTGCCGCTCTATTACGATCGCGACCGCGATGGCCTGCCGCGCGAGTGGATCGCCCGCGTCAAACGGGCGATTCGAACGCTCGGCTGGCGATTCAGCGCGGATCGCATGGTGATGGACTATGTCCTAAAGGCCTACATCCCGGCGGCCGGCGGGACCAGCAGCGACATGCGCGGCTCCTAGCGGCACGGGGGCTCGGAATCCCGGGTTTCGAGCCCCGACTCCCGAGTCCCGAGAGCCCCGAGCCCCGAGCCCCGAACCCCGAACCCCGAGTCCCGAGCCCCGAGTCCGACTCCCGACTCCCGAGCCCCGAGCCCCAACCCCGGGCCCCCCGATCCAGCGACAATAGGAAGCGTGGAACCAGTCCTCGAATTGACGAACGCTACGCTCGTACGAGGCGGAGTGCGAGTGCTCGATGGGTTGTCGCTCGCCATCCAGCAAGGCGAGCACACCGCCATTCTCGGCCCCAATGGCGCCGGCAAGTCGTCGTTCATCCGGCTGCTGACGTTCGAAGATCGCCCGCGCCTCGGGGAGAACGGTGTCGCGCCAATGCGCATCTTCGGGCAGGAGCGCTGGGACGTGTCCGCGCTGCGAACCCGGTTTGGCGTGGTGACCGGCGAACTCGATCACGGGTTCGGTCTCGAGACGTCGAGCGGTCGTGTTTCCGGGCTCGACGTGGCGACGTCGGGGCTGCTCGGCAGCCATGGTGTGTTCTCCCATCACGAAGTGACCGACGCCATGCGCGCGAGCGCCCGCGAAGCGCTCGCGCGCGTCGACGCGGCGCACCTGGCGACCAAGCCGCTCAACGAGATGTCAGCCGGTGAACGGCGGCGCGTGCTGATCGCGCGTGCGCTGGTGACCCGTCCCGACGCGCTTGTGCTCGACGAGCCGACGACGGGACTCGACTTCGTGGCGCGGCACAAGTTCATGGAATCCATTCGTCGGCTTGCGAGGGATGGCACGACTCTCATCCTCGTGACGCATCACGTCGAGGAGATCGTGCCGGAGATCGCACGCGTGATTCTGCTGCGCGCGGGCACGGTCGCCTTCAACGGTGCGCCTGCGGAAGCGCTCACGGCCGAGCGATTGGCGGACGTGTTCGGTGCGCCGATGGACGTGATCCGAAGCGGCGAGTACTACCACGTCCGGCTCGCCAGTCCTGGCTAGTTCGGTACCTACCATCGTGAGCACCGATCGATATCGCGAATTCCTGGCGACATATCCCGAATACGAGTCGACCTCGCACGTCGACCAGATTCGAGCGGCGGACTATTCGCGATTGGATCAGGCCGGGGATGCCTACCTCGATTACACAGGCGCGTCCATCTACGCCGCATCCCAGGTGCGGGCGCACGCCGAACTCCTCGCGTCGAACCTGCTCGGCAACCCGCATTCAGCCAGCCCGGCTTCGTCGAGCGCGACGGATCTGGTCGAACGCTCGCGTCGTGCCGTGCTCGAGTGGTTCAACGGCGGAGACGACTACACCGCGATCTTCACGCTCAACGCCACCGGCGCGTTGAAACATATTGGCGAGTCGTATCCGTTCGAGTCAGGCGGGCGTTTCCTGCTCACGGCGGACAATCACAACTCCGTCAACGGAATTCGCGAATTTGCGGCCGCGGCGGGCGTATCGGTCTGCTATGCGCCTCTCACGACGCCGGAGTTGCGAGTCGATGAAGCGCAGCTCGACATCGCCCTGCGCGCCGCTGATCGAGGCGTCAACAACCTGTTCGCGTTCCCGGCGCAGTCGAACTTTTCCGGCGTCAAGCACCCGCTCGATCTCGTCGAGCGCGCCCACGCGCATGGCTGGGACGTCCTGCTCGATGCCGCGGCGTTCGTCCCGACCAACCGGCTCGACCTTCGGCGCATCAGTCCGGAATTCGTCTGCATCTCTTTCTACAAGATGTTTGGATATCCGACCGGCGTCGGCTGCCTGCTCGTGAAGAAGAACGCGCTGACCAGGCTCCGTCGCCCATGGTTCTCGGGCGGCACTGTGAACTTCGCCACGGTAGGCGGGACCCGTCACCTGCTGTCTCCCGGTGAAGCCGGCTTCGAGGATGGCACGCTCAACTTTCTCTCGATCGCCGCCGTCGAAATCGGCTTGCGGCACCTTCAGCGCGTCGGCATCGATGCGATTCAGACTCGCGTGCGCTGTTTGACCGACTGGGTCCTCAAGGGACTGGTCGACATGCGTCACTCGAACGGCCGCCCGATGGTTCGTATCTACGGCCCGTTGACCACCACGATGCGCGGCGCCATCGTCACGATGAATCTCTACGATCCCGCCGGACATCTGCTCGACTATCGCCGCGTCGAGGAACTGGCGGGCGCACAGCGCATTTCGCTCCGCACCGGATGCTTCTGCAATCCTGGCGCGGGAGAGGCGGCCGAGGGGATCACCGACGAGGACGTCGCCGCGGCGCTCGAGATTCGCGAGGACCTCACCCTGGCGCGCTTCCTCGAGATCGTGACGACTCGAGGAGGCAAGAGCGCCGGCGCGATCCGTGTCTCCTTCGGCATCGCCAGTAACTTCGCCGACGCGGATCGATTGCTGCAGTTCGTCAAATCACTTCGCGATCAGTCGCGACTCGCCATCGGGACCGCCACGTTCGATATCGAGTCGTGCCGCGTCATGCGCGACGGAAGCTGACGGGCGCGGGCCCGGGCGCGAGCACGAGTCTCGCGTGTGCGTCGGTGCACGTTGCTCGATCTTCGAAACTCCCCGTCGTCTCAATTTCTGCGTACTGCCGATCAGTTGTGGCGCAGGGAACAGCGGTAAATCGCGAGTCGAACACGACGGCACGCACCGTGCTCTTCCTGCCGGGACGATGGTAGGCTGTGGAGGCGCGCGTGATGGTAGAGAACGAAGGCCTGGAACGAGTCGTACGGATAGAGAAGAAGTTGGACGCGCTGTCGGTCTCGGTCGACGAGCGGTTCACGGATGTCGACAAGCGGTTCGATGAGGTCGGCGATCACTTCGTTGAACAACGCGAGTACATCGATTTCGCGTACGAGCGATTGGACCGCCGAATCTCGGAGGGCCTTACCCGCGTCGAGAGACGCATGTCCGAGGGCTTTGCCGCGTCCGACCAGCGCATGGACACGTTCAACCAGCGCCTGGACATGTTCGACCAGCGCATGGACACGTTCAACCAGCGCCTGGACATGTTCGACCAGCGCATGGACGAGTTCAACCAGCGCATGGACACACTCGACCAGCGCAGGGCCGATGGCTTCGCCGCCGTAGATCACCGCATCACCATCGTCAGGCAAGAGTTGACGGAGGGGCTGTTGCGCGTGGAGCAAAAACTCGACCAGCTCATCGACTCGCAGTCCAGATCGAAAGTGACGCGCCGGGCACGCCCATCGAAGCGTCGACGCTGACGTGAAGAAGGCTTACGGAACGTGGCCGTCGCCGATCACTGCAGCAGCCGTTGCCGCGCAGGGCATCCGGCTCTCCTATGTTGCGATCGATGGCGACGACATCTACTGGCTCGAAGGGCGTCCCCATGAAGGCGGCCGCAACGTCCTCGTGAGACGACGGCCTGACGGGCGGCAGCAAGATGTCGCGCCGTCAGACTTCAACGTCCGCACCCGCGTGCATGAGTACGGCGGGGGCGCCTACCTCGTTTCCCAGGGCATCGTCTACGCGTCGAACTTCGCTGATCAGCGCCTCTATCGTATCGACACGACGGCTGCCGGCGCGGCGACGCCGCTCACACCGCAGGGGCAGTGGTTCTACGCTGACTCGACGCTCGATCGCAGACGTCGTCGGCTGATTTCGATCAGAGAAGATCATTCCGATCCGAATCGCGAGCCGCTCAACACGCTCGTCAGCATCCCGCTCGATGGCACCGAGAGCGCGGGTGACGTGCTCGCCTCCGGATTCGATTTCTACTCGACGCCTCGTCTCAGCCCGGACGGATCGCAACTCGCGTGGCTCGCGTGGCGCCATCCGCAGATGCCATGGGACGGTAGCGAACTCTGGTTAGCCGATGTCACCGAGGCTGGAGACCTCACAAGGCAGCGACGTGTTGCCGGAGGTCCTTCCGAATCGATCTACCAACCAGGTTGGACGCCCGACGGGCAGTTGTGTTTTGTCAGCGATCGGGATGGCTGGTGGATGCTGTATCGGGCCGGCCGCTCATCGCCTCTGGCGGTGGACGCCCCGACCGACGCCGAGTTCGGTCGGCCGCAATGGATATTCGGCACGGCCTGCTGGGTTCCGGCAGGCGATCGACGGATGGTGGTGTCGTATACGCATTCGGGCCGCTGGCATCTCGCCACACTGGACGTTGAAACAGGCGCGCTCGCCTCGTTGGCCGATGCATTCGAGCCTCGCGAGTGGCTGGCTGCGACGGGCACGCATGCGGTGCTCGTTGCTGGTTCGACGACAACGGCGGATGCCGTCGTTCAAGTCGATCTCTCAACTCGCTCTGTCGAAACCCTGAAGTCATCATCCACCATGGGTTTTGCGGCGACACTGCTGTCGGTTCCCGAATCGGTCGAGTTTCCATCGGCGGACGGACACGCGACACACGCGTTCTACTATCCGCCGCGAAACGCAGAGTACCGGGCGCCTGATGACGATCGTCCGCCCCTGATTCTGATCAGTCATGGCGGCCCTACCACGGCTGCGAGCGACGCGCTGGACGTGCGCGTGCAGTTCTGGACCAGCCGTGGATTTGCTGTCGCCGATGTGAACTACGGTGGCAGCTCGGGGTTCGGTCGTGCGTATCGACAGCGCCTGAATGGCCAGTGGGGTGTTCTCGATGTCGAGGACATGGTGGCGGCGGCGAGATTCCTGGTCGCGATGGGGAAGGCGGATCCAGCTCGCGTCGTGATTCGCGGCGGCAGCGCCGGCGGCTATACAACGCTGGCGGCGCTCACGTTCCATCCCGGCGTATTCAAGGCCGGAGCGAGCTACTACGGGATCAGCGACATCGAGGTGCTCGCGCGGGATACGCACAAATTCGAGTCGCGCTACCTGGATACCCTCGTCGGGCCGTATCCTGCCGCGAACGACATCTATCACGCGCGATCGCCAATTCACTTCGTCGACCGGCTCTCCTGTCCGCTGATCCTGTTCCAGGGACTCGAGGACAAGGTCGTGCCGCCAAATCAGTCGGAGATGATGGCGGCCGCGGTCCGCGCCAAGGGCCTCCCTGTCGCGTATCTCGCGTTCGAAGGCGAACAGCATGGGTTCAGGAAAGCGGCGACGATCGTGCGCAGTCTGGAAGCGGAGTTGTTTTTTTATGGCGCGGTGTTTGGCTTCGCTCCCGCCGACGAGATTGCCCCGATCGAGATCGATAACCTGAGTGGTAACGTCAAAAGCCAAGGTGGCTCATGAGCCGGACGTTCTGCGCTTCGCTCCTCCTGACGCTGTTCGCGATCGCGTGTTCCGCCCCTCAGCCTCCCTCGTCTGCATCCGCCATGAATGAACAACCGCGATGGGGTGTGGTCATCCATACCGGTGCTGGTGCGTTCACGTTGGCGAGTCTCGGGGATCGACGCGAGCCGATGCGCGCCGCAATGATGCAGGCGCTCTCCGCCGCGCACCGCGTACTGTCTGGAGGCGGTTCGAGCCTCGACGCCGTTGAGGCAGCGATCGTCGTGCTCGAGGATTCACCCCTGTTCAACGCCGGCAAGGGAGCGGTGTTCACGCACGACGGGACCAACGAGCTGGACGCGTCGATCATGGACGGTGAGGGCCACCGCGCGGGCGCGGTCGCCGGCGTCAAGCGCATCAAGAATCCGATCCGGTTGGCGCGGCTGGTGATGGAGAAGTCTCCGCACGTGATGCTGACCGGCGATGGCGCTGAAGCTTTTGCCGCCGAGCAAGGCGGGATCGAATTCGTCGAACCGAAGTACTTCTACACCGACCGCGCGTGGGACGCGCTCCAGCGCGCGCTCGAGGAGGAACGCCAGAAGACCAGCACGGGCGCGTCCGCACGACCTGCCATGGAGCGCGATGCGCCGGGCGCGTACTTCGGGACAGTGGGTGCCGTTGCTCTCGACCGCCGCGGCAACCTCGCCGCCGGCACGTCGACCGGCGGGATGACGAACAAGCGTTTCGGCCGCGTGGGCGATTCGCCCATCGTCGGCGCGGGCACATATGCCAGCAACGAGAGCTGTGGAATCTCCTCGACCGGACACGGCGAGTTCTTCATCCGCTACACCGTGGCGCGCGACATCTGCGCGCGCGTCGAGTACAAAGGCATGAGCGTGCAGGGCGCCGCCGACGAGGTCGTACAACAGGTGCTGAAGAAAGCGGGCGGCGAAGGAGGCGTCATCGGCCTCGATCGCGCCGGCAACGTCGCGATGTCGTTCAACTCGACCGGGATGAGCCGTGGCTATGTTGGTCCCGACGGAAAGTCGGTCGTGAAGTTCACGGCGGAAGACTAGCGCGCGTTCATGTCGTGTCGCGCGCGGGCACCGCGGTGACGAGACAATCCGGGAAACACGTCGGCGCCACGATGCCACGGTGTGTCGTAGTGAGGCGAACTCTCTAATCCACGCCTTGCGCGTACTCCAGCATCTGCTTGGTGAGATCCATCGGATACGAAATCTGCACGTCCGTGATTGCGCCGTCGGGTCCCTTGACGGCGGTTAACTTCGGCATGACGAAGCCGGAGTACGACGGCAGATTGAGACTATCGACGCGCTTTACGATCTCGTCCCTGAGCGTCCCGTCGAAATGGATGCCGTGCGCCTCAAACAAGGCCTGTGCCGCTGCGAAATCACCTTCTGACTTGATGCGTTGCACCTCGGCGAGCAGCTTCCCAGTCCCGTCGCGGAATGCCTTCGCGTCGGCCAACACGAGATAGGTCTTGTTGTCGCGCGTGCGCTGTTCGATCGCCTTGGTGTTGGCCATCAGCCAACGCACGATCATCTGGCGGTTTCGCATGTGGTCTTCTTCGATCTGCGTGCCCTCGCGGACGCGTCGCAGCTGGACGATCGCGTTTCGCGCATAGGCCTCGTACTCGGCTCGGACGATGGCGTCGTGATCCGCGGCGGGAATGATACCCAGCTCGACGAGTTTGGGGTCGGCGATGAAATAGAGACCGATCAAATCGGCGCGCCCCTCTTCGAGCGCTGAGAAATGCTCCTTGATTGCCTCCTGTGGCGTTCCCTTGAAACCAGCCGCCTGCTGGCCGGACGCGTGTCCGATCACTTCATGCATGTCGGTCAGGAGCTCGGCGGACAAGGCGCCGAACTTCAGCGTGCGATCGGCTTCCTCCGCCGTCCAGGAAAACTCGGTTCGCATTGACGCCGGGAGCGCATTGTCTGACGCCTCGCGCACGTTCGACAGCGAGACGGACTTGCTTCCGTATTCTTCGCGGATGCGCTGGTCGTTGGGCAGGTTGATGCCGATGGGCGTGATCGGTCCGGAATCACCGGTCTCAATGACGACGTCGATGGCGTTGGCGACGATGCCCTTGACGTCGCTCTTGCGATACTTCGCGTCATACGGCATGTGGTCCTCGAACCACTGGGCGTTGTTCGCGAACTTCTGGATACGCTCGGTCTTCTCTTTGTTCACGTAGAACACGATCCCTTCCCACGATCCTTTGATGCCGCGCGGATCCATGTAGACCTCGACGAACCCGTTGATCGTGTCGACGGACGACGACTGGTCCGCCACCCATGCGATGTCGTACTTCGCGCGATCGTCGTTCCCGCCGGTCGTGTACCACTGGATGAGCGCACGCAGCGCGTTGGCCATCGGTTCGGTGGCGAAGGGAATGGCCGCTTGGAGATGAGCGATGATCCGGCGGAGCTCTTTGTCGTAGCGCCCGCCGACGCGATACACCTCTTCGACGAGCCGTCCGTTGTTTTTCACCAGGCGGGAATTGAGACCGTACTTCTCGGTAAAGCCGCGCAGATCCGCCAGCGTCACGCCTGAATACAGGTTGTTGGCACTCGAGCTGAGAATGTCTTTTCCGTCTCCTGGTGTTTTGTTGGTGACAATCGGGTCGACGTTCGCCTCGAAGAACATCGGACCAAGCCGTGCCAGCAGCTGATCGACCGATTCGTCTGGCTGTGTCGGGAACGACGCCCCGGCGCTTGCCGACGCCTTTGCCGCCGCAGCGAGCGCTGCCGGCGTGATCTTGAGTACGAATTTTCGCGCAGTAAGGTTGTTGTAGGGACCGGTGTTGAGCCAGAACAGTTTGGTGTAACGCTGAAGCTCCGCCAGCGTTGCGGAATCGACGCCCTGCGGATGCGACAGGATGGCTTCGAGCACGTGCCGCATCTCGAGGGCATTTCGATGCTTCTGGTCGTAGAAGATGTCACGCCCGGCGAGCGCAGCCCGTGACAAATGCCACACCAGCGTCTTCTCCCGCAGCGGCAGCGCCGCAAACTGGTCTGCGTAGAGCTGGATCACCGACGCGTCGTCGATCTGCTCGAGAAGGTACTGGCGGCTGTCCGCCGTGGACGGCGCCGCTGCCGCGGATGGTGTCTTTTCGTCGCGGCCGGAGCTGCAGGCGAGCGTCGTTGCCAGGAAAAGTATGGATAAGAGTGATCTGTCGCGCATGATGATCTACAGCTTAGCCCGATGCGCCTTGGCGTGGTACTATCCGCGGCCGATGCACTACTTGCTGATGTACGACGTTGTCGACGACTACGTAGAACGACGTACTCCGTATCGTCTCGAGCACATTTCCCTCGCACGCGAGGCGGTCGCTCGCGGCGACCTCGTGCTGGGAGGCGCCCTGGCACAACCTGCCGACGGCGTCGTACTGCTGTTTCGCGGCAGCTCGCCGGCGGCGGCCGAGGCTTTCGCGAAGTCGGACCCGTATGTGCGAGCGGGAATCGTCGTCAGATGGCGCGTGCGCGAATGGACGACCGTCGTCGGCAAAGAGGCCGAGAATCCGCTTCCGCAGAATCTGTCCTGACCGACGCGGTCTGAAGAGGGGGTCTGCCTTGGACAAGGGGCTCAGGCCGGGGGGTCCCGCCGCGAGGTTGTAACGCTCGATAAGGAGCTTGCCATGAAGAAGCTGTATGGTGCGGCGGCCGTCGCGGCCGCGTTCGTTCTGGGTTTCGTGGCCCGTGGCGCGGTTCCAATGGAACCCGTCGCGCATGCACAAAGCGGCCGGGTGTTCGAGTTGAGGACCTACACCGCGCCGGATGGAAAGCTTGGGGAGCTGCACGCGCGGTTCCGAAATCACACGATGCGGATCTTCAAGAAGCATGGGATCGAGAACATCGTGTACTTCGCGCCTCAGGATGCGCCCCTTTCGCAGAACACGCTGATCTATCTGGTTGCTCACCCCAGTCGCGAGGCTGCCGAAAAGAACTGGGCCGAGTTCCAGAAGGATCCTGAGTGGCAGAAGGTCGCCAACGAGTCGCAGGTCAACGGCAAGATCGTCGCGAAAGTGGACAGGATCTTCCTCACGCCGACCGACTATTCGCCGATGAAGTAGAAGCCGTTTCGGCCGGTAGGCAGTAGATTGGGACGCGGTACGCTGATGGCGGTGCTGGCGAATCGCACCGGCTTTTTCATTCGGGTGTCGTTCGTGGCGGCGTTCCTGTTCGCGACGGCTGGCTACACGTTTGCGCAGTTCGGGCGGGGCGGGTTCCTCAACAGCGCCGTCCGCCCGGCACCCAGCACATTTCCCGATCGCAACTTCGTCGTGTGTCGACTGATGTACACGTCGGTACGCCGCGAGCCATCAGGTGGTGGATGGCGTACCGATTATCCGTACGGCGAGATCAACCTGACGATCCGCTTCTCGGAGTTGACCCGAACGCCTGTCAGCTGGCCGGGCGGGGACGAACCAAATCACTACGTCGTCCGTCTGACCGACGACGAACTGTTTCAGTGCCCGTTCAGCATGGCCTCGGATGTCGGGACCATCGGGCTGACCCAGGAAGAAGCCGATCGGTTACGCCTGTATCTCCTCAAAGGCGGGTTCCTCTGGGTCGACGATTTCTGGGGACCGCTGGCGTGGGAACAGTGGACGCACGAGTTCGGCAAAGTTCTTCCTCCGGAGCAGTACCCGATCGAAGATGTCCCGCTGACCGATCCCATCTTTCAGTCGCAGTACATCGTCGAGAAGGTGCCGCAGATCACCAACATCCAGTTCTGGCGCGCCACACGAGGCCAGCAGACCTCTGAACGCGGCGCCGACAGCGCGGTGCCGCATTTTCGCGCGGTGCGCGACGAACACGGCCGAATCATGGTCGTGATGACCCACAACACGGATATCGCGGATTCGTGGGAACGTGAAGGAGAGGACCCGGCGTTCTTTTACCAATTCTCCCCAGACGGGTACGCCGTGGGCGTCAACGTCCTCCTCCATGCGATGACGCACTGAACGGAAGTTCGAAGTTCAAAGTTTAAAGTTGGAAAGTAAGTGTGAAGTTCGCGTGGTGAACGTCCAACTTCTGACTTACATCAGGACTTTGAACTTCGAACTTTAGACTTTAGACATCACCCGAGTGGCAGTGACGACAATTCCCCACGGTGGGACCGGGGGAGCGCACGCTCACCGAGTCATCTTCATCGACCTGGGCCGCTTTCTGGCGCTCGTGTTCATGCTGTACGGCCACACGGTGAGCGCGTTGCTGGCGCCTGAATACCAGCGTGGCAGCTGGTTCGACGTGTGGAACTTTCAGCGCGGCCTCACGTCGAGCCTGTTTCTGCTGTTGTCAGGCTTCGCGTTCAGCGTCGCGACGAGCAGGCATTGGGGCGCACACCAGCGCCTGTCTCCAGCGGTCTTCAAACGCGCGCGACGTTTCGCTCTCTTTCTGCTGCTCGGTTACGCCATTCACTTTCCGGTCCCGCGGTTCAGCATGTTGGCCACGTTGACCGACGAGCAGTGGCGATCGTTTCTCCAGGTCGACGTGTTGCAGTTGATCGGCGGGACATTTCTCATCGTCCAGGCGCTGGTCTTCGTCGTCCGATCCCGGCGAGCGTTCATGATCTCGGTCTTTGTTCTTGCCGCGGCTGTGCTTGGTCTGACACACCCCGTTTGGGGGATTGATTGGTGGCGGATCATGCCAGGGTGGCTCGCTGCATACATCTCTCCGGCGCGCGGATCGCTGTTTCCGTTGTTTCCGTGGGCAACCTATGTCCTGTTCGGGGCGGGGCTGGGACAGATTTACGTCGGGTGGGGCGCCGCTCGCCTCGCGAGTTTCACGGCTTACGTTCTCCTCGCGCCTGGCGTCATTTTGTCGGTGCTCGGGTGGGGACTGGCCGCAATCGAGAACGGGCCGTGGGGACCGGACGCATGGAATTTCATGCCCATTCAGTTGGCCATTCGCATCGGCGCCTGCCTGATGCTGCTCGCGGCGATTGCTCGCGCAAGCCAGCGGCTGACGAGATTGCCCCGCTTGTTCTCGGCCGTCGCCCAGGAGACGCTGCCTATTTATTTCATCCACTTGTGCATCTTGTATGGCTCAATCTGGAACAACGGTCTGGCGATCTGGTACGCCGGTGCGCTGGGCCCGATCGCGACGCTGGCATGCGTGCTGTTCCTGCTGGCGGCCATGGCCGCACTTGGCTGGTACTGGCATGCGCTCAAACACGCGCGTCCCCGGCTGGCACGGTGGGTCACGGCCGGGGTTGCGGCGCTGCTGGTGATCCAACTTCTCTAGTACAATCCCTGCTTTCTCTTTCCCCGAGGCGCTGATGTTCGACGCCCTGTTCGAGGCGCTGTTCTCGTATCGGCCGGTTGTCTTTCGCGAGGGAGATTTCCGCTTCGACGTCACGACCGCCTCGTTCGTCGCCGCTCTGCTCGTTGCCGCTGTGGTGGCGATTGCGATCTTCACCTATCGGCGGGTGCAGGTCGGTGACGGACGCGTGCGGGATCGCGTCATTCTCACCGTGCTTCGCGTCGCGGCGCTCGGCCTCGTCCTGTTCTGTCTGTTCCGACCGACGCTGGTTGTTCGCGCCGCGGTCAATCAGCAGAACGTGGTTGCCGTTCTGCTGGACGATTCCCGCAGCATGCAGATTCCGGATCTGGGTGGCAAGGCGCGCGGAACGTTCCTGAAAGAGGAGTTCGGCGCGGCGGACAGCCCGATCATGAAGGCGCTGTCCGATCGATTCCTGGTCCGTCCATTTCGATTCTCATCGACCGCCACTCGCGTTGCGTCCGGGAACACGCTCACCTTCAATGGTTCGCAGACCAAGCTCGGTGCGGCTCTTGACGGTGTACGCGACGAGCTTGCCGGGCTTCCGGTTGCCGGTGTCGTCCTTGTCTCCGACGGTGCGGACACCGGCGATACGGCGTTGAACGAAGCGCTCCTGGCTCTCAAGGCCGAGAAGCTTCCGGTGTTCACCGTTGGCGTGGGCGCCGAGGCCCTTCCGCACGACATTCAAATTGATCGCGTCAGCACCCCGCGATCGGTGTTGAAGGATGCCTCACTGCTGCTCGACGTCGTTGTCCGGCAGACCGGCTACAACGGACGTACCGTGACGGTCGATGTCGAGGATGAAGGACGGATTGTCGGCTCCCAGAAAGTGCAACTACCTGCTGACGGTTCGCCGGCATCCGTCCGGGTCCGCGCGACGGCGGGAGAAGCGGGTCCGCGTCTGTTCACCTTCCGCGTGGCCCCCGTCGATGGCGAGCTCGTCCCTCAGAACAACGCGCGCGAGGCACTCATCGAGGTCCGCGATTCCAAGGAACGCATCCTCTACTTCGAGGGCGAGCCGCGCTTCGAGATGAAGTTCCTTCGCCGCGCGGTGGCGGATGACAAGAACCTCGAGGTCGTCGCGCTTCAGCGAACCGCGGACAACAAGTACATGCGGATTCTTGGCGCCAACCCCGATCCGGAGGAGCTCGTCGGTGGCTTCCCGAAGAGCCGCGAGGAGTTGTTCGCGTATCGCGGTCTCATCATCGGCAGCGTCGAAGCGGGCGCATTTTCGGGTGACCAGCTGCAGATGATCGCGGACTTCGTCGATCGTCGGGGCGGCGGGCTTCTGATGCTTGGCGGCGCTCGATCGTTTGGCGAAGGCGGGTACGGAGGCACGCCGGTGGCCGATGCGCTTCCGTTGCTCATCGACCCGCGCAAGCGAGCCTCCGATCCCGCACCGCTCGTGCGCATGAAGGTCGCGCCGACCAGGGCTGGTCAAGGTCACGCGGTCACCCAGATCGCCGACTCCGAGGCCGCATCGGTCGCGCGATGGCCAGAGTTGCCGCTCGTGACGTCTATTAATGAGGACCTCCCGGTGAAGCCGGGGGCGACGGTATTGCTCAACGGCACGGATGAGCGAGGACGAGAGCGTGTGGTGTTGGCGTCCCAGCGGTTCGGGCGCGGCAAGGCCATTGCTTTGACGCTGCAGGACACGTGGCAGTGGCAGATGCATGTGTCCATCCCTCTCGAGGATCAGACTCACGAGCATTACTGGCGCCAGATGATGCGATGGCTCGTCGAGGGCGTTCCGAACATGGTCGACGTGCGCGTGCCCGATCGCGTCGAGCCGGGGGATGCCGTCACGATCGAGGCGACCGTCGTGGACAAGCAGTTCGTCGAGCTCAACGATGCGACCGTCGTGGCGCAGGTGACCAAGCCTGGCGGAGCGACGATGACGGTGCCGCTGCAGTGGAACGGCGAACGCGATGGCGAGTACCGCGGTACTTTCGTGAGCGCGGAAGCGGGTGCGTACGAGGTGACCGTCGACGCCACCCGCTCTGGCGGCCAGGCGGTGGGTTCGGGCTCCGGTTTCGTGCGCGCAGGTCCGGGCGAGGCGGAGTTCTTCGATCCGACGATGCACGGCGCGCCGTTGCGGCGGATCGCCGAAGAGACCGGTGGCCGGTTCTATACGGCCGACAATGTCAAAGGTCTCGCCGAGGACATTCGCTACGCCGGCCGCGGCGTGACGTCGGTAGAACAGCGCGAGTTGTGGAATATGCCCATCATCCTCATCGCGTTGATGGGACTGGTCTGCGCGGAATGGGGTTACCGTCGCCTGGTCGGATTGGCCTGACGGCTCCACATGCTGAAGGTTTTTCTGCTCATTGTCGTGGGGCTTGGTGGGGATGCCGAGACCGCCAAGACCTTTCACAGGTGGAGCAATACGCTCGCGGAGTCGTCCGAACGACTGGGCGTCACCCCGGATCGACTGGTGTACCTCGTCGGTGAGCCGGTTGAGGGCGACGCACGTGTCTCCGGACGCTCGACGAAGGAAGAGGTGACCAAGGCGTTTGCGAAGTTCGCGGGCGCGGCGGGGGGCGACGATCTGGTGTTCATCGCGCTGATCGGTCACGGTAGTTGGGACGGGCGGTCCGCGAAGTTCAACATGCCGGGTCCCGACATGGGCCCTGAGGACTTCGATGTGCTGCTCAAGAAGCTGCCGACCAAGAAAATCGTATTCGTGGACATGGCGAGCTCGAGTGGTCCGTTTCTCGAAGCGCTGTCCGCTCCAGGCCGGACGATCGTGTCGGCGACGCGAAGCGGCGCGGAACATTACACGACGCTCTTCGGCGGCTACTTCGTCGACGCGCTGAATTCTCCAAGCGCGGATGCCGACAAGAACAAGCGCGTCAGCGTGCTCGAAGCGTTTCAGTATGCCAAGGCCGAGGTGACTCGCGCGTACGAGCGCGAAGGCTTACTCGCCACCGAGCACCCGATGCTCGACGACGACGGAGACAAGAAGGGGAGTGCCGATCCGTCGCCGACTGGCGCCGACGGAAAGGTTGCGGCGGTGCTGTCGCTGGGCGATGCCAGCGAAGACGGGCTGCCCTCAGATCCGAAGTTGCGAGCCCTGCACCTGGAACGGCGCGAGATGGAACGGCGGGTCGAAGCGCTGCGATTGCTCAAGGACAGCATGGACCCGGCGCGCTACAGTTCGGAGCTGGAAAAGCTGGTTACCGATATCGCGCTGAAGACGCGGGAGATCCGGGCGGCGGAAGGCAAGTAATACACCGGGTGTGATTTCCTGCTCGGTGTTGGCACCGGAAATCACACCCGGTGTCATTGTGGAGGACCCGATGAACCCACTGGTGAGTGACACGGTTGTTGATCTGCAGTCGCCGGACGACATCGCGCTTGCGGACAAAATGAATGCGGGCCGTCAGCAGATCGTCACCGAGCTGAAGAAGATCATCGTCGGTCAGGATGAAGTCATCGCGCAGGTGCTGAACACGTTGTTCGTGGGCGGCAACAGCCTGATCGTCGGCGCGCCAGGATTGGCCAAGACCCTGCTGATCCACACCATGGCGCGCGTGCTCGATCTGAAGTTCTCACGCATCCAGTTCACGCCAGACCTGATGCCGTCGGACATTACCGGCACCGACCTCGTGCAGGAAGATGCGACGACCGGCCGCCGCCAGATGGTGTTCGCGCCCGGACCCATCTTCGCGAACATCGTGCTCGCCGACGAAATCAACCGCACACCGCCGAAGACGCAGTCGGCGCTGCTCGAAGCGATGCAGGAGCATCGCGTCACCGTCCAGGGTAAGACCTACCAGCTGGCCGAACCGTTCTACGTGTTTGCGACGCAGAATCCGATCGAGTTGGAAGGCACCTATCCGCTACCTGAGGCCCAGCTCGATCGTTTCATGTACCACATCATCATCGAGCACCCGCCTTACGATGAGGAGCTCGGCGTCGTGAGGACGACGACGGCGATCCAGAACCCGCAATTGGAGCGGCCCATCAGCGGCGAAGATCTCGTTTCGTTCCAGCGCCTGGTGCGCCGCGTGCCGGTGGCTGAGCCGGTCATGCGGCACGCGCTCGATATCGTTCGCGCCACGCGATCGAAGAACAACCCTGATGCGAAGGACTACATCCAGAAATGGGTGGCGTTCGGGGCCAGCGTTCGCGCCGCGCAGTACCTCGTGCTCGGCGCCAAGGCCCGGGCGCTGACCAGCGGCCGTTATCACGTCAGCTTCGACGACATTCGTGACCTCGCACACCCGGTGCTCCGGCATCGCATCATCACCAACTTCCACGCGCAGTCGGAAGGCGTCACGACCGATGCCATCGTCGACCGCCTGCTCGAGTCGGTGCCGCTTCCGCGATCGGGGATGTAATGCCGGCCGAAGTTCATGCAATCCCCGGCGCCCGCTTCATGGATCCCGTTGTGCTCGCGCGCATCGGGAACCTCGAGCTGATCTCGCGCGCGGTGGCGGACGGGTTCATCAACGGCCTGCACAAGGCGCCGTATTTCGGCGCGTCCGTCGACTTCGCGGAGCATCGCGGGTATGTCCCCGGCGACGACATCCGCCGGATGGACTGGAGGCTGTGGGCGCGCACCGACCGTTACTACATCAAGGAGTACGAGGCCGAAACCAACATGAACTTCGCGGTGCTGATGGACGTGTCGAAGTCGATGGACTACGGCAGCCGCGGCATCACGAAATTCGAGTACGCGCGGATTCTGACGGCGTGTCTCACCAATCTCGTGCATCACCAGCGCGATCGCGTCGGCTTCGTGGCGTTCGACGACGAAATCGTCGAACACGTGCCGCCGTCGGCCAAGCACATGGAAACGGTACTGCACGTCCTGGATCGGTTGAAGCCGGGGCGGCCGGGCAACCTCAAAGGCCCGCTGCACAAGCTGGCGGAGCACTTCGGCCGCCGCGGTGTGCTGGTGATCATTTCGGATTTCTACGACGATCCGGAGAAAATCCTGGATGCGGTGTCGCCGCTGCGGTTCCGCGGGCAGGATCTCATTGCGTTCCACATCCTCGATCCGACTGAGCTGGAATTCGGCTTCAGCGACGCGCAGCCGTTCGAGGACCTCGAGAGCGGTGAGCAGATGCCCGTCGTTCCGGAGGCGTTCCGCGAGGAATATCGATCGCTCGTGCGCGCGCACATCGACGCGCTGACGAGGAGTTTTGCCGGCGTGCGCGTCGACTACACGATGCTCGACACGTCGAAGCCGCTGGACCATGCGCTGTACAAATATCTGGGCAGCCGGTCCAAGATGATGAGGATTCGGTGAGTTTTCTCGCACCTCTGTTCTTCGCCGCCCTCGCGGGGCTCGCCATTCCCGTGTTGCTGCACCTCACGCAGCGCGAGAAGAAGCAGATCGTCCGCTTCCCGTCGCTGATGTTCGTGCGACGGATCCCGTATCAGTCCGTGCGGCGCCGCAAGATTCAGAATTGGCTCCTGTTGATGGTGCGGATGGCGGCGCTTGCATTGATCATCCTGGCGTTCACGCGGCCGCTTCTCAATCGCGCCGACGTGGTTGCGGGAGGAGCGTCGGCGCGCGAAGTGGTCATCCTGGTCGATACCAGCTACAGCATGGGGTATGCCGATCGCTGGGCGCGAGCGCAAGCGGCGGCTCGTGATCAGATCAGCAAGATCAACGCGTCGGATCGCGGTTCGGTCGTGCTGTTTGGATCCGGCGCGGATATCCAGATGCGTTCGACGTCCGAGCGGTCCCGTCTGCAGGCCACTGTCGATTCCGCGGCTCC
>JBKPNV010000379.1:0-3864 GCA_046732795.1 Acidobacteriota bacterium
ACCGGGTGTGATTTCCGGAACCTGCCAACGGAAATCACACCCGGTGTCTGAACAGGAGATAGACACATGCTCGAGGGTGTTGATCGTCTTGTCGATCTTGTCGGGACGCGGTCTGCAGGTTTGACCGGCGCGTCGGAGGCGCAGGTCGCCGAATGGACAGCCGGGTGCGATGCGGAGTCACTGGCCAGAACCGACGGTCACTTCGCAGCGGTCGGTCGCGACGGCAAGACAATACGCCTCGCGCGGACGATCGGGATCCCGCTCCGGTATTTCGTGGCGAAGATGTATCACGGTCCCTTCCTGGTCGTTGCCCATCGCATGGATCAGATCTTCTCGTGGTGTCAGGATCAACGCATCGCGTGGCAGTTCGAGCCGGCCTACACACGCATGGTTCCCGCCCACTACATCGCCGAGCTCGATCAGGTGGGATGCCCCGACCCGGCGCCGCGGTATCGGCGCTTCTTCGATCCGCCGGTCGGGCAAGGCTCAACGGATCTGGAAGAAGCGGGGGCCGCTTACATTGCCGCCGCATTCGCAGCGTTGAAGCTGTGGATTGCGGCAGCGCCTGAGAACGAGCCGATTGCCGTCGCGTTCTCGGGCGGCATCGACAGCACGGCGACACTGATCCTCGCCAGGCATGCGTGCGCACAGCTCGGTCGCGACCCCGATCGCGTCAGGGCGTTCAGTCTCGATTTCGGCGGCGGCGAGGACGCGGCGCAGGCGGAGCGTGCAGCGGACGAGCTTGGCCTCGGGTCGAGTTGGGAGCGCATCGACGCCGCTCCCGACAGCTACGACCTCGAAGCCGCGATCCGTCTCATCGAGGATTACCAGCCACTGGACGTCGAGTGCGCGGCGACGGCGTTGTGCCTGCTCCGGGGAATCCGCGAGCGGTACCGCGATCTCAAGTTCCTGATCGACGGTGACGGCGGTGACGAGAACCTGAAGTCCTATCCGCTCGAGGACTCCGATCTCACCCTCTCGAGCGTCCTCCGCAATCCGCTTCTGTATCAGGAGGGTTGGGGTCTCGACGCGATCAAGCACAGCCTCGCCTATTCAGGAGGGCTGTCGCGCAGCTATGTGCGCACCTACGCGCCCGCCGCAGTGCTCGGCTTCGACGCGTTCTCGCCATTCACGGTTCGCTCCGTCATTGCGTCGGCGGTCGCCATTCCCTTCGAGCAGGTGCTCGATGGCCGCGCAGAGCGTTTGCAGACATTGAAGCGTGACGTCGTGTGCGCTGGAATCAAGGCGGTCACCGGCATCGAGATGCCGGCCAACCCGAAGCGCCGCTTTCAGGACGGCGCCGCCGCGACGCCGCGCGCGCGCGTGAACAAGGCGTCGTGCCGCCGCACCTTCAGCCGCATCTGGCAGGAGAAGCTGCGGGAAGCCGAGGCGCTCGAACGGAGATCGGGGAATGAAGTCTCTGTCCCTGCGCGATGATTTTGTCCTCCAGCACCGACCCGCCAAGCATCCGCTCGATCCGTATCGTGCGTACGCATCGCTGTGGGAAGAAGAGCGCGATTCGCGAGGCACGCTCGCGCCGACGGCAGTCGTCTTCCTGACGAACCGCGAGTGCCCGTTCCGATGCGTGATGTGCGACCTCTGGGTCAACACGCTCGCCGAAACCGTTCCAAAAGGCGCAATCGTGAATCAGATTCGCGTGGCGCTCGCGGATCTGCCGCCGGCACGGCAGATCAAGCTGTACAACGCAGGCAGTTTCTTCGACCCTGGCGCGATCCCTCCCGACGATGACGCAGAGATTGCCCACGCCGTGGCCGGGTTCGATCGCGTGATCGTCGAGTCACACCCATCGTTCCTGACCGGCGTACACGGAGACCGCTGTCTACGCTTTCGCGATGCGATCGAGGGTCAACTCGAAGTCGCCATCGGGCTCGAGACGGCGCATCCCGGCGTGCTCGCCCGGCTGAACAAGAAGATGACAATCGACGCGTTTCGACGCGCCGCCGGCTTTCTCAGCGAGCACGGCATCGCGCTGCGTGTGTTCGTCCTGCTCAGTCCGCCGTTCATGCCGGCAGATGAGGCGATCGACTGGGCGTGCCGGTCGATCGATCTGGCGCAGGAATGCGGGGCGACGGCCTGCACCGTCATCCCGACACGAGGTGGCAACGGCGCGATGGAGGCGATCGGCGCTGCCTTCGCGCCGCCACGATTGCCGGCGCTCGAGGCCGTGATCGAGTACGGGTTGTCGCGTACCGGCCTGCGCGTGTTCGGTGATTTGTGGGACATCAAGCGCTTGTTCGAGTGCGACTGCTCGCGGACGCGGGCAGAACGCCTGCGAACGATGAGCCGCGATCAGATCGCGCCGCCGCCGGTAACCTGTACGCGGCCCTCTTGTGCTATGGCGCGACGATGCGAAGAGTAGGGAAGTAGTCGCGGTAGCGTCGGGCGTCGCGCGTCAGCAGCGTCAGCCCGGACAGGGCGGCATGGGCGCCGATGTAGAAGTCCGGCATCGGCGAGCGCCGGTTGCCGCCGCGGCGCCTGTATTTCATGAAACACTGGCCGGCCAGGAACGCCGCTTCGAACGGCAACGGCACGCGCCGGTAGTAGTTCGCAGGCAGCGCGTCGTCCAGTTCCTCAATCCGTTCGAATCGGGCAGACACTTCCGCATAGACGATCGGATTGATCACCAGCATGCCGGAGTTCGCCGATTCGGCCAGTTGAGTCGAAGACCAGTCCAGCCACTCATCGTCCTCGGTAAGGATGTCGAGGATGACATTGCTGTCGACCAGGGTGTCGCTCACGTCAGCCCCGGGTCAGCTTCATGATTTCTTCGGTGGTGATTCGGCGCGTACCACGCCCCCGCATATGCTCGATCAGGGCGTGCCCGCGCTCGCGCTCGCGCGGCGTGGCGGCCCGCTTGATCCTGACGGCGTCCCGATCCAATTCGAATTCAACCTCGGTATCGGGCAGAAGGCCGAGCTTCCGTCGTATCGGGAGAGGAATCGTGACCTGGCCTTTGCTCGTGATTCTCAAGTTGTACTCCTACTAGTAAGAGTATTACCATGGCCGCGCGTGCGTCAATCGTCGAAAAGCTCCGACGCCGCGAACGCAGGTACAGTCAACCCGATCAGACCGGAACACCGCCCGAACGCGAGAAGATAGGGGCGTGCGGGACCGTGAATGCGATGTTGCGATCGTCGGGTCCGGATTCGGCGGATCGCTGCTCGCAATGATCGCGAGACGCCTGGGACTGCGAGTGGTGCTGCTCGAGCGCGGACGACATCCGCGGTTCGCAATCGGCGAGTCGGCCTCGCCGCTTGCCGGAATTCTGATCGAGCAGCTCGCAGATCGGTACGATCTGCCCCGCGTCCGGCCGCTTTCTGCATTCGGTACGTGGCAGAGGACGTATCCCGATGTCGGCTGCGGGCTCAAGCGGGGATTTACCTACTTCAAGCACGAGACCGGACGCTCGTACAAGGCGGACGAGGGGCGGACGAATCAGCTGCTTGTCGCCGCCAGCCCGAGCGACGAGCTGTCCGACACGCACTGGCTGCGCAGTGACGTGGATCACTTCCTGGTGAACGAGGCGATGGCGCTCGGCGTCGAGTGTCACGACCTCGTCGAACTCGACGGCATCGACTGGCAACCATCGGGGGACCCGCTGCTGAAGGGAACGCGACAGGGGCAGACGTTTCGCGTGCGCTCGCACTTCCTCGTGGACGCATCGGGGCCGCGAGGATTCCTGAGCAAAGCTCTCGGCATCGCAGACCGCGGCTTCGCCGCATATCCACGAACGCAGGCTCTCTTCTCGCACTTCACGGATGTCGCGCGCTGCGACGAAATGCAGGACTACGATCCGGTATCCGAGGCGCGCCGAGCCCCCAGTCCCGAGTCCCGAGTCCCGAG
>JBKPNV010000380.1:0-24002 GCA_046732795.1 Acidobacteriota bacterium
GCAATTGGTCGTGGCGCCCGATACTGACGCGCCATCAAACACCTCACGCACCGAGCTCCTTGTCGTGTTGAGCCTTGCCGTTGCCGCGGGATTGGCCGTCAAGATGCCAGCGCTGTTCGGCCTCCCGCTCAGCCCTGATCAAGAAGTGCCTTTGTTCTACTTCCGCAACGCCAGCCTGTTCGTGTTCCCGCTGCTCACGATCTACTTCATGTGGAAGCGCGGTTTGAAATCCGTGAGCAGCCTCTGGCTCGCGCTGCCCTTCGCGGCAGCCCTTGTGTTCGCCAACGTCTACCCTTTCCACAATCCGGAACGGCTGAACAACTTCCGGGAGGGCAGCGACACTCAGGTGCTGACCGTTTTGCATCTGCCCATCGCGTTGTGGCTGATAGCCATCGGTGTCGCGTACGCCGGAGGCCGCTGGTTCTCGTCCGGCCGTCGGATGGACTTCGTGCGGTTCTCGGGCGAGCTGGCCATCTACTACGTGCTCATCGCGCTTGGCGGTGGGGTCGTCACCGGCTTTACGGCGATGTTGTTCTCCGCCATCGATATGAATCCTGCGTGGTTCATCGCGGGCTGGCTGATCCCGTGTGGGGCAGCAGGGGCCGTCATCATCGGATCGTGGCTGGTGGAAGCGAAGCAGACCGTCATCGCGAACATGGCACCTGTACTGACCAGGCTATTCACTCCGCTGTTCACGATACTGCTCCTTGGGTTTCTGGCGACGATGGTGTGGACCGGCAACCCGATCGACGTGAAGCGGGAGGTTCTGATCGGTTTCGATCTGCTACTGGCGGTCGTCGTGGGGCTGGTGCTCTACGCCGCCTCCGCGCGTGACCCGCACGCACCTCCCGACTTCTTCGACGGCCTGCAACTCCTGCTGGTGGTCAGTGCGCTCGTGGTCGACGTCGCAGCGCTGACGGCAATCGCACAGCGTATTTCCGAGTTTGGCTTCACTCCAAATCGAGTGGCCGCTCTTGGCGAGAATCTCATTCTGCTTGCCAACCTGACGTGGACGGCATGGCTCTATGCGTCGTTCTTGCGTCGGCGCGGCTCCTTTGCTGCGCTGGAGCAATGGCAGATCGCTTACCTCCCCGTGTATGCGATATGGGCGGCGCTGGTGGTTGTCGTGTTCCCGCCCGTGTTCGGCTACCGTTGATGCCCTCGCGGGCGGCGACGAGTCGCGTACCGCCGACGGATCCGCAGTCCGGCGGATCCGAACCCACATCGCCGTTACAGGTTAGCGAACACAGACATCGGGGAAGCGGATCTAGCACGCGAATGAACGAAAGCGGCTACACCGGGTACGACGAGTTCGGAGTGATTCCGTCCCGCGACGACGCAGCCATGGCTGGGCCAGGTGATTCGTCAGGAATGTGTAGCCTCGCCGACCGCTGGCGCCGCTCGAATGAGAGAGAAGGATGATCGGAATTCCACTCGTTTCCGTTGGCCGCCAGATGTCGCAAGGGAAGCTGCGGTTCCCCGCCGTTATCGGGCCCGGTCACAAGACCGGCCGCAGTTTCATCCGGGCGAGACACTGGTTGAACCGCGGATCCGCGCGTAAGTTGTCCCACTGAGGCGCGACCGCGAGATGGACCAACCCAGGATCGCGTACATCGAGGGCGCCTTGGAGAAGCTCGAAGGCCTTGTCGAAGTCTCCCGCTGCAGCTAAACGCGCCAGGGGCCCTATGATAGTGTTGCCACGCCCGATTATGGTGCTGCCACCCTCATTCGACATCAGCTCAATCAACCAAGCGCTGCTCATGTGTTTGAGGATGCATCGGTGCGCCGCGTCGAGACCCTCGTGATCGAAGGCGTGCAGGACGTCGGCGACTGCCTCCCTCAGGGCGCCACGGGTTTCCTCGCTCAGATCACGCGCTTCGACTCGTTGGAGATCTTCCACGATTTGACGTCTGAAGTCGCCTTTCTTCGAGTAGGCGCCCACGAGCAATTCACGAGCGAAGAGATGCCGCGGATCGCGGTCCAGCGCCTTGTTCACCCACACGATCACGTCGTCGTACCGGCGCTGATTCCACAGCGAGGACGCGATGAGCACGTGTGCGAGCGCCGAAGTCGAGTCGCATTCGAGACCCCGCAGCTTCAGCTCGAATCCGCGCGTCAGCTGACCGAGGGCCTCCATCAAGCCGCCGTAATGGAGGTACGCTTCCGCGTGATTCGGGTTGAGCGCAAGCGCCCGCTGGAAGCTGCGCTCCGCCGCGGTCCAATCCCATTCACTGAAGAGCATCACCTGTCCCAACGCCACCTGTGCGTCCGCGCTCTTGTCATCCAGAGCCAGTGCGCGCAGCGCGATGGTCTTGGCTTCGGCGAGCGCTTCGAGGTGCGGCACGTCGTGAGACACTGCCTGCGCGACCTTCGTGAGCGCCAATCCGGCGTGGGCCGCGGCGTAGGCCGGAGCGAGTTCGGTTGCCGCCACAAACGCCGAGGCGGCGTCGGACAGCTCAAAGAAGGACCCAGAGCGCAGATGCGCCCAGCCACGTGCGATGAGTTCGGCGGCTTCGGACCCCGGCGACTCGTCGGCAACTTCCAGAGGCCGCCTGAGGAACTCGAACCGCGGCGAATCCGCCATCGCTCGTGTCGCGACCAGCTGACGTTTCAGCGGCCAGAGGTCGCTCAACAGTTCCCGCGCTGACTGATAGCGATCCTCTGCGGATTTCTCGAGGCACTTGAACGTAATCCGTTCCAACTCCGACGGCACGTCAGGATTGAGTCCGGCCATGGATGCGGGAGCCGCGCGAAGGATGGCCTCTTTCAGCTCCTCGCGTGTCGATCCGGCGAACGGAAGGTGCCCGGTCGCCATTTGATAGACGACGACCCCGAGGCTGAAGACGTCGCTGCGCGGGTCAACGTCGCCGCCCGTGATCTGCTCCGGGCTCATGTACGGCCCAGACCCGACGACGCTGCCGGCAGCAGTCACAGGCTCAACGGTCCAATCGCCATTCAGACTGCCCTCGTCGCTGCGGGCCACTTTCGCCACGCCGAAATCGAGCACCTTCACGACACCGCGGTGCGTCACCATCAGGTTGGCGGGTTTGATGTCACGGTGCGTGATGCCCTTCGCGTGCGCGAGATCCAGCGCGTCGGCGGTCTGCACGGCGATATCGACTACCTCGGGCGATGTCATTCGACGGCTGATTCTCGGCAGAAGGGTCTCTCCTTCGACATGCTCCATGACGATGAAGGAGATGCCATCGCTCTCGCCGACGTCGTAGATAGTGGCCACATTCGGATGGTTCAGCGCGGATGCGGCCTTCGCTTCGCGCGTGAAGCGTTGCATGCGGTCCGCATCCTCGGCGAGCTCTCCGGGCAGAATTTTCATCGCGACGGCCCGGTCCAGCCGCGGATCGCGCGCGAGGTAGACCTCTCCCATTCCGCCGGCACCGAGCAACGAGAGGACCTGATAGTGACTGATGGTTCTGCCGACGAGTGTCGCCTCAGGCGCCGCACCCGGCGGTGTGGGCGCGACGTCCACGGCCGGCCGCTCCAGGAATGCCTCGGCCTCGGCCGAGTACGTGAGAAGCTCCTGCACCTCGCGGCGCAACGCTTCGTCACCGCCGCATGATTCGTCGACGAATGCGGCACGTTCCGACGGGTCGATATCGAGAGCAGACTGATGGATGCGTTTGACCGTCGTCCAATGGTCCATCACAGGCTGGTTCATGTCGGACTCCCGGATGCGGGGGGCTGGGACCGCGTCGCCGCGGTGTACCATACCGTCCTCTGTCTATAGAGGCGCCATCCGACCGGAAAAACTGTCATGTCGCCGAATTCCGACAGCGAACCCACCGAGCTCCTCCGAGCGTGGAGCCAAGGCGACGAATCCGCCCTCGACCGACTGGTCCCGCTGGTCTATGAAGAGCTCCACCGTCTCGCGCGTCGCTATATGCGCCAGGAGCGGCCCGATCATACGCTGCAGGCGACGTCACTGGTGAACGAGGCGTACCTGCGGCTGATCGACGTCAATCGCGTCGAATGGCGGAATCGCGCGCACTTCCTCGCGATGGCGGCGCAGATGATGCGACGGATCCTCGTGGAATCTGCCCGCAGTCGGCAGCGCCAGAAGCGTGGTGGCCGTGCGGTTCACGAGAGTCTCGATGACGTGCAAGAGCTGCCGGACTCGAAGGAGCGCAACCTCGTCGCCCTCAGCGAGGCGCTCACCGGACTGGCGACGTTCGATGCGCGTATGAGTCAGGTTGTCGAGTTGAGATTTTTCGGCGGTCTGACCGTCGACGAGACAGCGAACGTGTTGAACGTCTCGCCGGAGACCGTCATGCGGGAGTGGAAGACGGCGAAGGCGTGGCTTCTCCGCGAGATCAGGCGCGGGCCACCAACTGCTTCGAGCTGAGATGGCACATGATGGTGGTAGTGCTCTCGGCCCAGGTCTTCGTATTAGCGAACGAGTGAGTGGCCAAGGTGTTTATCGATTCAACGGCACCCGGTTCGGAAGTCACTGCGCCGTTTAACGCGTGCTAATGCGTGGTAGGCTCCGTCCGTTGCGGCGACGTCAAAGTGCGAAGACGTACGAGCGCGATGGCACCATTCGGGCGAGAACGACATGATGACGAGCCGAATTACTGTCGTCGCAATCGCGCTGAGTATCGCGTTCGGATTTGTCGCCGCCGGCTCGACAGACGAGCCAGCGCAAGACCAGGACCTGTCCGGCGCGATCCCTGCTCCCAAACGGATGGCCGACGGTAAAGAGTGGACGACTGCGAATCTGAACGTCAGCACGTCATCATCGTATTGTTACGACGATGCGGAATCGAACTGCCGTCAATATGGCCGTTTGTATACGTGGGAGTCGGCGCAGCGAGCGTGTCACTTGCTAGGAGATGGATGGCGGTTGCCGACCGACGACGAATGGCGGCAAATGGCGAAACATCATGGTGGAGTTGGTAACGACTCGCCTGAAAAGGGTAAAGCCACGTACGCGGCGCTCCTGAGCGGAGGTACGTCAGGCTTCAATGCCGTCCTCGGTGGCAATCGCTCTGTTGATGGAAAGTACGAACGGCTGGAGGAACACGGACTTTACTGGACGGCATCCGAAAACGATCCGATCACCGCACCGTTCTATAACTTCGGCAAAGGCAGTCAAGCTCTGTATCGTCAGCCCCAGGGCCAGAAGCAGATGGCGGTTTCCGTGCGTTGCGTCAGAGGGTAACGCAAAATTGCGCGCGCGAGAGCGAATCGTCGTCGAACGCATTCGGCCGTGAGGCTGCAACTCCTGCCTGGTTTGCAAACTCGCCAGCGATTTTCCATTTGGCCAGTCAGGATCAAAAGCCAGATTGGATTACACGGGAGTACGCAGTTCGGGCGCGAGTCCTTCGGTGAGAGTGCGGTTACGCGAACTGCAGGTTCGCGTCATCGAGGCGCTGGCATCGACAGGCGACCCTGCGCCAACCCCCGGCACGCCGCCGGTTGCCCACAGGGGATCCTCGTGGTGACTACGGATTTGAGGCTCTTCGCACCGAATCAGGAGATCGGTAGAATGCCTGCGACATGGTCAAGTCCGCCGCAATGCTGTCGATGGCCGTCGCCATCGTTCTCGCGCCGAGGTTGACAGCGCAGAACGCTCCATCTGCGAGTGTCACGCCCCCGATCGCGTGTGAGTCGCTGCTCGATCTGCCCAACCTGACCATCATTCGCGCCGTGTCGAGACCGGCGACTGCCGCAGCGCCGGCACATTGCTACATCCAGGGCACGATTGATTCGCGCATCCGCTTTCACATGCAGTTACCCCTGCCAGAAAACTGGAACGGCCGGCTCGTCAACATCGGCGACGGCGGCAAGGACGGTGTGCTCAATTTCGCGGATCACCGCCTGGCTCAGGGGTACGCGGTGGCGAACTCCAATACCGGTCACGACGCCGCCGCGGAACCGCGCGCGACGTTCGCACAAGATGACCTCGACGCCGTCATCGATTTCGGCCATCGCGCGGTGCACCTCACCGCGAACGCCTCGAAGGCCGTTGTCCGGGCGTTCTATGGCCGCCCCGCGTCATTTACCTACTTCGAGGGATGCTCCACCGGTGGGCGACAGGGACTCATGGAGACGCAGCGCTATCCCGATGATTTCGACGGCGTCGTGTCGGGAGCCCCCGTTTTCGACTACCAGCGACTGAACATCACCCACGTGTGGATGGCTCAGCGCATCTTCGCGGACGACCTCGCAGGCAACCTTGCGTTCGACAAAGACGGCGACGGCACACCCGAAAGCCTCACGAAGCTGCGGATCCTGCAGCAGGCGGTGCTCGACAAGTGCGACGCCAACGACGGGATTCACGACGGCGTCATCGACGATCCACCGAATTGCCGCTTCGATCCGTTTGTCGATCTGAAGCCGCGAATGTGCCCGGGCGAAAAAAACGGCGATGAATGCTTCACACAACGCCAGGTGCAGACGCTTCAGGACATTTATCGCGGCCCGCATGACAGCCGCGGAGTGCGTGTCTACAAAGGAATGGACGTTGGATCAGAGTGGGACTGGCAGCGGACGATGTTCCCGCATCGCGGCAACGGGATGGTGCCGGCAAAGCTCATATACGGCGTAGACCATGTGAACTTTCTCTTCTACGAGAAGTCACCCGGCGTCCCGCTGCCCGATCCCTTCAACCCGCGCCAGATCCCCGACAAGCGCGCGAACCCGCCCGAGTTCGGGTGGTGGGAGTTCAACATCGATGACGTGACCGCGGGTCGCGGCGCGGCGATGATGGCGATCACCGACGCGACTGATCCTGATCTCTCACGGTACCTGCTCCGCAAGAACGGCAAGCTGCTCATGTTTCACGGATGGGCCGACCCCGAAGGGCAGGCGGAGCCGACGCTCGACTACTACCGGAAGGTGATTGAGACAACGTTCCGGGGCAACATCGACGGAGCGCGGGAGAAGGTCCGGTTATTCATGTTTCCCGGAATGGGCCATTGTGGCGACGGCCCCGGATGCAACGAGGCTGATCCGCTCGCGGCGCTCGTCGCGTGGGTGGAGAACGGGGTGGCACCGGATTACTTAATCGCCCACCACCGAACGAATGGCATCGTCGACAACGAGCGGCGTGTCTGCGCCTGGCCACAGAAGGCGGTGTATGTCGGCCCGGCCGGTGGCCAGAACGATCGCGTGAACTGGGTGGAAAAGAACTTCGCGTGCCAATCGTGATGAACGTCTACACCCACCCGTCGGGTATTCGCGCGAACGTCTGCGTTTCCGCCGTTGCAAAGACACCAGCCGCAGCTTGCCAGGCGAGCCGCTCGACGACTATCCGCACGCCCTCGACGTGCAGCACGTTGAAGCCGTTGGGTTCGCCGCGAACGCGTGTCGATATCGCCGTGCCGGCCTCGACGACAATGGCTGCCCGGCCGTTGGCGCGATACCTGGTCGCGGTCCGGCCCGTATAGCTCGCGTGCAGGTGGCCAGTGAGGAACACGTCTGTGCCTTTCGCGACGAGCTCGGCGACTGCGCGCGTGTCGGGTCGAGGCCGCGTCAGCTGTCCGATGCGGCCCCCCGGCGCGTCGAACGGATGGTGACACACGACGATTCGCACGCGCTCGCCGCCCGCGGCGGTCAGCTGGGAGACGAGGTGTTGCACGTCGAGCGGCCGCAAGCCGCCATCCTTGATCGTGAAAGACCTGGTCGTGTCAGCGCCCATGACGGCGATCTCGCTGTCTTCGTAATAGGGGTGCCGTTCGCGGGTGATGTGGCGGAAGAAGGCGGCGCGCGGGTAGGCAAAGCGCGCGAGGATGTTGTACAGCGGGATGTCATGGTTTCCCGGAACGACGATCTGCGGACTCGGCAGCTGTGCGAGGTACGCGCGCGCCGCCCTGAACTGGTGGCGCCGCGCGCGCTGCGTCAGATCGCCAGAAATCGCGACGATGTCGGGCGCGAGACGCCGCAGGTGCGACGCCAGCGCCGCGGCAATGCGCGAATCCGCGGCGCCGAAATGGAGGTCGGAAACATGCGCCACGACCCGCATGTCGTCACCTCGCGTTCGCGCGATCCGGGTCGATCGTCTCGTCTGCCTGTGTGGTATCGGGCACTGGTTGTGGCTCGCTCCGAGCGTCTGGCTTCGGCCGTGCCGCCGGGACGGTGACGCAAAGCGCACCGCGCCGGAGCCGATAACGCAGTGGCGTCTCGAGCACCCGGACCTCGCCGTCCATCGCGACGCGCACGTGGCGGCGGCGCATTTCGACGAGAATCTCTTCTGCGCAGATCGCTTCGAACTCGCGCGCACCGCGCAGGCCGCGGAGGAACGCGCGCACGGCGAGCCGAATCAGGCCCGTCGCATCGAGCGGACGCGTGAGATAGAGCGTCATTTTGCGGCTGTCGAAACAGTCCCGACCGACAATCCCGAAGCTGTCCATCTGAAACGCATTGCTCCCGATGAACAATAGGGGCGTCCTGCGCGCGAGCAGGTGACCGTCGGCGCTGATCCTCAGATTCAGGAAACCGGGCGGCCGAAGCAAAACCAGCAACACCGAGAGGTAGGCGGCGAGCTGACTGCGCCCGAACCGCCGATAGGTGCTCTCGCGCTGCGCGAGCACCGTCGGATAGAGCCCGATGCTCGAGTTGTTGAGAAACAGGTGACCGTTCACCTCGCAGACGTCGATGGAGGCAAGCGCGCCGCGCGCAAGCACGTCCAGCGCAGCGTCGAGTTCGAGAGGGATGCCGAGGTTCTTCGCGAAGTAGTTGAAGGTGCCAAGCGGCAGGATGCCGAACGCCTTCCCGCTCCCGGACACATATTCGGCGATGGTCGCGATCGTGCCATCGCCTCCCCCCGCGACGACGATGTCGGCATCGCCGGACGCGGCCTGTTGGGCGAGCAGCGGCACTTCGCTGCCGTTTGTGGTGACATGCACCCGCGGCATGAAGCCGCGCTCCGCGAAAAACGACTCGATCGTGCCTGCGAGCCCGTGCTTGTCGCGCGTGCCCGACTGGCTGTTCAAAATGATCTCGACGATGCGACCGGCCCTGTCCCCGTTATCCACGGCGCAGTGCTCAGCAAGATCCGTGCTCGAATTGACGCAGCGTCCCGCCGACGAGGCGCATGAGAAGTCATCGTGTCCTCGTCACGTCGCGGCCGTATTCGTTGCGGTTCTTAGCGCGAGCGCGCAAGAGAGACTGCGAACTGGTTCGCCTGGCGCCATCACGGCTCCCTCCGCACGTCGAACGACGCAAACCACTGCCCCGTCCCCTTGGGTGCCACAGGGTCGTAGTAAAGCGTGTGCAGCTGCAGCCGGCCCGCGCGCCCCAGCCGAGGGCCTGCGGTCAGCGTGTGGAACATCTCTCCTCCCACCAGCTGATGCGTCAACGTGAGGTACAGACGGCTGAGCGACCCATCTCTCAGCACTGTTTCAAGCATCTGCGGGCCGGCTAGGAGATACAGCCGTGCATAGCCGCGCGCGCCCAGCGTGCGAATCATGGGGGCGCCCTCGACCGACGCACCTTGCCCGGCGAAGACCACCTCGCATCCGTGCTCGCGCCAGAACGCAACGCGGTCCGCCGGCGCGCCGTCGGATGTGATGATGTGCACCGGCTGCTCATGCTGCGCCAATGACGGCGGAATGGGAAAGTTCAGCGTACGGCTCACGATCGCGATGGCCGGCTGGCGCGTGAGGCCGTGCGAGCTGCGCCAGCGGCCGATGTCCAGCGCCTGCTTTGCGAGACCCACCTGCAGGATGTCTTCGAACTTGCGCGCGGCAAGTGCGCGCAGGTAGCCACCGTGCGTGACCATGCAGTCGGCTTGCGCCTGCAGTTCCTGGAACAACCGCCAGTCGTGACCGCTCGTGAGATCCTCCAGGACGTAGGACTCCCCCGTGTGCGCCTCCACTACGGCAATGCGGCCGTCGAGGCTGGAAACGAAATTGGCATAGACGAACGGCTGGTCCGACGTGCCGAGGGCGTGCAAATCGTGGGCGAGGTAAGTGCCATTCAGCGCGCGGGGCGTACCGCTGTGCGGATAAAGCTCCAGAATCTGCGCGGACATGCCGGTCTCCGTCTTTGGCTCCTGCCAAGTCTGCCTCGAAAACACCGTACGCGTTGAGTCACCTGTCAGTCGGACAGATTGCATGCCGAACTGAGCACGATGGCGTAGAACTGATTGCACCTCACAGAGGGACCCGGACACAGCGGACGCAAGACGGTCGCCCACTGCGGCCCTACCGACCGCAATAGAAGTTCGATCGGCGCTTTGCCTGGCGCAGAACTTTCGGCGGATTGTCGTGAGCTATGAGCGCTTCGCCGGGAACTTTCTCGCGAGGCTCAGCCTGGCCTGCTGAGTCATCCTGTTGCAGGTTATGAGATGGTTCGACTTCAATGCCTTGTACAACTACCATCCATATCGGTCGGAGAATATACTAACGCGGGCTCAGCATAGGCACCTTCCATATGGGAGAGACATACTCGGCAGGGCAAGCCGGCGCGATAGGCCCGGGTGCCACCGCCAGCCAGATTGCTTTCCAGCAGGCCTGGAACCAGCTGCAAGGGTCCACGAAGGTCGAAGAACTCGCGAGGGAATTGGGCGCTCTCCTGACGGCGATGAGATCCGCAGCGAGCGAGCCTGATCACGAGCTGTCGATCGGCGCCATTGCTGCGGCAGAAGCCGCGGCGAACGCGGGTGATGGCGTGAGAACCCTCGAATACCTCAAGAAGGCTGGCCCTTGGGCACTCGACGTCGCGACCACAGTCGGAGTGAACATAGCCTCGTCTGCTTTGAAAGGCTCGCTCGCAGTCCCCTGACGAATCCAAAACCGGCGCGCAGAGAACCGCTGTGATGGGCGATAGACCGCCGCATCGCGCGGCCGCTCAAAGACTGCCGCGCTTCGCCATTCGCTTCGATGACACGCCCGACAGCAGGGGATCGCGGGCGTTTGTTCTCTCTGGATGTCGCCGACGACGATGCCGCCAACCGGCCTACGCGTCCACTCGATGCGCGTTGTCTCGATCTGCTGCACGAGCTGTCTTCATCCGGCCGTGCCGCCTTCTCCCTGTCGGCTTGCTCCCAGCAGGTACACTGTCCGGACGGATCTGTGGCGACGAGGACACCTTTCACGAAACGCAAACTCGGGAGCGGCATTTACCTCGTCCGGTTCGACAACCAGTACGCGCTTGCATTGACATTCCTTCGCATCCAGGAGCACTACGAGTCCAGCCATTTTCGTCATCGCGTATTCTCGCTCGAAGACTACATGGACTGGTACGCCGCCCGATTCGGTGCCTTCACCTACTTCGAGGACTGGAGCGGGTTCAATGTGCCGTCAACGGCGTTCGAGCCGTTCTACGGCGGCCGATTCGATCCGCTGCTGAGGAAAGAGCAGCAACTGCTGATTCGGTTCAAGAATGTCAAGCCGCCCTACTACGTCATCGGTCTTTACAGAGACCAGGAGCTGACGCACGAATTGGCGCACGCATTGTTCTTCATGCGACCAGCCTATCGGAGCGCTGTCCTCGCAGCGATGCGTGAGTACGACACGACCGGCATCGTGGCGCAGCTGGCGTCGCTCGGCTACCATCGCCGCGTGCTTCAGGACGAAGTGCACGCCTATCTGATCGCCGGAGGTGCCGCCGCTCGCCGCCCGGCGAACAAGCTCGTGCCGTTGCGGCGCACGTTGAGGGCGATTTATCGCGAGCACTCACGTGACCTGCGCGCTCGATCTCGCACGACCGGCTAGTGCATCGGCACGTCGAAGCGCGAGGCGATATAGTTGATCGCCTTCTCCTGCCTGAAGTAATTGCAGTGCCAGACAGAGTTGGACGTGCCAAAGTCGCACGAGGCACCAGCCAGTCTGAGTCGCGGCACGCCGAAGTCAGTCATCGACCAGGTATCGACGACCAGATCGTTCTCACCGGGGAACACGACGTCCGTGGCCACGTCGAGCACGCGATCCTTTCGGAAGTTTCGCCAGAACTTCCATCCCGGGTCGCCCGTTTCGAAGTTGGACTTGATCGCGTAGTAGGCCGGATCAACTGCGCACGGACCGATCCGCAGCCGGTTGATCTCGTGGTTGTTGTCCACCGCCGACTGGCCAGACAGGCCGGGCACGAGAGCCGTGAGCGCGTCGACGAGCGGCGTCCGGGCAAGGGCGCCAGTCACCGAGACGATAACCTCGATCAGCTTCTCTGCTACCCAGAGAAACGGATTCGACAGGCCGATCAGACTCATCGTCTTCTCGGCGAACGTGCCAACATTGGAGATGAGGCTCATGGCGTGCTGAATCTTGTCTGGCGCGGCCAGTGAAGTGCCATGGAGTGGCGACCCCGCCAGCACGGCGCGCACGTGCACGTTCGAGGCGAGGCGCAGCGAGTTGCCGAACGCCTCGAGCCACCATCTCACGAGCAGCCCTCCGCGGCTGTGCGCGACGACATCGATTTGGCCGCTGGAGCCTGCCATCGCGCGTCCGAGCTCGAGGGCGTTGATCACCGGACTGACCGACAGCGTCGCGTGGTCGAAGAACAGGATCTGGTGGTATTTCTTACCGGCCTTGTTCAGGAATCGCAGGCCGCGGCCGTCGGCGGCGGTGAACTCGCCGAGCATGTTCGCGGCGTTCGAGAACGTGCCGTGTACGAACAACAGTGTGCGGCCGCTGAACGGTCCAGAAGCATCCACGTTGTCGAACACGAACGAGCCGCCCGGCGTCTGTCGCAGTCTCCGAAGACGCGAGCGCAGCGACTCGTCGACGGCCGCGTTGAGACGACGATCGATGACGCCTACGGCGGCAATGATCTTGTTGGGCGCCAGCGTCGGGAACTCCTTGGTCAGAACCAGCGATCCCTCCCCGGCGGCGTCCAGACCTCGACGGCCGCGCCGGCGTGCGACGGGGCGGGAAGGAATCCCGTCGCGCCAGTACAGTGTTCCGTTTTCCTCCACGAGCGACACCGATTTCATCGTGCTCTCGATGTCATTGCCCGCACGGCGCCGCCGCCGCCGGAGCGACGCGATGGTCTGCTCTTCCGGATCCGCTGGCACGTAGAGGTCTTTGAACAAGTCCTCTTCACGGCGGCTGGCCTCGATGTGCGACAGGAACCGTGCGGACTCGGGTTCGATCGGCTTTGTCATCGCGTGCTCGTCATTCGTTGATGATGGGCAGAGGGGTTACCGGTGGCGTCGACGATCGAGCGAGCCGGATGTCGAGAAGGCTGTCGAACTCGCGGCGGCTGCGCATGTTCGCCCGTCCTTCCTTCTTGGATTCGGCAAAGCTCCAGGCGCCGGTGAGATAGGTCGCCTCGAGCATGACGAGATCTCCTGCCGTGACGTATTCCATGATCTCGTCGTAGTGCAGGCGTGTCAGGCGCCAGCCGTACTGCTCGACCAGGCGATCGCCACCGAGCCGGGCCAGCGCGCTGCCGACAGGGGGCACCTCGACGGGCACGTGCAGCACCTCGACGAAGGCCTCGTGCGCCTCTTCCGATCGCCAGTAACCGGCGAAGGCATGACCCGAGAGCAGCACCACCACCGGGTAGATATCGATGTATTCGAGGCACGAGGCCAGCAGCAGCGCGAGATCGATGCACGTGCCGGTATTCGAGTCAACAATGTCGGTCGGCGTCCGCAGGCGCTGGCTCTGATCCGAATACGCCGGCGGCGGATTGATGTACTGCAGCCGGTACTCGTTGACGAGCGCCGTCCAGATCGCCTGCACCTGCGCATCGACGCCGGCAGTCGGGTTGTCCGCCTTTGGATCCACCGACTGGTACCCGTCGAATCCGGCCGCGGGATCGTCTTCGATGCCGACCAGATAGCGACGCGACGAGTTGATGATCTTGAGGACCGCTGGGTCCCGGGGCAGCACGAACGACGGAAGCCAGGGATTGTTCTCGGTGTCGTCCACCCATTCGTCCACCGGAATGAGCGTCACGCGATTGGTTTCCTCGAGTGCAGTTCTGCCGCCGCAGCTCACTTTCACGTATAGGGTCGAATGCACACGCTCTCTCAGCGATCGCGGCAACGCGGCGGTGAGTGGAATCCGAATCCGATGTCCGATTTCAATCTGCGGCTCGTCCAGAACCATCTGCGTGCAGCGATAGGGATAGTTCTGCGCGCCGAGATTCAGCTCGACTTCGATCTCGATATTCTCGAGTGGCTCCTTCACCAGCTTCGCGAGCGTCAACCGGTTCAGCAACGAGCGATCGTTGTGCAGCAGTGAATAGTTGACCTCGTCAGGGACTTCGAGCTGCACCTGAAGCAACTCGCGCATCGGCGTGGTCTCGAGTCGTTGCAGCACCTGTGCGCGTGTCTCGGCGGGAGGCGGCGCCGCCGTTTGGGCACGCGGCGCCACGTCGTATTCGTCGAACACGCTGTTCCCCATCCAGATCACAATGGCGGTGCCGTGCATGCGATCGCTTTTCATCTTGTGCCACGCCTCGACGAAGGCGTGTGAGATGGCAAATGCGCCGTTGGGGCGGCACCACGCCCAGTAGAACGCCTGGAAGAAACCCTCCGCCAGGTCGTCATCAATCTCGTCGAGGAACCCGAGCGCGGTCCGCGCGCCACGCTTGACCATCTCTCTCGCGGTGCGCGCCCCCGAGTAGTAGAGATTGAGCGTGACGAGCCACGGTGGATTGTCGGAGTCGATGAGCGCCGCGGCGAGATCGTCGTAGGGTACCGGCAGCTCGGCGACGTTCGATTCGCGAAGAATCATTCCATCGCGAATCCGATCCAGAGTGTCGACGATCTTCTTCCAGATAGCCGGCCTTTCGTTTTTCAGCTCGTCGTAGAGCGAATCGAGATACCACAGGGCCTGATGCGTGTCGAGTCCGCTGACGTGCAGGACGTCCCAGGCGGTCCTGCGAACGGTTCTCTTGATCTGGGTGAAGTTCTCCGTCGCCGACACTCCCATGACCGGATGAGGGCCATCGCTCCGATCTGAAGTGACGTCGGCGCCGACGGCAGCTCGAATCCGATCGCGCTCCTGCTTGAACTGGTAGATCTCTTCGAAGCGGCCCGGGGCACTCTCGACGAAAAGCACCTTCGATGGCGGCCCCGGAATAATTGCGGGCGCGCCGTTGCGAAACAAGCGGGTGACGAGCATGTTGTGAAACCGGCCGACCCCGCGCGTTCCCGCGCTGAGCAGGTACTCCCACGGAACTTCCGCCGCGGCCTCGTGGACGCGATCGACTTCGCGATCAGCACCATTCCACGAATGCAGCTCCACTTCGACGTGCTGTGCCGTCGCCAGCTTCTTCATGAAGGCGCGGCGCACGCCGACGTGCTCTAGATCGCGAAGCGCCCGATCGCGCACCGACAGCCTCAGGTCCGCATCATCAGCCCACCGTGTGCGTGAGCGGAGGATATAGGTCCACTCCTCCGCCAGACGCGTGAGGGGCGCCGAGCGCAACACGTTCTCCTCGAGGAGGCGCCCGCGAATCAGAGTTCGAATAGTGATGACTGTCTGGTCTTCTGCCTTCCGCGTCGATTTGGCCGATCCTGTCGTGACACGTGGTCGCCTCTTGGCCATCAGTCCCCTCACCCGCATCGATAGCGTCGATTCCAGCGCTCGAACGAGCGCTATTGTGCAGCGAAGCCCCGCCGTCGCAACGAAATAACGTTCGGAATGGAAACGGCGAACAGCATCCTGCTTACCCTGTCGTCGGCTGACTCTGCGTCAGGGCACACCAGTTGCACACCTGCAGTGCGTCACCTCGATTCGACGAGGAGCCATCAATGCGTCGACACGGTGTTCTTGCGTTCCTGACCATCGCCCTGGCGGTCAGTGCGTTCGCGCCATCCTCAGCCCAGAGCCGCTGCGCCGATTGCCATTTCGCCAATCCGCCACGATCAACTGGTGGGTTGGCCGATTGGGACGTCCATCTGCGCGATTGGGAGCTTTCCGCGCACTCGCATTCCGGCGTGGGTTGTGAATCGTGTCACGGTGGTGACCCGGCCACCTTCGATCCGATGGTGGCGCACCGCGGCATCCTGCGTTGGACGGATCCGGCAAGCCCGGTCCATCGCGTCAACATCCCGAAAACCTGTGGCACCTGTCACGCCGGCCCGTTCGTCGCCTTTCAGAAGAGCGGCCACTTCGCTCTGTTGCAGGGCTCGAATCCCGTGGTCCCCACGTGTACGACGTGTCACGGCGCCGCGGGCGAGAATCGGCCTTCACCAAAGGCGTTGGAACGTGAGTGCGCTAGTTGCCACCGGCCTGGTCGACCCGACGAGCATCCGGAACGTCCCGCTCTGGGCCGGAAGATGCTCGAGGGGGTACGAGCAACGAGGGCGGCGCTGACGGAGGCCAGATCGCTCATCGGACGCATTAAGGACGAGCCCCGTCGTGCGCGCCTCGAGCAGGCCGCTCAGCAGATCGATATCCCGCTCACCGAGGCAACGCAGGCAGGACACACGTTCGTCTATGACGCCCTCGAAGAGCGACTGGATACGGCACGCCGACGGCTGTCGGCACTGTTCGAGGAGCTGGCAAACCCGGCGCGGCCTCAATAGACGGCGGCCGGGTTTGCATCGCTCGACCACGTGGTGAATTTTCGGCTGTCGCCGGAAAAATCCGCATCCGAGATGTGACGTCTTCTTATCAGAGTGGCTCACCTCGTGGGATTCCCGCCCGTTGGAACCCGGCACAACGGTTGCTCAAGCCTCGGCACCCGAGACTTTGAGGAAGACGCCAATGTATCCATTGTTTGAACACGTTCACAGAACCGAACCGGCCGCCGTACGATCGGAGCAGCCCGATGGTCGCGCACTTCACGCGCGGATCGCAGCGGAGTTCCGCGAAATGCCCGGAATGAGGCTGACGCTTTCCCAGGCCGCGCGCCTCTTCAGCATCGACGCGGCCCGGTGCGAACACGTGCTCGGTACGTTGGTGGAGCATGGAGTTCTGGCGACAGATGGTCGAGCCTTCGGTCGCGCCGATGCCGGTGCCCGTTTCGAAAGATTGAGCCTTCCCCGATAGAGTGAATGGCGGCTGCCGCGGCAAGCGGCTGGTGGCCGCTGGGGACCTCTTCGGACCCGACCGCCGAACGAGCACTCGCACGGGCAGCGCGATGCTGTCACCAACTCCCCCTCGACGCCGCGTTCGCCGCGGTGCGCAGCGGTCCAATAGGCTTGTCACACGCCAATGCGACAGCGAGGCGGCTCGAGATCGGACCCAACCGCATCGGGCGCCTCGCGCAAACCCCAGTTGCCGTTCGCCCCGTTCGACAGTTCACGCACGTCGCTGCGTGGGTCGCGGCCCTGCTGGCGCTGATCGCAGATTCGCGCGATGGCCTGGGCTGCATCCCCCATCGGGCGAATGCGGCCGATCCTCGAGCGCATGGGTGTGTGCACCGAGGTCGCAAACAGCGGCACGACCTTCGCAATCCATATCGGCGATGCCTGCTTTTAACCGTTTAAGTCCGGGAGGTAGACGTACTGACCGAGATGGTTGAGAGCGGGCGGCGCGGTGCATTCAGCGAAGCGTGGCTGCGCGGCCGCTCTATATACGTGCCTTACGACGCGTGCCCACGTGCAGCCCGTCCACGCGCCAGGTAACAACACGAGGGTCTTAGCCGGGTGGAACGAGAGGGTGCCATGGACATCAGCACCTCGTATCTGGGAATGACCTTGGAGCATCCGTTCATCGCGGGTGCATCGCCTTTCGGCTATCGGCTCGACACGATCAAGCGCCTCGAAGACGCCGGTTGCGCCGCTGTCGTCCTCCACTCTTTGTTCGAAGAGCAGATCACCTACACCGATTCCAAGACCATCGCCCACGTCAACGTTTTCGAACCTGATTTCGCGGACATCCTGTCGGCGTTTCCAGAGTCCCACGACTATTCGTTCGGACCCGACGAGTACGCCGAGCACATTCAGCGCGCGAAGCAGGCGGTATCGATTCCGGTCATCGGCTCTCTGAACGGTCGAACCGGAGAGGCCTGGCTGAAGTTTGCGCGCGTTATCGAACAGGCGGGCGCCGATGCACTGGAGCTGAACATGTACCAGGTGTCAGCCGATCTGTCGGCATCCGGCGCTGCTGTGGAAGATCAACTGACGTTTGTCGTCAAGAACCTCAAGCACTTGATCAAGATTCCAATCGCCGTGAAGCTGTCTCCCTTCTTCACGGCTATGGCTCATACTGCCAATCAACTCGATCGCGCGGGCGCCGATGGATTGGTCCTCTTCAACCGGTTCTATCAGCCTGACATCGACATTCGCACGATACGCGTGTCGCCACGCCTGGAACTCTCCACGAACGCCGAACTGCTTCTTCGCTTGCGCTGGATAGCCATCCTGCATGGCCGCATCCGGGCGTCGCTAGCACTCTCTGGTGGCGCCGCGACACCGATTGACGGTATCAAGGCGATCCTGGCAGGCGCCGATGTCGTGCAGATGGTCTCGGCCCTCCTGCTTCATGGCCCCGCTTACGTCGGATTGATGAAGCGCGGCCTCGAGGATTGGCTCGACTGGCATGCCATGGAGAGACTGGGCGACGCCAGAGGTCTCGTCAGTCTCAAGACGACGGGAGATCCAGCCTCGTTCGAGCGTGCACACTACATTCGCACCTTGCACAGCTGGGCAAGCGAGTCGCCGCGGGAAACGCGTTTACGGCAGCCGTAACCGTGCGGCAAGCGTTTCGTATCAGCGTGGACGCGCCGCTCGGCCTTGACCGATTCGATGCGCCGACGAACTCTCGCTTTGGATGCGGAGTATTTTTGGAGCGTGCGGGATTTCACCCGCGCTCGCCTTGTTCGGGCTCGGAATTCCTCCTCCCTGCTTCGCGCACGCCAGAAAAGAGTGGCGCGCAACGTGCAGACGGTCAGGTTCATCGAATGGGACTTCGGAGTCGGTTCACGCAGGAGGATGTCATGGCCGAACGCACAGAACGAGAGGTCCTGGAGCACCTGGTTGAAATCTGCCGCGACGGGGAACGCGGTTTCCGGGCTGCCGCCCAGTATGTCCATACTCCGCTGCTCAAAGATCTCTTTGCGGAACTTGCCGAGCAGCGGCAGACCTTCGTCCACGACCTCGAGCCGCACTTGAACCGGCTCGGTGGCAGCACGCTCTCGAGTGGCAGCCGCGCCGGCGCAGTGCACCGAGGATGGATGAACGTGAAAGCCCACGTTCCTGGTCACCAGGATCAGACGATCGTCACCGAGGCTGAGCGCGGCGAAAACGCAGCTATCAAGGCGTATGACGAGGCGCTGAACGGGATGCTGCCGCCCACCGTGATCGGCGTCGTCGAGGCGCAGCGAGAAGAAATGCGTTCTACGGAGAAGCGGATCCGGGAGCTCAATCAAACGCTGTGATTGCGCCCTGAGGGGCGGGTCTCTCAACTCATCTGGCATCAGTTGGTGTGGCGAACTGCAGCAGGTTGGCGGCGACAAACAGCGTGAGCCACAGAAAGGCCGGCACGGACACCTATGAAGCGGACCCGTCTGCGATGGCGGGCCCGGCGCTGCCCGCGATGGCCCCCTCGCGACTAGGCATGTGAGCCGGACGTGAAGCGCCTGCAAGAGCCCCCGTATGCTGATGCGTCTCATCAGTCAGCCGCGGCGGCAGTGCGAGCACCAACGTTGGCGATTGACAAAGCAGCCGATACGTTACCGACCCCATGCGCGGCCCGAGCAACGGCGACCCGTGCAGGCCCATCACGACGAGGCCTGCGTGGCGCTCGTGAATGACCTTCGCCGCCTCCCCGGCGGGATCTCCACACGTGATCTGCACCTCCGTCCTCGGGCGAATGTTGGGTGGAATAAGGGACAGCAACCGGTCGATGTGTTCCTCGGCAGCGACCCTGCGATCGGCCTCCAGCCGCCTCAGGTTGTGGCGACCGAACAGGCGGCTCCTGACTGGCTCAATGACGTGAAGCAGCACGATCGGAAGACCCAAGGCCTCAGCGAGACCGCCGGCGATTCGAATCTGATCATCAGATGCGGGCGTCAGGTCCACGGGCACGACAATTCGGCCCAGCATTGGCGCCACGTCTTCCATGTGAACCGGACCGGGATTCACCGGCGGCGTGACGAGCACCGGCACGGTGGTCGCTCGCAGGACGCGCTCGGTCGTCGATCCAAAGAACAATTTGCGCGGGCCCGTCAGGCCGTGTGAGCTCATCACAATCAGATCGCAGGATCGCTCGTGCGCCACACGAACGATCTCGACGGCAGGTTTGCCAATGGCGGCTTCGTACTCGCACATCGCCCGGGTCGACGAATCTCCGCCGAACACCTGCGAGACGAATCCAGCGATCTCCTGCTCCGATTCCTCACGGGTCCACAAGACACCGGTCCCGATTTCCGCCGTCGTGAGCAGCGGATCCTCGACGTTCAGCACGACCAAGCGCGTGAAGAAGTGTTCCGCGATCGCTGCTGCGTAGCGCAGCGCCGCCGCGCACGCGTCCGAATAATCGATCGGACAAAGGATCGAGGGTCGGTTACTCATGACAGCCTCCACGATATGTAGAGGAGACTGCAACGCGTGTACCTCGAGGGAGTAAAGCGAATGGGCCACGCAACGCGGGCGCCCAGGAAGAGACGCTCTTCGTGGCGCGGCAGATTGGGCGCGGAAGATCCCGCACGCCAGAGGAGTCTTTCGCAAGGAACTGGACCACTGAACGATCGGGGAATGTTCCGGACGTGGGCGGGATTTTTCGCCTCGCGATGATGGGTCCGCTCGCGCGTGACGAGATTTGAGCCGACGGCACAGCGGACTTCTCTGGCACGGCATTGGCCGTCACCCCGACGTAGGCCGGAAGGAGGACGTATGGCCATCGCAAACCTTGTGGAGGTCGACATGCGAATTCGAGACCTGGTGACACGCCAACTCGAGTGGGATGCTGCCGTTGACGCCAGCGCGATCGGCGTGGCTGCCAAAGATCGAACGGTCACATTGACCGGCTATGTCGATACCTATCTGTGCAAACTGGCGGCAGAGCGCGCGGCCAAACGCGTTGGCGGCGTGCGGGCCGTCGCCAACGACATCGAGGTGCGACCCAAAGTCGGTCGGACGGACGCCGATATCGCTCGAGACGTCGTACGCTCTCTGGAGTTGCGCAGCACGGTGCCCGACAACGTGCAGGCAACGGTCCATCATGGCTACGTGACGTTGACTGGCGAAACGATGTGGGAGTTCCAGTGCCGCGATGCGGAGAAAGCCGTTCGTCACGTCCGCGGCGTGCGCGGCGTCGTCAATCGGATCGGCATGGCTCCGATGGTGGCGGCGCGTATCGTTCGCCAACGCATTGTCGACGCATTGCACCGCAATGCCGATCTCGATGCGCGTCATGTGACGGCTCATGCAGCCGGCGATGTGGTGACGCTCACGGGCCACGTGGGCACGTGGCTGCAACGAGATATCGCCGAGCGGGCGGCAGCCGACGCGCCCGGAATCCGGCGAGTCGAGAATCAACTCACCGTGGACTCGCCTGCTGACAAGGACGAGAGCGAGGGCGAGATCTGCTGATTCCGATGGGCACCCCGGAGCAAGGGTCTGCGAGCCGGTCTACCATGCAGACCCAAACGTGCCGTTCATCCCAACGACATCGCCCACTACTCCATTTGCTGGGAGCTTGGAAGGCGCCATGAGCGAGGTGACCATCGTGCGCCATCGGCAGGCCGCCTTGCGCACCTGGACGCGGGCTATTCCGCCCCGCGTTGCTGAATCGATTGCAGGAACGTCACGAGCGCGTCGATGCGAGCCTCGTCGTCTGTATCCGAGGCGCTCGTCTGGCGTTGGAACACGTCACCCCACACCGGCATGGTTCGGTCGCCGTGAGCCGCGGGTCCACGGCCGGCGATGATCTGTCGCAGCCGTTCTCCCGGGAACACGCCGCCGTTACGAGCGGTGTACGTTGTCACGTCCGGCACGGGCCGCGCCAGCTGCGTGCTCAACGGTCCGCTACCCCGTCCGGTCTCGCCGTGGCAGCTCGCGCAGTGGGTTCGAAACAGCTGAGCGCCAGTCACTGACGCCGAGGCCAGATTCCGCGGCGACGCGTTCGATGAACGTTGCAGCGATTCGACATATGCGACCAGGTTGGCGAGGCGGGCTTTTACTCTTGCCTCGGACGACTCGAGACCACGAAACGTGGCGCCCCATACCGGCATGTCGCTGGTTCCATGCGCCGGGAGGGACCTGCCCGTGCCTTCGACGAACGAGGCAACCCGTCGCCGCGGGAACGACCCGCCATTGCGTTCTGCCAAGGTCGTCAGATCCGCTGGGTGCACCTTGAGCGAGGAGGCAACCGGACCTGCACCGCGTCCGTCCGCGCCGTGACACGCTGCGCAGTAGCGATCGAACGAGTCGCGGCCAGTCAGCGAGTCGATGACCAGGGCCGGCGTCGCGGTCCGACTGCTTTGCGCACTACCAGCGTTGGAAAGCAAGCTCATACCGAGCAGGATAAGGGCCGATACAACGCGAGTCATATGTTCGCTGAGTGCAAACGGTCGGCCACCGGTCGGATCGCTGAAACACACCTGCGTGCCAATCGCCCGCGGCCGTGCCGCGGAGTTTTCCACGTCGCAGTCCGATATTTTCGGTCCGACCTTCGCGGCCGGTGTCACGCAAAGCCGAAGGTCGGCACTCTGCATCGGCACAATCGTTGCCCACTCACCGGGCATGGATGCTCTTCACGTCACCGCCTCGATGTCATGTCCGCTATGTGGACGACCAGTCGCACCGGCGGCCGACAGCACTTGGGTCATCGCCTGGTACACGTGCCCTCGATGCGGTCATGAATGGTCCGCTCGCATTCGCAACGGGCGCCCGGAAGCGGCACTCGCCGAAGACGCATTCGCGCACGTGTTGCTGTGGAGGGAGAGGCCATGACAGCCTTTTCGCTCACCACCGAGAGCAGGGACGAACGGCACTCGAAATCGCCGATGGCGCATTAAGCGGCATCTCGTCGGAAGAGTGTGCCTGGACGGCGTGCCCTGCTCCACACCAGCCGTCACACGCCATTACCGCAACCGACGAACCGGCCCATTGCAAGGGCGGCGAGAACGGCGGTGAGTCGGATGCTGGCCACGTGCACTCACTCCCGCAACCACGGTGCCATTCGACGCTCGTCGACGTCTTGGTCCGGCTGCTCGCGAGCGTGACAGGAGCAATGCTCCCGCCAGCATCGGCGCCGTTTTCTCTGCGAACGACCGGGTGAAGAGCTGCGCCCTTTTTCGCAGTCCCAAGGCGAAATTCCCCGGCGCAGCAGGTAACAAAAGGTGTGTGTCCATGTGTACATCCCACGTGAACCTCTCTCCGCGAGGCACGCACGTTGCGCTGACTTCAGAGAACGCGGCGTGGAAACTCGGTGACGTGACAGAACTCGCCGATCGCCCGTGCTGCTTCGACGGAGAACGACAATGAAAAAGTACTCCGACGCTCTGATCGGTGGATTCCTGATTGCGCTCAACCTCGCGCTCGGACCGCTTCTTCATCGCTGGCGCACACGATGGAATGCAACCGCGGATGAGGTGAACGAATCGCTGCCAGGCGACGAGATCGTGAAGGCGCCGACGTGGACGTACACGCACGCGATCAGGATCCTGGCGCCGCGCGCCGCCGTCTGGCCGTGGCTCGTGCAGATCGGCCAGGGACGCGGTGGTTTCTTCAGCTACGAGGTCCTCGAGAATCTCGCCGGTTGCGACATCCACAACGTGCTGGAACTTCGCGGCGAGCTCCAGCAGCTTTGTGCGGGAGACAGGGTCCGGATGCACGCCAGCGGATTCGGGCCAAGTGTGTCGATTGTCGACCCAGGCCATACCCTCGTTCTTGGCGGTCCGCCCGATGCCAGCGGCTCGCAAGCCACATGGGGCTTCTATCTGCATCAGACTGAAGATGGTGTGACGCGGCTTATCGAGCGAGGTCGTCATGCAGTGGGCAAGGGGATCCTGGCAAAGCTGGGATATGGACCCTACCTGATCGATCCCGTTGGCTTCGTGATGAGTCGCAGGATGTTGAAGACGATCAAGCGCCTCGCCGAGGCGACGCCGTGGAAACCGCGATTGGCGTGAATCATGGCCGCAAGTCTGGAGTCGTACACACCGTGAACGCGCCCAGGAGACTGCGCGGCAGTAAT